>CAZJFC010000024.1:0-27065 GCA_964545245.1 uncultured Rickettsiales bacterium
ATCCTCTCAGACCAGCTATAGATCATCGCCTTGGTAGGCCATTACCCCACCAACTAGCTAATCTAACGCGGGCACATCTTTTAGCGATAAATCTTTCCCCCGTAGGGCGTATTCGGTATTAATCCAAGTTTCCCTGGGCTATTCCGAACTAAAAGGAAGTTTCCCACGCGTTACGCACCCGTCTGCCACTCCCCACCACTAAAGGGTGGAAGAACTTAGAACTTAGAACATTAGAATTTAGATTAAAAATTTTACCAAGTTCTAATGTTCTAACACTCTAACGTTCTCCACCACTTAGTGGTGGGGCGTTCGACTTGCATGTGTTAGGCCTGCCGCCAGCGTTCGCTCTGAGCCAGGATCAAACTCTCAAGTTTGAGAGAAACGAGATTCCGAAGAATCTCTTTTAATTTGCATACTTGCGTATGCGGAATTGTTTCCTGCACAAAACACTGTCAGAACAAATAACTTATACAGCTATTTGTTACGTATTTGTATTACGAAAGACAATGATTGTGCTATTTGGTGCAACACTCACCGTCCTTCGCTTAGCTTTCTACTTAACGATTTCAAATATCATGATGGGGTCTGGGTTTTAGGAAAAACCTCCCCATCTCTCACCGAAGTTCATCCCGTGAGGGAGCGCCGTTATATGACCGATAGACCGGAGTGTCAACAGGAAAAATTCACTTTTTTTTGACTTATTTACTCCCTGTTGATTTATATAATATTTTTCTGTATTTATTTACTCCGGAAGCCGTACTTAATTCAGACAAAATAAACCTTATTCGCCTATTATCTTCACATGAATGACCTGTCAGGAAGACAAGTATCCTCAATCGAATTCGCGATCCGGAGCGGCATATCCGTTGCGCTGGTTAATTTTTTGCTTAACCGCGCTTACGAGTCACATAAAGAACATAGCTACTACCGCCTGATAAGCGGTACGCATGACACAATCATCCCCTCGCAGCGCGAAATTGATGACTATATCAGCATGAGCCTAAGCGCGGGAACAGGCACGGGAAAACACCGGATATCCCATACAGAGGAATTCATGACGCGCCGCTTTGACCTTATACCCCATGCTTCAGTTATGGTTGATAGCAGGACAGATATGAAGCTTGTGGATTATATAAAGCAAGGCGCAGGATATTACCAGTCGCGCACCGGCAAACACCTTCAGGTTACATTAGGGGAAATCCTGCGTGCATTAAGGCTGAGGGAAGGATTAAGCAGGCGGGAACTGGGAATCGCGCTGGCTGATTATGAAGACAGGCACGAAACCGGCCCGCTGGTAACAAAAAAGGTCTTTAACACACGCAGGCGCGGCGCGCCTTATTCCGAAAGTACGATAAAAAACTTTGAGGAGGAGCTAACGCGCCCCACGCAGGCAAAGCTTGATTGCCTTCTGGAAGTCCTGCGCGCCAGCCCGCAGGAAAAAGGGCTGATTATTGAATGGCACAGAAAACAGGAGATAGCACGGGCTGAATCACCGGATTATATAAGCATTGCGAACCATTTCGTAACCAGTCACTGGGGAAACGTAAAACTATTTGCGCAGGAAGTCATAACCCCTCAGGATGGGGCAGCATGGAGCGGGCGCAAAATAGAAAAGATCCTGCACGGGGAGAGCTTCCCTACCCGTAATTTCCATAAAACCCTGCGTTCAATGCTCGAAACAAAAGATGCGGCAGATGAATTTGATACGCAGGTGGATATCCTCCAGTCGGAATCGCGCAAATTCTTTGCGGGGCTGTTACAAAGCTCCCCCAGCCTGCGTGATTCGCTGGTTACACTTCGCGTAATGCTGGGATTATCCACGGCTAACCTTGCAGAAAGGCTCGGTATTGAGACCCACACAATCATTTCCGGCTGGGAAGCAGGCTCCAGAAGACCGTCACCATCCCAGTTCCGGGAAATTTGCGAGCTGATGGAAAAGGAAAATATACCGCCTTATGCCTACAGACGGGTAATTTATTTATATGAGGGATCTATTGAAAGCCTGAAGGATGACAAGGATGTTGATATTATCAGGGAGAATATAGCGAAGTTACGCGGTGGAAAAACTATCAATGACCGCCATATATTCCTCCCCACCTGTGCGGAGCATCTTGACGCAATGGGCCGCAGGCGTGACGAAGCCACCAGAAAATGCAGATAACCAAGGCTTTCCAGCCAGTTTAACCACAATTTAACCATTCTCCTGTATCAAGGACTGGCAGGGACACCTTATGCACAGCCACGAAGCGCACGAAAAAACTGCTGATGACATACTGGGCGGGTTCAACATAAAACCGCCTCATGGAAGCAACACGCCCCCAACCGCGACAATGCTGGTTTCGCTGTTCCTCATCCTGATTACTTTTTTCATGATTATCAACAGCCATGCTGCATTTGACCAGGAGAAAAAAAACGCGGTACTAAAAAGCGTGAATGAGAAATTCGGCAAACCGGAAGAAACCGACGCGATAAAATTCGGCGTGGTTACCCCCAACCTTGGCGCAATTACGGACAAAACAATAGAAATTTTCGGTGATAACGCGAAGGTAGAAACCACAATAAACAATGAATATATCAAAATTTCCTTTGCCACAGATTACCTGTTTTATGACGATGAATCTGAAATCAAGCCGGAACTCCGCAAGCTGATTACCGCTTTAAGGAACACGATAGCAGAGGAGAACAAGGGCGCTGATGCCCGTTACCTGCTCCTTGCCGGTTCCGGTAATTTTCCCTTGGGCCGGGCGCGTCTTGAATCATTCAGGAAAAGGCTGGCGCTCAGCCCTGCGGAAATCGGCATAAGCCAGAAAGAGCCAAAGAATTTCAGCATGGTGATTGAATATGAGTAGCGCCCAGACCCAGCCAAGATGGATTTTATCCTTCGCCGACCTGCTTTCGGTGATACTGACCTTTTTCGTGCTGATATATTCGATGTCAATCCCGCCCGACCATAACGAGCTTAACAGAAGCGGGGAAACCGATTTTTCGTTAAAAAGCAGCCCCCCGCCCCTGGATGCGAAACTGGCAAGAACCGACGAAGACCTTGCCACAAGCTATTTATATCAGGTGATTACCGAGAAAGCGAAACGCGACAAGGATTTAAGCGCGCTGAAATACTCCCTTGCGGGAGAGGATATAGTTATTTCGCTTAACGCAAATGAATTCACCCCGGTTTATGAGCGTAAGCTGGCCTCTTTCCTGAAAACGATTGAAAATGACATAAGGATTTATACAGGAAACCTTACATTTTCACATAATGTTGCCGTAAAGCTCAGGAAAAGCGGGTTAAATAAAAATATCACTTATCTGGAAAACCCGGAACTCGACAGTAAAATTGACATCATTATTTATCCATAGTATCCCGTTGCCATGAACAAGATTTACCCAGATGCGGCAAAGGCCCTGGACGGCCTGCTTTTTGACGGAATGACGATCATGGCAGGCGGTTTCGGCCTTTGCGGGATACCTGAAAACTCAATTGCCGAAATCCGTAAAATCGGCACCAAGGACATAACGGTCATAAGCAATAACTGCGGGGTTGATGGCTTCGGCCTCGGTGTCCTGCTAAATAACAGGCAGATCAAAAAAATGGTTTCGTCATATGTGGGCGAAAACAAGGAATTTGAACGCCAGTTCCTTTCCGGCGAATTGCAGCTTGAGTTCAACCCGCAAGGAACGCTGGCTGAAAGGATACGCGCAGGCGGCGCCGGAATCCCTGCCTTTTTCACTAAAACCGGCTATGGGACGGTTGTTGCCGAAGGCAAGGAAACCCGCGAATTCGACGGTGAGCATTATGTAATGGAAACCGCGCTGAAAGCGGATCTATCAATCATCAAGGCGTGGAAAGCCGATAAATTCGGCAATCTTGTATTCCGCAAAACCGCACGCAACTTTAACCCGATGATGGCAACCGCAGGCAAAATCACCGTGGTTGAGGTGGAAGAACTGGTCGACGAACTTGACGCGGATAACATCCACACGCCGGGAATTTATGTCGACAGGCTGTTCGTCGGCAAGTTTGAAAAACGCATTGAGCAAAGAACTGTGAGGGCTGAATAATGGGATGGTCCAGAGATGAAATGTGCCAGCGCGCCGCGCAGGAATTACATGATGGTTTTTACGTCAACCTCGGCATCGGCATGCCGACAATTGTCGCGAATTATATCCCGCAGAATGTAAATGTTACGCTGCAAAGCGAAAACGGCCTGCTCGGCCTTGGGGCTTTTCCGCTCGATAAGGACGTCGACGCCGACCTCATCAACGCAGGAAAACAAACTGTCACGGCAACTTCCGGCGCAAGCTTTTTCTCCAGCGCGGATTCCTTCGCGATGATACGCGGCGGGCATATCGACCTTTCCATCCTCGGCGCTTTTCAGGTTTCCGAGCAGGGCGACCTTGCCAACTGGATGATCCCGGGCAAGATGGTGAAAGGCATGGGTGGCGCGATGGACCTTGTCGCAGGAGTTAAGCGCGTAGTGGTGATCATGGACCATAATTCCAAGGACGGCGAGCCAAAACTGGTGAAACACTGCGATTTGCCGATTACCGGCAAGGGCGTGGTTGACCGTGTTATCACTGATCTGGGCGTTTTTGACGTTGTGGAAGGCGGGATCAGGGTAGCGGAACTCGCGCCGGGCGTTACCAATGACGAAGTAAAACAAAAAACACAGGCAAAACTGGCCTAGAACTTCATTTAAGCGGTTATTAATCCCTATTTTGATATGCAGCTATGTCAATCAGCACTGCAATAAAACCTCCGCAAATCTCTGTAACAATATTACTGATAGTGGCCGGGATAATTGCATTTTCCTGCATTCCCTATGGTATCATACTTTCTGGTGATGTCGACCGCAGCCATGAAGAAGTGTACTACAACGGCATTGAGATGTGGCCCGATGAATTATGGCTTAAAGGCATTATAACCCTGCAGGACTTTAAGGATTTCTATAAAAATAATAATGTCCACGATTTGCAGGCATATGAAATCCTGCTTAACCAGATACTCTGCCTAATTGCTTTCGTGATGATATTCACTATCCTGTCAAAGCTGAATTTGCGCACGTATCCCCTATTAAAATTCATATCGGGCGGTAGGATATTGTTTTTTCTTCTTCCCATATTATTTTTTACCTTAGCGCTATATGTCTCGGAATTTTTATACAGCTTCACTCCTTTGGTTCAGGACAGCATTGCCCAGTTCATACATGCCAAGGCACTCGCATCCGGAGAATTTTTTCTGAAAACTCCGGAGCCGGTCGAATTCTTTATTACAACCCATATGATTGAAGATAATGGGAAATATTATTCCCAATACCCTCCCGGCTATATGATGTTACTGGCAGCCGGGCATCTGCTTAACATGCCGCAGATCGTCAACCCGCTACTAGGGGCAGCCACCCTTGTCATCATATGGCACATCGGCAAGGAACTCTTTGGCCGCCGCAATGCGAACCTTTCGCTTCTGCTGGCATTTACCTGCGCCTCAATGGTTATGATGAGCGCTGATTACATGAACTCCGCAAGCAGTCTTTTTTTCGCCAGCATATTCTACCTGTACTATTTCAGGAATATAAAAACCCCCAGTGCGAAATATGGCATCATCACAGGTATTGCGCTTGGCATGTTGTTTCTGGTGAGGCCATATACGGCAATCGCCGTTGCCACGCCATTTATCTTTCATGGCCTGTACCTTCTCACGCGCGACCATCGCAGGTATCTTAAACCGCTCATTCTAACCGGAATAATCGCTTCCGCTATCTCAACCTTTTATCTCTACTATAACTACAAACTTACAGGCAGCGCCCTTACTCCCGGTTATTACAAACTCTGGGGAAAAGAACATAGGCCCGGCTTTGGTAAAGCACCATGGGGTGATGACCATGATATATTGAACGGACTCAGTAACACTTCAAATGACTATATCAGCCTTAACTTTGACCTTTTTCGCTGGCCGGTCCCCGATCTGATATTCCTTGCCCCGGTAATTTTTTTCCTTTTCCGGAAAAACCGCCAGATCTTGTTTTTAACCCTGGCGCCGCTGCTGTCCCTCAGCATTTTTAATTTCTTTTATTTCTTTCAGGCAAATTATTTCGGGCCAAGGTTTTTATATGAATTCTACAGCCTTTTAATTCCCCTTATCAGCCAATGTTTTATCCTGCTGCCAAGGATATCGCATCTTCTCAGATGGAAATGGCTGAACCGCGAAACCTGCTCTAAGTTATTGTTACTATTGATTATATTCGGGCAATTAAACTTCTGGCTGGGTTTGAACAATTATAAAAAAATCCTGACTGAACCCGGTAAAATCAAATCATTGCAGGAAATGGCGGAAAACCACCATTTAGAGAATGCCATAGTTTTTATCGGCTCGAACTACCATTATCTGGCTTGGAATCTCCCCCAAAACGATCATTCCCGCGTTATATATGCACGTGATTTGGGGGAGAAAAATGCCAGATTGATAAATAAATACCCGGAACGGCAAATTTTCATAGAAAAGAAAGGAAAATTATCACCTTTAGCCCGCCACCTAACTAACTGAATTATAATTATAATTCATTGATATGGATATTGGTTACAAAAATTTCTTATAATTAACATATTAATGTCAAAAAAGTGACATATTTGCATGGTATAAGGGGTAATGTGGGTTGGATGTAACTCTATTTTGTTAACCAATTTTACAACATTATAGGATAATCTAATATATGAATTGCGAAACAAACAAATCGGAGAATAAACTTATGACTACAAAAATCAGTTCGTGGAAAGTCTTTGCAATGACTTTGGTTGCAGCTTTCGCTTTCACAGCTATGCCTGAGGTTTCAATGGCTACCGCCAGCACTGGCACTTCCAAAAGCCTTGGTGACGGTGGTATCGGTGGCGCCCTTTGTAATATCGCCTCATGGTTTAAAGGTGATACCGGTAAGGCAGTTGCAACAATCGCAATTATCTTCCTTGGCATTGCCGCATTCTTTGGTAAAGTGACCTGGGGTCTTGCACTTATGTTCGGTGTGGGTATCTTCGCAATCTTCGGCGCAAGTGAAATTGTTGAAGCAATTTCTGATGCTGACGGCGGTTGCTCCTAAGTAAAGCGTTAAATCAAGCTGTAGCCTCCGCTTTAGCGGGGGCTACAGAAGACTATAGTAAGGATATTGGGGATTATGAAAGGTATCATTTTTAAAATCGGTTGTGCAGTAGTAGTTTTTCTTCTTGCCAATATTGATATTAACGCGTTGGCAGAGGCAAAAAGCTGGAGGCTTAACGCAAGCATCAGTACCCGGGGCATTAATATCTCTGGTCTCCTGGGAACCGGTGGTGGCGGTGGTGGTAACATTGCCGGCGCATTATGCGAGATTGTTTACTGGTTTACTGAAGACGGTATCGGTTCTGCAATTGCCTCCCTTGCCGTAATCTTCCTCGGTATTGGCGCGTTTTTCGGTAAAGTTACCTGGGGTACAGCAGTTTTATTCGCCACTGGTATCGTCGCAATCTTTGGGTCACAACAAATTGTATCCGCTATAACTTATGGTTACGGCGGATGGGGTTGCTAAAAATTCTATTGCCAGCCAAAGGGTTTTCAACGAATTTTCTATATATGGATTTATCAAAGGATATAGTGGTCGTGAATGTTAAAGAAAAAGGAAATCGATAAATCACGGGAATTCGAGCTAAACGAATTCGTTCCTTTTGCCTGCCAGTATTCCGAGAAGACCCTGATAACCAAAAACGCGGAACTTCTGCAAACAATCAAACTTTCCAACAGCGGCCATCTCAGTGATGATGATTTCAGGGAGCAGATCATCTCTTCCCTGAATGAGTTAATAGACCCGGCCCGCTTCGCCGTGTGGATGCACACCGTAAGGACAAAACAAAAAGGCGGGGAAAATGAGGAATATAGCAACCTGCCCGCCCATGTTGATTATTTATGGAAATCGTGCCTGCCCAGCAGCCTGAAATACAAGAACCATATCTACATCACCTTCATCCGCGATTTTGCAAAAATCAACCATCTGCTCCCCCATAATTACCTGCGCAGCCTGAACCACAAAATGGAACGCAAATACCGTGATTCGCTCCTTGCCCAGCATGAGCTTGAACTTACCGACCTTACCGATGCCTTCCTGCAGAAGCTTTCCCGCTTCAGCCCGGAACGCCTCGAAGTATATGAAGAACAGGGCAAATATTACTCCCGCCAGATGGAATTCATCGGCAAAATCATGCATTTCAATGAGATGCGTTTTGAGCTGACCCTATGCGATTATTCCCGCAAGATCGTACCTTACGCCCTCGGTTTCAACAATTACAGCGGCATATTCAGCTTTGTTTCCAACCATACGCGGTTTTATGGCTCCGTGCTTACTTTCAAGGAAGCGCACAACCTTCCCGCAACTGCGCTTCAGGATCTGCTGAACGTCGATACGGAAATGGTTATTTACCAATCCCTTGATTTTGCCTTCGGCAACAAGCATTGGAATGTTATACGGAAACAGGTTGAGATCTCAGACATAAGCCACAGCCGGGAACTGAACAATATCGTCCAGCTTGAGCAAAAAACCAAAAAGGATTTCGTCCTCCAGCAAACCGGGCTTATTATCGCAAATGACTCACAGCAAGCGCTTTCCGCCGCGCTTAAGGAAGTAAACCAGATATTTTCAGACCTTGGCATAATCTCATTCAATGAAGATGTCCGTATCGAAGGCTCTTACTGGTCTTCCCTGCCCGCCAATTTCAGCTTCATGCGCCGCCAGCACTCCGTCACGCGGGAAAACATCGCTCCGTTTACCAGCTTCGGCAGCGACAAATTCACCCTTGTCGATGATTGCATGTTCGGCGACCCGATCACATTCTTTGAGGATTCAAACGGCTTTCCGCACGCGCTCCACTTCCTGAACAGCGGCCAAAGCAACACCCTCCTGATTTCAAAAGAGCCGGAAAAACGGCATTTCCTTGCCAATTTGCTGGCCGCGCAATCTGCCAAGCTGGGCGCGCAGGTAATATATTATGACGCCTATAACAGGTATGAAAACCTCATCAGGAATATTGGCGGGATTTATTTTAATACGCCGGATATGGAAAAAATCCGCGCACAGCTTAACGGCCAGAAAAGCGTTATTGTTTTCAACTCCATCAGCCATATCCTGCAATCGGAATCCGGCCATGAGTTCTTCACGAATTTCATTGATGCGGTGAACGACCAGAACGCAGTGGTTATTTCCTGCGCCGATTATTCAGATAATTGCGAGGCGCTTCTGCCCAATTTCCGCACGCAGTTCTTCACCGGCGGCGAGATTGAGCCTTACGCAAACCATTTTGACATTTTTGAAGACGAGATTGATATCATCAATTTCCTTGGTGAAGCCAATCTTTACCTGAAAGAAGGCTATAGCGAGCTGGTGCTGAAATTCAATCCACCGGAGAAGCTGGTTAACATATTGCTTGGCGGAACCACGGCATGAGGAACCATATAGCATTCATGATATTCATCATGGCGCTGGCACTGGCCCCGGAAGCGGCGCATGCCCTTGGCCAGGCTTTCATGATCAATGTCGATTTATTCGGCAGTTGCAACAGCATCGGCACAGTGTTTGATTCCCCGTGCTCCCTCAACCTTGAGGATGGCGTTGCTTCCGCGATCTCCTGCCGGGTGATAAAGGCCGTCAACAGCGGTGTTATCCCGATCATCTGCAATATCATTGATAACCCCGACTACCAGACCATGCTGAACGCCCTGCTCACGCTTTACGTTATCATCTGGGGCATAATGATAATCGGCGGCATTACGCAAGCCAAATTCGGCATTGTCATGATAAGGCTGCTAAAGGCCGCAATCATATACGCGCTGGCCTCCAATGCCTCGTTTTATTTCAACCATGTTTATACTTTCGTCATGCTCGCCCCGCAGGAGGTCGTAAAAATCATGCTGGATACGGCAGGGCAAGAGCAGGACGATTTCTTCAAATATATCGACCAGGGTATTTTCAGCATATTCAACAACCTGTTCTATCCTGAAGTCCAGTCAGCCGAAGGCAGTTCATACCAGAAAATGGATTTACGTATTGTCGTGCTTGTCCTTGCCGCATGGAAACTGGTTCCCGGCGTTGGCGGATACATCTTCGCGCTGTTCTATATCGTGGTGTTCGGCTGGTTGTTCGCCTTCATCACCGTGGTCGTGCGTTACATACTTGCCCTGATGATACTGAACTTCCTGCTGGTGATGGGCCCGATATTCATCCCGACATTCCTTTTCGACAGGTCAAAATTCCTTGGCGAGGAATGGATGAGGATGATGATAAACTTCATGATACAGATAATCATCGTGGTTGCGTTCATCCTGATGGTCCAGGAGTTCTTCACCGCCTTTATCAATTTCATCAAAATGGGCATGAACGAAACCGTGCTTAATAAGGATTTTAACTATTCCATGCAGCAATATGGCGCGGATTTTGGCCGGGTCGAGAAAGAGCTGGGAACAACCTTCGCCACTTCCGAGCAATATGTCAGCCAGCTTGAAAAACCGGACGGGGTCGAAACAACCGAGGACTTCATAAAATGGTTCTTCTTCCAGCTTATTGTCATGGCCACTATTTCCGTCCTGACCTTCAGCTTCATGAAAGATGTCGTCCCTTACATCGGCGCGACACTTTCTTCCAACTTCAAATTCCTCAGCGCCTTCGCGCAGGGCACAAATGAAGGCATGCTGCAAATGGGCAAAGCGCCGACGCGGATGAAACTCTTTAACCAGAACGGCGGCGGCAACGGCAAAGCCAGACAACCGGATAAACACGGTGCAACAGTCGTTAGTGACACTTAATGCCGGATTTGGGGAAAACTTCACACTTTCTGCAATTTTATTGCCGGATTGTAATAAAATATTCAAATTCAATTGCTAAAAGGTTTATTTATTTGTAGGTCTTGCTAATGGCAAAAAAGAAAGCAGATAAGGCTCCGCTCCATGAGATCAACTGGTATGCGGACAAGTACCAGTCAGTTGTTGTTTGGAGCGGTTGGCTGTTCCTTATTACTGTCCTTGCGCTTGCCGGTGTGATTGTTACCCAGTTCTCGGCCTCGCACATATATCCCCTGAAATCGGTCGAGCCTTTCGTTGTCCAGATTGACGAGAAAAGTGGTGCGGTAGAACTTGTCGAGAGCCGCTCGCTCAAGGAATACAGCGCGAATGAGGCGCTACTCCGCCATTTCGCGGTTTCGTATATTCAGGCGCGTGAAAGATATAATTTCTACACCTTCAAGGAAGATATCAACCAGGTGCGCGTCATGTCCGACCGCGACGTCATGTTCTCCTACAGGCAGGAGATCAGCCCGGACAACCCGCAAAGCCCGCTGAACAAGTTCGGCACCACAATGGAGCGCCGCCTTTATACCAAGAGTTTCACCTTCCTTAACAAAAACACCTCCCTTGGCCAGAGCCAGGTCCAGGCCACCATGATTGTTCAGGAAATCGGACAGGGACGCATGCCCCAGCAATATGTCATGACCGTGACTTTGACCTGCGTGTTTGACCCTAATTTCGTGCCGGGTGATGAGGACAGGATCCTTAACCCTCTCGGCTTCAAAGTAGTTGCTTATAGAACAGATAAAGATATAGCTATACTTGGGAAAAGTTAATTAGAGGAGAAAGGAGAATAAATGAAACCAGGCTCAAAAATATTAGCGTTCCTTGCCGCTTTCCTAGTTATCGCACCTGCGTTTTCCCCGGCAAATGCTGCCAGCCAGATTCCGGTTGAGTCCGACGCAAGAATCAGAACCGTCGTGTATAACGACAACGAAGTATATACCTTTATCACGCGCCACGGCTTCCAGTCGCATATCGAATTCGGCCTTGACGAAAATATCGAAACAATCTCGGTCGGTGACGCAATCGGCTGGCAGATAACCCCGGCGGGCAGGAGGATTTTCGTTAAACCGCTGCAACGTAACGGCATTACAAACCTTACCGTTATCACTAACCGCCATTCCTACCAGTTTGAACTGGTTGCGACCGACTCCAGCGGCAGAAGCTCAAACCATGCTTATGTAATGCGTTTCTACTATCCTGACCTCAGCAGCACAGCCCAGATTTCTATTGAAGACCGCACACGCGGCTCGCTGCGCCCGGTTTCCCCTACCTCTATCCCGGAAATTCCGCCACCTCCGGTTTACACGCCTCCTCCGATCCCTGCGCCGCCGCTACCGGCCGGAACTTTTGCGCCGCCGGAGGCACCGCCGGCCATCCCGGCTTCAGAACAAATCTATAACTTTGATTATACGCTCACCGGTCCGGGCGATATCGCCCCTACAAAAATTTATGATGACGGCAGGTCAACCTTTTTTGAGCTTCCGCCGACTGCGGCAGGCAACCTTGAGTTTGCGCTTGTGACGCCGGACGGTACCGAAGTCCCGGTTCTTGCCCGCCAGAACGGCAATAAAATGGTCATTGACCAGATTGCGGGGAAAATCACGATAAGGAAGGATTCGAGCCTCATCTGCATTTATAATGAGAGGATTCTTTCATTACCACCAACAGCAAGCTTAGGACGATGAACGACGAAACCAGAAACCCTCAGGACCTTCCTCCCGAAGACGTTTATCAGGAGCAGCAGGATAGCCCGGCAGTTGCCGCCACGCCTGCCAAGAATTTCGTTTTCCTTGTGATCTTTCTTGGTGTTGTTGTCCTTATCGTCTGGCTTTTCGTCGGCGGAAAAGAAAAACCACGGCCTGAAGAGGAAACCATCAAATCACGCACTGTCACAGGCCGGAGCCGCCCTATCCCGGTCATTACCCCTCCTGAAATCATTGATTTGCCTCCTCCCGTCCCCCCCAGGATTGAACCCGCGCCGGTGGAAGTGCCGGTCAGCCCTTTTGACGCAAGCAAAAGCCCTGAAACCGTCAGAAGGTTCAAATCCGGTATGCTGGTTACCAGCGGCATTCTGGGCGGAACCAGCCTTGGTTCGAGGGAAATTAATGACAACGACCCTAATGTCGGGTTTGCAGATTCATTCCACAATCAGGCGGAATCCCCATTTGCAAAAGCCCGCAGCCTTGGCGATACCGGCCGTCTTATCACTCAGGGCAAAATCATTGAATCCATCCTTGAAACCCCGATAAATACCGATGTACCGGGAATGATACGCGCAATCGTAAGCCGCGATATTTACGCGGAATCAGGCCGCAAGATCCTCATCCCAAAAGGCTCACGTCTGGTCGGGACATATAATAACTTCGTAATCCGTGGCAATAAGCGGGTGAATGTAATCTGGTCACGCGTTATCCGGCCTGATGGAATCGACGTGATGGTCCGCTCGCCGGGCGTTGACCAGCTTGGCCGCGCAGGTGTCGCCGGTGAAGTTGACAATAAATACGCGGAGATTTTCGCCAGCGCATTTCTGGTCAGCGCGATCAACATTGCCATCGGCGTGGGCGTCGACGCAATTGAAGATGACCGTATCACCGAAACAACCAATACTGACGGTAGCACTACAAGAAGCACAAGCTCCAAGCATGAAGCGGCTGTCCGGGCGGTTGACCTGTTCGGGAATGCCGGTAAGAACCTGGTTGACGGGTTCATGAACCTTAAGCCAACCATTACCATTGATCAGGGAACCAGGGTTAATGTTTTTGTTAACCGCGACCTTGTATTCCCTACCAACATGACCGGCGAAGTCAGGATTATCCAATAGCTAAGACAGGCATTTAAATGAGCTACAAGGCACTTGAAACATATCTTATTCCCTTAAAGCGCATATTTGATTTGCCTAATGTAAGCGAAATTTCCATTAACCGCCCGAAAGAGGCCTGGGTTGAGATTAAGGGCGAGATGCACCGCGAGGAAATCCCCGAATTCGACCTTGAACACCTTAAGGCGCTTGGCCGCCTTGTCGCGCAATCCACCGAGCAGAAAGTCAGCGAGGAAACCCCGGTGCTTTCCGCCACCCTTCCTGAAGGTTACCGTATACAGGTTATTTTCCCGCCTGCCTGCGAACCCAGAACCGTCGTGATGTCTATCAGGAAACAGACCATCATGAACATGAACCTTGATGATTATGAGGGGATTGGCGCGTTCCAGAGCACCGTAACACAGGAAAACGAAGACGCCCTCAACATTGAGCTTAGCCAGTTGCTTGACAAAGGCGAGATCAAGCAATTCCTCAAAACAGCAATCAAAGGACGCAAAAACATAATTATCAGCGGCGGTACCTCAACCGGTAAGACTACATTCATGAACGCGGCGCTTAAGGAAATTCCCAAAATCGAACGGCTGATTACGGTGGAAGACGCACGCGAGATTAACCTCACTGAATTCCCTAACCATGTGCATCTTGTGGCAAGCCGCGGCGGGCAAGGCCGTGCCCAGGTCACCACGCAGGATTTAATTGAGGCTTGCCTCCGTCTCCGCCCTGACCGCATTATCGTGGGCGAATTGCGCGGGCGTGAGGCGTTCAGCTTCATGCGCGCCGTCAATACCGGCCACCCCGGCTCAATTTCAACACTTCACGCGGATTCCCCCCGCCTCGCCTTTGAACAGCTTACACTCATGGTCATGCAGGCCGGGCTGGGGCTGGACAGGGGGCAGATCCAGGAATATATCAGCAGCATTATCAATATTGTCGTGCAGCTCAAGCGCGGCCCCGGCGGCCAGCGCTATGTCTCCGAGGTATATTTCAGGGAAAGGACCGGCCAAAAAAACTAGTATAATCCGACATAGATTAGCTAATTGTTGATTTATCGGGCGGCTTGGGGCATGATTCCCCCTCAATAATTAAAGTTTTGGAACACTATAAATTATGGCGGGCGGAGTAGAATTAACCCAACGGATTATTGGCTGGATTCATGACCTGACCAATTTCCTGCGCAACTGGTTTATTTACAGCATCCTGATTATCCTGCTTCTTGCCGGAAGCGCCTTTATTTCCGGTCTTTCTTTCCAATACTGGCAATATGACAAGCGCGTCCTTGGTTACGAATACAATGTTAAGACGATACTCTGGGGAACGGGATGGCGCAATGTTTACTACCAATCCACGAACTACATAGAAATCCGCGATTATTATGAAAAAGCCTATGCCCCGCATGTTGAATATGGCAGATCATTACCCGACCGCACAGAGCGTAATGCCTATCTTGATGCAGTTGAAGAACAGAAGGCAAAACTAATCAAGCAATACACCGCTTCCCTTCCGGAAGATTTCATCATGCGGCTGGCAGTATGTACTTTTGTTCCGCTGCTTCTGTTCGGCACATTGCTGTGGTTCCTGCGTGCGCCATTGGCCGATTTCAAACCATTTGACAAGGGTGAAAAACTTCACGGCGACGCAAAATGGGCAGGCGAGACCGACGTCCGCAAAGCCGGATTGCGTGCCAAGAAAGGTATCATCATCGGAAGGGATTCGCGCGGTTATCTGGTCGCTCCCGGTTACCAGCACGCGCTGCTATTCGCGCCAACCGGTTCCGGTAAGGGTGTGGGCGTGGTTATCCCGAACCTGCTGTTCTGGGAAGAATCACTTTTCGTGCACGATATCAAGCTTGAGAACTATGAGATAACCAGCGGTTACCGCCGCGAGGTCATGAAGCAGGATGTTTACCTGTGGAACCCCGCCTCCCCTGATGGTTTGACCCATTGTTATAACCCGTTTGACTGGGTTTCCAAGAAGCCGGGACAGATGGTGGATGACGTGCAGAAAATCGCCAACCTTATCCTTCCTGAGCAGGAATTCTGGAACAACGAGGCGCGTTCCCTGTTTGTGGGCGTTGCGCTTTATTTGCAGGCCGTGCCGGAGAAAACCAAATCTTTCGGCGAGGTGGTACGCACCCTGCGTTCCGATGACGTGGTTTATAACCTTGCGGTGGTTCTTGATACTATCGGCAAGAAAATCCACCCGGTCGCTTACATGAACATCGCAGCATTCCTCCAGAAAGCCGATAAGGAACGTTCGGGCGTTATCTCTACGCTCAACTCCGGCCTTGAGCTTTGGGCGAACCCGCTCATCGATACCGCTACCGCGTCTTCTGACTTCAACATCCAGAACTTTAAAAAGAAATGCAGTACCGTTTATGTCGGTTTGACACCGGACAACATCCAGCGTTTGCAACCGCTCCTTCAGGTATTTTACCAGCAGGCGACCGAATTCCTCGTGCGGAAAATCCCGAATAAGAAAGAAGAGCCGTATGGCGTATTGTTCCTGATGGACGAGTTCCCGACGCTCGGCGAAATGAAGCAGTTCCATGCCGGTATCGCTTATTTCCGCGGTTATAACGTGCGCCTGTTGCTCATCGTGCAGGATACCCAGCAGCTTAAAGGTATTTACGAGGAACACGGGATGAACACCTTCCTCTCGAACTCGACTTACCGTATCACTTACGCGGCGAACAACGTGGAAACCGCGAACCTTATCTCGCAGCTTATCGGCAACAAAACCGTTAAGCAGAAATCACTCAACAAACCGAAATACCTCGACCTCAACCCGGCAACCCGCACCATCCACGAATCCGAGATCCAGCGCGCGCTGCTTCTCCCGCAGGAGGTTATCGGCCTGCCGCGCGACGAGCAGATCATCCTTATCGAGTCCACGCCGCCAATCCGCACCAAGAAGATTTTCTATTACAAAGAGCGCTTTTTCACCAGCCGCCTGCTCCCGCCGATTGAAATCCCGGTTCAGGAACCTTATGACCCTGAACGCAGCCGTAAAAAGCCTAAGGAAGAACCCAAGAAGGAAGAGCCGAAAAAAGAAGAGCCTAAGAAAGCGGCTCCACCGCCACCTCCGCCGCCTCTGCCGGACTTCCCTGAATTCCCTGAGCCTCCGGCAAGCACAGGTGAAAATGGCGGCAGCGCCACTGCATCTTCCGGCGAAAGCGGAAAAAGCATTTTTGATGATTTCGATGATTTCCCAGACCTCCCGCCGCTGGATGACACAAAGCCTGAGAACAAGGCCTAGGCCGCTTCTGCCTGCTCCGCGCTTACATTCAGCGCTACATCAATATTGCCGCGCGTAGCCTTGGAATAGGGGCATATCTGGTGCGCCGCTTCGGCCAGTTTCTCGGCCTCGCCCTGCGCCACGCCCGACATGCTGATATTCAGCACTACCGCCAGGAAATAGCCGTTATCATCCTGATTGAGGCTAACCTCCGATTTGATTGTAATATCTTTCGCCGAGGATTTCTGCTGCTTGGCTGTTAGTTCCAGCGCACTACCGAAACAACCGGCATAACCGCAGGCAAAGAGCTGCTCCGGGTTGGTGGTTCCCGGTTTTGCGTTTGGCGCGCCGGGTGATGCCAGTTCAAGCGTAAGCGCGCCGTCATCGGTTTCGGCATGGCCATTACGGCCTTCGGTTGAGGTTGCGCGGGCAGTATATAAGGTTTTCATAGGAACTCCTGTTTTTATGTGGGTAATCAGTATTGTAGCAGGTATATAAACAAGCAATACGATAAAACTTGAAAATTCACGTGGCAGGAATTATAGAATCAGCATCAGTTTCACGGGGCCATAGCTCAGCTGGTAGAGCGCTTCCATGGCATGGAAGAGGTCTGGGGTTCGACTCCCCATGGCTCCACCATAAAAAACACCTGCCTTAAGGCAGGTTCTCACGATAAATGTGCAGGCACAGCATCAATCGTATCCGTTGTCGTCGAATAAAACAGCAAGTTTTACATGCTTTTATACTACCCCTTCGCGGCGCGGCGGTGGATAAGGTCCATTCCGGTTTCACTGCGGGTGAGGTCATATACCTTCACGCCTTCATAAGAGGTTGGCCGCTTCAACACTTCCGGGTGGCGTAGCGTGCGCACGGTGTCATAATACCCTGACTGCCAACGCTCTTCCATTGTTGTGCGCGAGAATTCAAAATCTTTCGAGAAGCCTTCATAATTCTTGTCGCGGTAAATAAGATGCACAATGTTATAAACCTTGCGTACCGCCTCCTCTTTCAGGTGCTGCGCTTCCGGCAATTTGAGATATTGCGGCGGCAACTTATCCAGCAGATCGGCAATATTGTTACGCAGCTTTTGCTCATAGCGGAAATAATCCGTGCTTGCGCGCGTACGGCTTGAATACCTGATCTCTTTCTCACGCGTGCTTACTTCCGGCATGGCGCGCGGCAGTTCGCCTTTCGCGCTCCATAAATCCACCTGAAATGCCAGCGTATCCCTTTTTTCCGACTCCAGCACCCATTGCAGCGGCGTGTTGGAAACAAGGCCGCCATCCCAATAGAACTCCCCCTCGATTTCCACCGCCGGGAAAGCCGGTGGCAGCGCCCCGCTTGCCATGATATGTTCCGGGCCGATTTCATGCGTTGCCGTATCAAAATAAGAGAAATTACCGCTTCTCACATTCACCGCGCCGACACTGAAACGCATTTCGCCTGAGTTAATGCGGTCAAAATCCACCAGCCTTTCAAGCGTGGATTTCAGTTCTTTCGTATCATAATAGCTGGTTGCCTCGGTTGAGCCTACGGGCTGGATCCAAGGCGCGAACATCCTCGGTTTGTAGAAACCCTCTACCCCTTTCACCATTGCCAGCCACGCGTTGGACTCATTTATCATGCTGCGCATGATGTCGCCGCGGCTGAATTTATTTATCACGTTGTTATAATTCACGCAGCCATTGGTCACCAGTTCCCAGAATTCGCGCAGGCGGGCGATTCTTTTTTCCGGCGGGTTCCCGGCAATGATAGCCGAATTGATCGCGCCGATTGAAATCCCCGCTACCCAGTTCGGGATGATCCTTGCCTCCGACAAAGCCTGATAAACCCCCGCCTGATATGATCCAAGCGCGCCGCCGCCCTGAAGCAGCAATGCGATTGATTCAAAATCTTTGCACACCAGCGGTTTCTGGATTTTCTTCAACTCTGTCATCGGAACCTCTTTTCATTTACCAAGCAAGGGCTGGCATTCTAACGCATCACGCGGTTAATCTCAACGCTGAAGGGGATAATAAAATTTAACTGCGTTTAGTGGGCAATACTTGGAACTGGCGAGAATCTTGGGCTATACCCCCCAAGCGCCGCAACAAAACCACCTTCAGGCTGCATGCCGCGCTCATAACTTTGCGCCTCAGCATTTTCCCTTGTCATTATTTCAGAAATTTCATTCATGATATTTTCCTGCATATCAAGTGCCTGACCCAGCTTCTTCACTGCCGGGTCTTCCGACGCATAATAAAATAATTCATGCAGCGGGGATTTGGTCGAGCGCAGGAAAAGCAGGTTGCAGAAAACTTCTTCACGCCAGGCTGCCGCGGTATATTCATCACCTTCAGGGATATAATTATTCAGCACCTGATTCATTCTTAACCCAACGCCAACAAGAGTACGGCGATTCATAATCGCTTTCACATCCTGCGAGTTTGAGTTGTGAAGCTCATCGATTGCTTCGCTTATCATATCATAATAGCTATCTTTCATATTAAACTTCTTAAGCGCGATATGCCCGGCTTCATGGCAGAACACACCGAGCTTACGCTCTTCTTTTTGTTCGGGAGTCAAGTGTGCGCTGCCAATTCCGGCTGACATCGCGAGATATAAATTGCCGGACATTACATTGCCCGCGCTGGTTCTTGTGAACCCTTGTATAAATGGCGAATCCGGCAAAATACCGTCAATATCCTTCTCCGGTGTGAACGCTATATAATGTTTGCTGTGATAAAATATCTGCTGAATATATGATGGCGCCCGTTCAATGAACCTGAATTGTTCATAACCTTCATGGCTTAACGAAGGGTAAGGCCCCTTGCCTATTATTTCGCAGCTTTTTCTCCTTAATACCCCGGTTTTTATTTTATGCCCGTTCTCAACATGCTGGCGGATAAATTCTTCATCTTCACAGATTGATTTTATGAACTCATAGCCCGCCACATCGTCATGCTGAAATTCTTTCATCTTCTCTGCAACGGAAAGCATGAATGAAACACAGCAATTAATTTGTATATCGGGCAACCCATCCATTGCGCAGATAGTCTTTGCCAATTTTGCATAACCGCCTTGGGTAACAAATTCATTGCTTTCCGGATAATAAGTAAAGGTCTGGCTTTCCATACCATCAGCGCCTTTGACTTTGAAGGTGTTACGCCGACGCCAGTCTTCGGGAATATTTTTCATTTCAGGGGCATTGTCATAAAGCCCCATGTGTTTCAGTACTTCAATGAATTTATTTTTAAAACGGTCTTCATAATCTTCGTCCAGAGTTTCACCCGGATAGACCTGCATCCCGACCTCACGGCACGCGGTAAGGAACGTCTTGGAATATTCCTGCGTACGGGAGCCTTCGAGCGTGAGATACATCATCAGGCCGAGCAGTACATAATCATCCGGAACACGTTCAGGAATTTTTGCCAGCGCGTTCAGGTTTTCATAATCTATAACCACCCCACAAATATTTACTGCCCTGTCGATTACGTGCTTAAAAATCAGCTTTTCACCATCTTCAGTAAAAAAATGCGGCCATACCAGAACGCGGGTAGATTTGAATTGCACATATTGCGGCTTCACACCGGGCGCGTCAGGCGCGTATATCAGCCTGCCTTCCCTGTTGAGCTTATCAAGCAGCATCGGGCCGGAAAAATTGCCGCGAGGGATGCCTATGCCTTTTACAGGCTTATAAACACCCAAATCAAAGCCACTAATACTCATCCCGCAATTAATGTAACACAGCACAGGGATAGCTTGCTATTACCATATTAACTCAGTAGATTAGTAGCCCATGCTGAAGGCAAACTGGAGATCACTTATCGGTTTTTTCGTGGCGGTTATCGCGGTACAGATAATCGGCGGAATAGTAACCTCCACCTCGGTTTCAACATGGTATGCTGAGTTGGATAAACCATCTTTCAACCCGCCTCCATCGGTGTTTGCGCCGGTATGGACAGCCCTGTATATCACCATTGCGATTTCCGGCTGGCTCGCATGGGTAAAAATTCCGGGCAACCCTGCAACAAAGCTGAAACACAGTGCCATCAAGGCTTATAGCGGACAGCTTGCGGCAAATTTGATCTGGTCGTTCCTGTTTTTTGGTTTCCGCAATCCGGAATATGCGTTTTATGAAATTATTATCCTGCTGTGGCTGATAATACTCACCATCTATCACTTTGCGCGGGTTTCAAGAATCGCGGCGGTTCTCTTGCTGCCGTATCTGGCATGGGTAAGTTTCGCCGCGTTGCTGACGTATAAAATAGCAGAGCTTAACTAACGCAAGTTCTGCGGATTTAATTCAGATACTATCTTTCCTGGCCTTGGCTTACTGCCGGGAAACTAACATATGACAGGATTTGCGCGATTGTAATATCGCCTGAGGAAAAACCGCTGGCGAGATGCGAAGGCAATATTGCAGGCTCTCCATGCTTATCCCTGACCCTTATTTTCCCATCATTAAGGACTGTAAGCAGGGTATTGCCGGAGTTATCCTGAAGCCCGGCTTCAGACAGAAACTCATTTAGTTTTGTTAGATAATCGGCAAATTCCCTTGCCCGAAAATATGGGAATCTTTCCAGCACACCGTCTTCCTCATCCCTTACATTAAATGAACCACCGCTGAAAACTTTTATCACGCCATTGACAATAGGATGTTTTGCCTGCGCTGCGGCTTGTGGAGCAACGAAATTTCCCGGTTTACCCATTGCAGCTGCATTATTATCACCTGACATTTATTTTCCCCATTAAGTTAATTTTTCCAGATATTAATATTTCTAAATTTATGATGCAAATCTTTTTTAAAAAAAATCAGATGAGTGACAGGTAAACCTACAGCGGGTTCAAACCAATATCATCCCATTTAAAAAGCCCCCGGACGGGAGCTTTTTAAATGGGGCGAATGACGGGACTTGAACCCGCGACCACCGGTACCACAAACCGGTGCTCTAACCAACTGAGCTACATCCGCCGCAATATCAGCCCTGCCCAGCGTTCATGCGCCAAATAAACTGGCAGGGATGGGCTTTTTAGCCGCTGATTCTGCAAAAATCAAGATTTTCCTTCATAAGAATGGGCGGCTTTGGTATTTATAGCCGGGTATGAAAGTGATAATTTGCGGAGCAGGACGTGTCGGGACGGGGATTGCCATGCAACTGGCCTCCGAGAACAACGATATCACCGTAATTGACACTGACAGGGAAGCGCTGAGCCGCATTTCCAGCGCAATAGATGCGCAGACCGTATTCGGTTTTGCCTGCCATCCGCCGGTGCTGGAGGAGGCAGGCGCGGAAAACGCGGATATGTTGATTGCCGTCACCAGCAGCGACGAAGTCAATATGATAGCCTGTCAGGTTGCGCATTCCATTTTCAGCACCCCGACCAAAATCGCGCGGATACGGCACCATAATTACCTAAGCCCTTTATATCAGGATTTCTACTCCGATGACGAGATGCCGATAGATGTAATCATCTCGCCGGAAATAGAGGTGGCAAAAAACATCCTCAACCGTTTCCACATTCCCGGCGCGGTCGATACCTTTCCCATTGAGTCCAGCACGCTGAAAATAATAGCCGTGCGCGTTCCTGATTCCTTCAAACTTACGGATAAGCCCCTGCTTGAAACAAAAAACCTCCTTTCCTCGGTGAACGCCGCCATAATCGGAGTTTCCCGCGGTGAGGAGCTGTGGATACCTTCCGATAAGGAAATCATCATCCCCGGCGATGAGATATTCCTTGTCACCGACAATGACCACGCCCAGAAAACCATGGTTCTGCTCGGCCACGAAGAACGCGAGGCGCGTAAGGTCGCGATCATCGGCGGCGGCAATATCGGTCTTTTCATTGCCAGAGGTCTTGAGCACGATAACCGTGAGGCACGGATCAAGGTGATCGAGGTCAACAAGGCGCGTGCGGAAAAAATCGCCGATGAACTTGACCGCTCGGTGGTTATCAATGGCAGCGCGCTGGACAAGGAAATCCTTGAAGAAGCCAATATTGGCCGCGCCGAAACGGTTATCTGCGTTTCCAATGACGACCAGGTGAACATCCTGAGCGCATTGCTTGCCAAAACCATGGGCGCGCAGATGGTCTATGCGCTCATCAATAATTACAGCTTCATGCCGCTGATGCCTTCCCTCGGCATTGACGTCAGCGTTAACCCGCGCGAAACCACGGTTTCCAGCATCCTGCGCCATGTGCGCCGTGGCCGCATCCGCTCCGCCCACACCCTCAAGGAAGGCAAGGCAGAAGTACTGGAAGCGGAGGCTTCGGAAACGCTGGGCATGGTCAGCAAACCGATCAGCGACATCCAGTTGCCGGAAGATGTCATCATCGGCGCGATCATCCGCGAAGGACAGTTCGTAAAGCCCTTGCCCGACACGATCCTGAAAAAACGTGACCGGATAATCCTGCTTGCCCTTTCCGGCAGCATCAAGGCGGTGGAAGATTTATTCAGCCTGCAAACACGGTTTTTTTAGAAAGTGGGAGTGGGAATAGAAAACTGTCACTCACGCTGTCACTATAGCAACCACCCCCCTTACGTCCCCCCTGATAGGGGGGAGAATCGCGCTCCCTCTCCTATGAGGAGAGGGCTGGGGTGAGGTGCTAAGAGAGTGACAGTGACAGTGGGAGTAAAAAACCGCCACTCACACTAAAATGCCTAGCTCCAGCCACGCATTTCCTTGAGGCGGCTAACCGTCCGGTTAAACTCGAAAGAAGCCGTTTTGCCCCCTGCATAAAGCCCCTCGATTTCCACTTCGGCGGAAGCAATCAGCAAGGTTTTGTTCTCATACAATATATCAATGAGGCTTATGAACCTTCGCGCTTCATTTCTTAACTCCTCCGTCATTTTCGGGATGTTCTCAAGGAACAGCACCTCAAAACTTTCCGCCAGTTTCAGGTAATCCGGAGTTCCCAGCGCCTCACCGCACAAATCATCGAACTCCGCCCAGCCGATTTTCCCGGCGGCGCGCATTTCCACCTTTCTGCCCAGCACATCCAGCTTAATCACATCAAGGTGCTGGCCGGTCATGTTTTTGAGGCGTTCTTTCATTTTCTGCGTCGCTTCATATCCTGACGGCACAACGAAATTATCCGCCTCACCTTCCTGCAACAACCTGTAATCATGCGGGGAATCCAGCGAGATAATATCCGCCTCCCCTTCCAGATATTTGCAGAACTCCAGATAAGCCTGCCTTTGCAGCCCATCCTTATAATGTTCCTCCGGGCGCTTGTTGGAGGTCATCACGAACACCACGCCAAGCTCCGCCATTTCCCGGAACAGTTTGGACAGAATCATCGCATCGGTGACGTCATTCACCTCATATTCATCAAGGCACAGCAGCTTATGTTCCGAGAATTCCTGCGCGACATGCTTCACCGGGTCCTGCGCCTTGCTTTTCCTGAGCGCGTGCATGGAGCGGTGGATGCCGTGCATGAATTCATGGAAATGGTGGCGTTCCTTGCTGGTGAGTTCAGCCGAGGAATAGAACAGATCCATCAGCATCGACTTCCCGCGCCCCACCTTGCCATATATATACAGCCCGCGCGGTTTTTCCGGCGTACGGCGCAGTAATTTCTTCGGCTTCTGGTACTCAATCATTTCGGCATGAAGCCGCGCCAGACGCTCCGCCACCGCCTGTTGCGCCGGGTCAGGTTTAATCTTGTTTGCTTCCAGCAAAGATTGGTAGTATTTGAGCATCACAGGTTTTTATGCGAATTTTGCGTTCATTAGAAGAATTAAAATCAGCCCGCCCACAGATAGCGGGAACGTTTGGTCTTGTGCCGACTATGGGCGCGCTGCACGAAGGGCATCTGGCCCTGGTACGCGAGATGAGGAAACATACGGAAAACGTGATTGTGAGCATATTCGTGAACCCCACCCAGTTCGGCCCGAATGAAGATTTCAATAAATATCCGCGCAATATAGAGGCCGACCTCAAAAAACTTGAAGCCCTTGCCGATTATGCCTACCTCCCCCAGCTTACCGATATTTACCCGGATGGCGAAAAAATCACCGTGAAGGCGGGCGCAGCGGCGCAAGGTCTGGAAAGCGATTTCCGCCCCGGCCATTTCGACGGCGTAGCCACGGTGGTTTCCACCCTGTTCAACCAGATAAAACCCGATCACGCAATTTTCGGCGAGAAGGATTACCAGCAGCTAATGGTGATAAAAGAAATGGTCAATCAACCATCAACCATCAACCATCAACCAATCATCCTTTCCCTGCCAACAGTGCGCGAACCTGACGGCCTCGCCATGAGCAGCCGCAACGCCTACCTCTCCCCGGAGGAACGCAAGCTCTCCCCACTCCTCTATTCGTCATTGCGAGGCACAGCCGAAGCAATCCAGAAAACTGGATCGCTTCACTCCGTTCGCGATGACATAATCAAAAATCTCAAAGCCTCCGGTTTTAAAATCCAATACCTCGAACAACGCTGGAACCGCCTTCTGGTCGCGGCTTATCTTGGCAATACAAGGCTGATTGACAATATTCCCGTTTCTGACTAGAAAACCCTCACAAAATTCAGAGGAAAAACCCATGCAGATCAAATCAATCATCGCGCGCGAAATCATTGACTCACGCGGCAACCCGACAGTTGAAGCGGACGTCACCCTGAAAGACGGCTCTTTTGGCCGCGCCGCCGTTCCCAGCGGGGCTTCCACCGGAACCCTCGAAGCAGTCGAACTGCGCGACGGCGACAAAAAACGCTTCCTCGGTAAAGGCGTATTGAAAGCAGTCGGGAACGTAAACACCAAAATCGCCAAGGCGCTTAAAGGCAAAGACGCCTCCAAACAAAAAGAGATCGACGGCATCATGCTCGCGCTTGACGGCACCGAAAACAAATCAAAACTAGGCGCGAACGCGATACTCGCGGTTTCGCTCGCCACCGCGCACGCCGCGGCAGCCGCCAAAAAACAACCGCTTTTCAGATATCTCGGCGGCGCGAAAGCCGTCACCCTGCCTGTGCCGATGATGAACATCATCAACGGCGGCGCGCACGCCGATAACCCGATCGACATACAGGAATTCATGATCATGCCCGTCGGCGCGAAAACCGGTTCCGACGCTATCCGCATCGGCTGCGAAGTTTTCCACTCGCTTAAATCCGCGCTCAAAAAAGCCGGGCACTCCACCAATGTCGGCGACGAGGGCGGCTTTGCGCCCAACCTCCGCTCTGCCGAAGAAGCGCTTGATTTCATCAGCAAATCAATCGAAACCGCCGGTTACAAAACCGGCAAGGACGTCGTCCTCGCGCTCGACGCCGCATCCACCGAGTTCCACAAAGCCGGCAAATACAATATTGACGGCAAAAAACTCGATAGCTCCGGCATCATCGAATATTACAAAAAACTGGTGAAAGCCTACCCTATCGTCTCCATCGAGGACGCGATGGCCGAAGACGACCACGCAGGCTGGAAAGAGATAACCAGACAGCTTGGCAGGAAAATCCAGCTCGTCGGTGATGACCTTTTTGTAACAAATCCGAAAATTCTTGCAAAAGGCATCAAGGACGGTTTAGCCAATGCGATTTTAGTAAAAGTTAACCAGATCGGAACGCTCACCGAAACGCTCGAAGCTGTAAAAATGGCTCAAAAGGCCGGTTACAGGGCTGTTCTTTCGCACCGTTCCGGCGAAACCGAAGATACCACGATCAGCCATATTGCTGTCGCAACCAATTGCGGACAGATCAAAACCGGCTCACTCTCCCGCTCAGACAGGCTTGCAAAATATAATGAATTAATTAGGATTGAAGAATTAATCCAAAAACCTGTCTACTTGGGGAAAAATGCGCTCAAATAGTATCGCACGCAAACCATATTTTTATAGCCCCAGAAGGCTGAAAAGCACTGTGGTTGTGGCTTTACTGTTTTTCTATTTCGCGTTCCACCTTGTCACCGGTGAGCGCGGCCTGCTCGCCTATGTCCGCCTTAAAAGCGAGATGGACACCAAATCCGCGCAGTATGAACTCATTAAAAAACAAAAGCTTGACCTTGCAACACGCGTCGGCGGCATGCGCGACAACTCGCTTGACCTTGACCTGCTCGAAGAAACCGCCCGCCGCGATCTGGGCTATTCCAAGAAAGATGAAGTAATCAATTTTGATTAGGCTATAAATTTTTGCCCCCGTGCGGCGCTCCTGCGCCTCCGATGGGCTGTTCGCTCCGCTCACG
>CAZJFC010000025.1:0-26373 GCA_964545245.1 uncultured Rickettsiales bacterium
ATAGGCGGGGGTCTTAACCTAAGGTTCCCGCCTGGGCGGGAATGACAATTAAGAACAATAACTTAGCTACGGCTGAATCGTATAATCATTATTATGGAAAATAATTGCGTAATCAGGGTTGGGGTGTAAACATAGCGTCATTGCGAGCGAACATCGTGAGCGCGGCAATCCAGACTGGCCAGACTGGATTACTTCGTCGGCGTTGCCTCCTCGCAATGACGTAGCGCAAATGCAGACTATAACAACGGAACCGACTCCAGATAATTCTGCTGCCATATTGCCCGGTGGGATTCCGGGTCGATATTCCCGCCGGAAAGCATAACCAGCGCAACCTGATTTTTTTGCTGTGACTTAAGCCATTCAAACGCGCCGGCCATTGCAACTGCCGAAGTCGGCTCCACTGAAACCTTAAGCAGATGCGCCAGCCATTGCGTCCAGTAAATAATCTGCTCCTCGCTGGCTTCATAAAATCCGTCGATCTGCCTCAAATAACTGAACGTGCGCTCCGAAACCGCGTGGCTGCGCGCACCGTCCGCGATTGTTTTCGGTGACTCGTTAAACCTGAATATCTCCCCGGATTTATATGATTGTGCGGCATCATTGCCCAAAAGCGGCTCAACGGCATAGGTTTTGCTCCCCGGACTCAGGAGCTTTGCCGCAAGGTAAGTTCCCGACATCCAGCCGCCACCGCCGCAGGTTGCAAAGATGGCATTGGGCGCAATATCCCTGTCCTTAAGCTCCGCCAGTGCTTCATAACAGGCAGTTCCCTGTCCGGCGATTATCATGTCATTGTCAAACGGATGGAGGAAATAAGCGCCATTCTTTTCCGCCTCGGCGCAATATGCTTCGGCTTCCTGCCGCGTTTCGGTAATCACCACCTCCGCGCCATAGCTTTTTGTGGCCTGAATCTTGATTTTCGAGGCGATCTTCGGCAGGACGATCTTACATTTAACCCCAACCATTCCGCAGGCAAGCGCCACCGCCTGCGCGTGGTTGCCGGAGCTGAACGCAATGACCGATTCCGGCAGCCTCCCCTGCTCTTTCATACTAAGCAAGGCATTCAGCGCCCCGCGTGCCTTGAATGCCCCGGTTTTCTGGAACCCTTCAAACTTGAACAGGATGCGGCTTCCCAGCCATGAGTTCAGTATCGAGGATTCAAGAAGCGGGGTTTTGTTTATATATCCGGCAATACGCTCATACGCGGATTTTATGGCTTCTGGCGGTATCTGCTGCGGCATTTTACTCTCTTTTCCTTTCTTTCCTTTTTTTATGAAGACTGCTCAAATCGTCAAATATCGGCACAATTGCAAGCACCGCAAGCAAAATCGAGAAAGGTATAGTCGCCGTGAAACCAATCTTCTGGAAAAGCAACGCGCCGATTATCCCGCCCAGTATGAACGAAAACAGCAGCGAAAGGTTCACCCGCAGCTTCATGCCGCGAACCGGGATGCTGTCATCATGCATACCGCGGGAATAAAGGAACCGGCCAATTTCAATGCCGATATCAGTCACCAGCCCCGTCACATGGGTTGTGCGGATATTATAATTCGAAACCTTGGTGATGATCGCGTTCTGCAGCCCCATGATAAAGCAAAGCAACGCCACCGTCAGGCTCACCGCAAGGCCGAAATCATGGGTGATGTTCACCGCGAAAAGGCCGAAAAACAGCAGCAGGTATGATTCCAGCATTATCGCCAGCGCGAACTGGCTGTTCAGGTGCCGCGCCTTCGCCCAATTGATTATGATGGTCGAAACAATTGCGCCGAAAATGAACGACAGCAGATATAAAAACGCTATCAGCGCACTGGCGAATTTGTTGAGGACTATATAATCTGCTATGGACGAAACAATCCCCGTCATATGCGAAGTATAAAAAGCCACCGCCAGGAACCCGCCCGCATTGATCGCTCCTGCAATCAGGGCAAGGGTCAAACCAAGCTGGAAATCAGTTCTTGAGTCGCGGTTCTTGCCTGTAAGGCTCCTGAAAAAATTACGTGACATAAATCACACCCGGAAAAGGTACTCGCAAAAAAGTTAGAGAAATTATTGAAATTCGGTTACATAATCCGCCTCCGGTGCCGCCTTGTCAAACTTATTCGCAGGATATTATTCAGCTTTTAACACTTTAGGGCTATAGTTGCGCTGTTATGAATAAGGTAAGAGTTGTAATCAGTGATATCGGGCCGGGCAAGTTTTCAAGCTATATACCAATTACTTTAAGGGATATTTGCGGGGTGGACATTGCCGAAGTCGTGAATTCAGTCCCCCCTGAGCACGCCAACCAGCAAACCTCAACCGCGCAGATGCTGGTTGAGGCGGCACGTTCGCGCGCGCAGCAGGCAGACCTTATCATCATCACCGGCGGGGTTGACATCAACCCGCGCATTTACGGGCAGGAGCCGCACAAACAGACCGACCAGATACCGATGCTGAGCTGCCGCGATGAGGTTGAAACCGCGATGATACATACCGCGCTGGAATTCGATATCCCCATGATCCAGATATGCCGAGGATACCAGCTTGGGCTTGTGCTCATTGCCGGGGATGTGAACGGCGAAGATTTCAAATTCTGCCAGCACCTGCCCGATGTCACCAGCGCCGTCCACCGCGCCGAGTTCTTCACCAGCGGCAAGGAGATATTTTTCAACACGCAATATACGATAGATAATTTTTATGAGGATATGATGGCGGGCAGGAGATCGCCAATGGCAGAGATGGAAAACCTGACGCATAAGGTGAAAATCTTTCCGGGGACGATTAAACATTACCTCTATAAGAGAGCGCTGGAAATTGAAGTGAATGACAATGAACCGCTTATTATCGACGAACTGAGCAGCCATCATCAGGGTTTTGTCATCAACAAAAAACTTGCGATACCTAATAACCTGATCTGCTCCGCCCTCTCCCTAGCCGGGGATGAAGTGCCGATCCTCGAAGGCTATGAAGACCACAGCCGCTCGCTTTGCATCGGTTTCCAGTGGCACCCGGAAGTTAACGCCAGCGGGAGGATACGTGAAATTATGAAAATCATTCTGGATTACGCTGAATTCCGCAAGGAAAATAAGGGCGTGAAGTTTCAGGAATGGGCCAATATCAATGTTGGCTACAGCGCCGCCAAACAAAGTTACGCGCAAAAACTGCGCAATTTGTTCAAAAGGGTTACTGATTAAAAACCCCCGGTTTAATGCTTGCGTTTAATGCTGGTGGGTTTCCTCCAGATCCGTTTCCGCGCAGATATTTTTTCCATCATAAACATAATCGGAAACATGCGTTGTTTCGTTCTGCATATGCTTTGGCATCTGCGCCGCTACCTTCTGGGAACATTCGTGCAGTTTCTTCAATACCGGGTCATTATAAATGCGCTTGGTGTATTCCTTCGCCTCGCTCGTGGCTTTTTTCCAGTCACCCGCTTCGCACAACGCCATTATCTTCTGCTCAATTTTTTCATTCTCCCCGGCGAGCTTTTCGTAATAGCTTTCCTCAATATTCGCCTCGTTAAAACATTCCTGCAGTTCATCCGCCGCCTCAAGCGCCTGCTGCATCGCCTGCATATCCTGCTCGGACGGGCCTTTATAGTTTTTCATCTGCTCAAGCATCTCAGGGGTGACGCCATAACCCTCCCCTTCCGCCGCAGCTTCATTGCCATACAAAAACGGTACTAGTAGAATATTTACAATGATGAATTTAACGCCGCGCATTTGCATACCATAAATTATTGCCGTTGAATAATATAGGATATCCGCTGATATGCAAGAACGGTTTGGCGGGGTGTTGCAGACGCTATGCGAACCTGCTAGGCGCTATCCTGACCGGAGGACGATAACCCGCCGCCGCCCATACCTATGCCGACACCTACCCCGGCACCCATGCCCATACCTCCTCCCCCGCCTCCACCCTTGCGGCTGCCGCCCTTTCCGCCCTCATCCTTGCCGCGTCCACCGGAACCGGAGGGCCGCACCGGGCCTTGCATCGGAATCTCAAGGTCAGGCGGAATGGGGTCGAGGTCCAGCGCCTCACGGATGAAATCGCGTAATGTGACTACCAGTTCATGTGTATGGACGGTGTGACCGGCAACCAGCTCGCGGGCCGCACGCTCGGCAAGGCGGACATGCGTTTCCGTCCCCAGAAGGATGATGTCGGACAACGCCGCCTCGACTGCATCGCGGATGCGCCGCGTGCGGTCTGAGCCTGCGCTTTCCGCAGGCAGGTCGCGCAGATGCGCAGGGTTGACAGTCAGGTCGCCGGTGAAGGAACCGCCAAGGGTTTTATAGGCCGCTATCAGAGTCCGCAGGCGCTCGTTGATTTGCCGGTTCATGCGCTCGCGCCGCTGCTGGATGGTCGCCATTATCAGCAGGCGCACGCCAACCCCTATAAGGGTCACCAGCCCAAGACCGATCAAGGTCACCAACAGGCCATGCCATGAAGTGAAATCTATATTACGCATGGAACCTCATTTTCCTTATAGTTTGAACTTGCTTAGCAAATAGCGGTGCTGCCAGTATAGGGCGGACAAGGCTCCAGTCAATTTTGCTGTTTTGAGGCGAAATAATCATTAATTATGAAATTCCCTGGCTTTTAATTGTCCCCTTATTACAATAAATCTTCATATAATTCGCATAATCAGGCAATTATATACTGCCCATTTCCAGTTATTATTTCCCTTTTAAGTTTATATTAATCAATACTCTGCTTAATCAACATATTATTATGATTAGGTATTTATGAAAAACTCCCTGAAAAAATTACTTCTTACATCATCAATGGTGCAATTGATCGCGCTGCCTGCACTCGCGGAAGATCACAAGAAATGGGATGCACAGTTTGAGTTGGAGTTAAAAGCGGGAACAGAGGGCCGTAACATGGTGATCCCGAAATTCCTTATTCCGGTTTATCAGGATAATAATTCAATGCTATTCACCGATATACGCACCCGTCAGGATAATGAAGACAGTGAAGAATATAATTTAGGTATCGGCTATCGCCAAATAATCGACAACGACTGGATAGTCGGCGGTTATGGGTTCTATGACCACTTAAGAACACCAAATAATAATGATTTTTCACAGGTCACATTTGGTCTGGAAGCTTTATCTGAAAATACTGACATAAGAACCAATATCTATATCCCTGAAAGCGATGAAAAAATAATCGCCAGTGGCGGAAGCCTGCTGGTTTCAGGCGGCAACATCGGGTTGATCGGCACGACTGAAGCCGCGCTTGCCGGCTTTGATGCGGAAATCGGCCAGAAACTTCCTGTCGATGGCATGGATCTTCGGATATATGGCGGCGGATATCATTTTGGAAAGAGCGGCTATGAATCCGTTACCGGCCCGCGAGGCAGGATTGAGCTTGCCTTGAATGACGATCATGTCGATATGCCTATCGAGGGAATGGAATTCACTTTCGGCCTTGAAGTGCAACATGATGAGCCAAGAGGCTCACAGGGTTTTGCCCTGCTGGAAGTAAAAATTCCGTTTGGCTTCCATAATAATTCAAAACGCAGCCAGCTCACGCCGCTTGAACGCAGGATGACAAAATTCATCGAGCGCGACGTTGACGTTGTGACCAGGGACGACAAGCTTGAGGCTGTCAGCACCAACGGCATCATGGTTGATAATTACGTGATTGTAGACGCTAACGATGCCTTGGCGGAGGAAGTTGCCAAAGCGGGAACAAATTCCCTGGTAATTATTGATGGCAGCGCCGGGACATTAACCCCTGATGAAGTTGTCAACATGCAAGCGGGGCAAGTGATATATGGGGGCGGCAGCCAGGTAACTTTCACAGGGGTAAAATCCGGCAAAACCGTTTCCCATGATTTCGCCGGAACCAGACCGACCATTGACGGAACCAATACCGGCGGCGCGACCTTTTATATGGGAGAGGACGGCACTTCGATTAATAACGTAGATATTGAGAATTCGCCGTTCTACGCAATTTACGCACGTTATGGCGATAATATCAGTATTGATAATGTTGACGTCGCAAACTCGCTTTACGCAATAGTGCTTGCCAATGATGTTAGTAATGTAAGGGTTACCGATATTGACATAACAGGCGGTTCTTTTGGCATTAGCGGCGTATACAGCTCCGGCCCGAACATAACATTCGATGATATAACCATTACCAATGTCAGTGGGAACGCTATGGATTTCACTGATTTCAACGGAATAACCGCAACGAATGTTACAATAACTAACGCAGGCAATTTTGCCCTTATGACGGTTGCCTCAGCAGGCAACAGCTATAGTGATTTTACCATTACGGGCACAGGTGGCACCACTGTTGTTATGCTTCATCGCAACACGGATTTAACTTTCACAGACAGCACGATATCCGGCGGCAGCACCGATGGCCTGAGTATAGCTCGCGGAAGCTATACAATTTCAAATGTGGATATAGAGGATAGCGGCAGGGATGCAGTGGTAATAGGGGATGATTCTGATCCTACGGATGTTGCGCTAAATAATGTGACCATAACCAATGCCGCAAGGCATGGTATTTATACGGAGGCAACGTTCGCAGGCATAACTCTTGAAGTTAACAACACTACTATAAACGGTGCCGGCGGAGATGCTTTCCTTCTTGAGCAAATACTTGGCGACATAACCGTTTCAGGCGCAGGAAACACCGTAACCGGTGTCATCGGCGGCTCTGAATGTAACGCTCCATTCGGGGTTACTGGCAGCCTGAGTTATAATACGGTAAGCACCTGCCCTTAATAGCAGGTTTTCTGATTTACTTAATTGAATGTTCCGGCTTGCGCTGATTTTTCAATTTTCGAACCTAACGAACCCTTGAATGAGATTCGAACCCAGCGGATTGAAGCCGCTTCTATATCAAATGGCGGCGCGTATTGGACGGTTTGCGAACCTGCCAGCAGACAAGATTGCTTATATTTCAAATGCCTATACCAAATGTGTTTTTGAAGAGAGCTTGTAAACAGTTAGCCTGACATTTTTGCAGATGCAACCAATAAAATCTTGCGCATTTTCAACTAAAAACATAAACTCAACTAATAAAATATGGAGAGAGCATGACTAATTTGCATAAATTATTTTTATCTTTAAGCATAATTCTGATTTTAAACGCTTGCGTGAATTCCCCAGTTTATCTAGCTGGTAACAAAGATGCTGCTGGAAAGCAGCAAGGCCCTTACACAATTTACAGCAAAGCCAATAATATGGTTCTTGGCAAAGGCCAGTTCCGCGATGGCCATCCTGATGGTGCGTGGACGCTATGGAATAATGCTGGCTTAAAAGTTGCCGAACTAAATTACAAATATGGTTTGATAGATGGTGAATACAAAATTTATTTCACAGACCAGAGGCCAGAAGACGTAAATAAACTGGCAAGCAAAGGTCATTTAATCAATGGTAAATTAGGTGGCGGTGTGTTCGAAGCCTACGATGTTAAAGGTAGTCTTATAACCAGATTTACAGTTGAAAATGATAGGGTGGCAGAAGTGCTTTATGGTGATCCAACTATTGCTTACAAACAATTAGCAACTGAAATCAGGATTTTACAAATTGATAACGCACGTGTCCTTGGAAGAATCTAATATAAGGTAGGAAGTAATGACATACTCACATAGATTTTACTATTTATTGATAGCATTTTTCTTGGTGCTGAATGCAGGTGTATCAGCAAATGCACTGGAGCTTAATGATACATATTTTTTAACAGTAAAATCTGTGCCTGATAGAGCCTCAATTAAACTGAGTGAATGCACTACCTTCCAAAGTGTTTTTCCAAATTATAGCAGTATAAATGAGTTTGTATCTGTACATAAATGCGTTGTAACAGAGGAAGGAAAATATAATTCAAGTGTAGTTGTTGATTGTCCAGGTTCAGATCCGATCCCCGATACATACTATTTTGCCCCAAAAGATGTTTGTGAACTGCAATTTCTTAACTTGAGTCAATTCAATACTCCAGAAAAGGCACAGTTACTAAAAGAATCGCTAAATGAGCCATGGTTCATGATTCAGCTAACTGGGGACGCGGATAAGAACTTTACTGTAAGTGAATGCCAGACATCACCTTACAAGGATCCTGACGAAGTAACCGCAGGCGGCAGATGTCATGTGGTTAATGCAAATGAAGTATCTAAACTGTATGACTGCGATAGTTCCGAAGGGCATTTCCTAACCTATGGTTTTATACGCAGCAAAAAAATGTGCGAAACAATGCATCCAACTTTAATTTACGGCTTAAAGCAAAATGGCGGTAAGCAAAAAAGCCGATAGCAAAGCAGATTTTTGTTTTATTCGTGATTGCTATTGTATTTGCGTGCATAATCTGCTTCTGGGCTTTGAGGGTATGACTGCAAGATCATATTATAAACATATTTAGCCGAATACACATCACCTTTCGCTTCATGAGAACGTGCAAGAATATATAAACTACGGAGTTCATCTGGAGAATTTTTTGGGCTAGCCTTAAGTGCAAGCTTTGCATTAGCAATTGCCCCATCGTAGTCTCCTGTGTCATAAGCTACTGTTGCCATACCCCTTAAAGAGTTTGAACAACCCGAAAATGCTACGGCTAAAAATAAAATTAAATAGAATTTTTTCATAATGTCTCCAATTTGCGATACTCAATTTAATTTGCTAATAGGTATAATACTAGAAATTTTTATCATTGTTCTCGATTTCAATAATTTTTTTACAAAACCCAAGCCAATTTCGAGCAGCTACCAATACTTCCTGTTCAGATAGCATCTCACCACGTTCAGCATACATACGTTTAATGTGGCCGCAAATTTTATCAAAATATGCTATAGCTTGTCCCATTTCTTTTATAACAAACCTAGTCATTCTACGCTGAGAATGTGGAGGCAAAGCTATTTCAGGCTCTTCCATTGCAAATATTACTGATTCTCTGCCTTTTAAATCCGCAATACGAGTTAATAAGGCGAAAACCAAAGTATTGATTGCGCCAGTTCCTAGATGAAGCCACATAATCTTTTATGGTCACGACTAAATTTCTCTAAGCCAGCTCCTAATTTATTCTTATCTTCTTCATTTGGCTCAGTTGCAGGATGTGAAAAGAAAGTATTTCCAACAAAGTCATCTTCTTCTCTATCATATCTGCCAATGAATGTTACTGGCAGCGCTCTGATTGTATCTTGGCTATCAGTGTCAGATGGTTCGGCTCCCTCTATATCAATAAACTCACCCATCCTGTCATTCCACGGCCTTGTTCTACCTAAGAATTTTCGGGCGGCCTCCTCAGATAAGTCAATTAGAACTGCTTCAATAACTATTTCATTTGATTCGCCAGTAGCTCCTAAATACTTACCATTATAAAAATCATGTTCATCAACTATTGGTCTTCTATAAAGTCTTTCAATGCCGAGCACTAAATCTAAAGCCTCACAAATAGTAGATTTACCTATATTATTTCCTCCCAGCAAAAGGCTATGACCAGTGAAATTTACTAATCCATTTTTAACTCCACGGAAATTCTTAATTCTTAATTGCCTTACTTTCATTTTTCTACCATTGTCCACAACCAGTGGTGGTAATATATAATGACCAACTGAATTGTCTAGAGTTTATAACTTTCTAGTAATTATTGTTTGAAATAGTATTTGAAAAAATAAAAATGGTCACGGACTGTTTTTAGGGCTATAGCAGCTATCTAAAAGCCATTTTCTAAAAAAGCATACCCCCCTTCATTGGGTGGTTGCGTCTGATACAGTCATCCCCCTCGCCATCGTACGTGTTCATAAACGTACATCTCTATCCACCATCTATTTGTGGGTTAATTTGTAGGTGCAGAATGTACCCCTCCTGCTAAGCGACTGTAATATATGGCATATCTTGCCATATATGGCGGAGGGAGTGGGATTCGAACCCACGGTGGACTTGCACCCACGGCAGTTTTCAAGAGTGATTTTCGTGATTCTTTACAATATCTTGCGACACACTACGACAATAAATTCAACAGCCTGCCGCCGCAAGTTTTTTGTGCCGGTTTGCCCAATGTTGCCTCCATTCGTGCACAAGTGTCCCACAGCTGTCCCATACGGGACATTTCGGGACAGTTGGTTTGAATGCCAAATATGCGGTTTGAGTGTAGGAACTGCGCCACCCGCTGCGGCGGTTTCGATGTTGGAAATACCGGTGCAGCGGGTGGCGCTCATTCATATTAAATCTCAGGAAATTCCGTGCATCGCAAAATCTGGATTGAAGTTGGGGTCATGGAATTGGCCGCTATATCTCGTCTCCTGAATACTCGGCGTGCCATAACCTATATTAGCCGCGACACGCGGAAGGTTGATAACGAACTTCCTGTCCCTCAATCGCTCTCCTTTTTCTGTGCTATGCCCCACATGAACGGTTAGCACAACGCCATCTGGCTTGTGAGCGGTCTCTACATCCATATCCCATTCAAATGCAGGCGACATCCGCCACATTTTGTTCCATTCCTGCAGACGTTGTTCCACTAGGTGGACTGCCAGATCACGGAAACTTGGCCAGATTTTTTCTGAAATCCATTTCTGGCTGAGCAAAGGAGAATAAAGCCCTTCAGCAAGGATCGAAGCGTCGGGTAGATTGAGATCCAATTCTTGAATGCGTGAATTGACTAAAGGAAGGCTTGCATCCAACAGGATGAACTCAGCCTGTTGCAGGTTGCTGAGAGGATAAGCCATATCCGCCAGCAGAGCTGCACGGGATTGATAACTAAAGCCCGCCGCTACAATCTCATGCGCGTGGGAAGCCTTCAGTTTGATGCCGTAGTTATCATTGGTGAAAGAACGCAGAGAGTCTGCGCAAAGTTTTGTAATGTCGTGCTGTTTCATAGCAATCTCCATTTCGTTTGTGCTGGATTTGCGGTTGCTGTGAAAGTTTAAGAACAACCATACCAGCGGTGAAATGAGATGCTGTTAGGTAGTCGGTAGATTAATTCCTCGCGTTTCAGCCTTTCACAACTGGGGCGCTTGACTCCTTGCCTGAAAAAATAGTGCGGCATTAAAAGGAAATCAAGACAAAATCAAAACACCCTTGACCGCAGCTGCACATGTCTTATGCAATAGAGGATGAAAAAAGACGCTGCAAAAACAACTGCATCCTACAGCACGCACCTGCTACGGCATCTGCGTTTTACCATCGGCCAAAACATCCACCGCCACCGCAGCCAGCAAAAGCTGCCGCTCAAAAAACTGGCGAAGCTCACCGGCATCTCCGAAGGCCTGCTCGATCACTACGAGCTGGGCAAAAACGAAATCGCGCTGGATGAAATGCTGAAAATCGCCTGTGCGCTGCGTGTGCCGGTGGCGGAGCTGATGCAGGCATGAGAAAAGAAGCTGCTGAAACCCTGCTATTCGAGCGCGAAAAACTCTATGAAGAGATATGGGCGGAACCGATGATGCAGGTGGCCAAGCGCTACGGCATCTCCGATGTTGGCCTCGCCAAAATCTGCAAGAAGATGAGCATTCCCCGCCCACCGCGCGGCTATTGGACCAAGAAATCCTACGGCGTGCAGACCAGAAAAGAGCATCTGCGCCCCGCCACCGTCCAGACGCAAACCGTCGCCGTGGTGGAGCGAGACACCAAGCACCTGGCAACCATCAACGACCAACGCCGCATCCAAGCCCCCGAATTCGCCACCGAACGCCAGAAAATCCGTCGCCTGAAGATCGCCCTACGCGACATGGAAATTGCCCGCCGCACGCGCCTATATCTGGAGGTGATGCAGGCACTTCCCAACGCAGCCGAGCCAGAACAAGCGCAATGGCTGGCGTGGGTGGCGCAGTACGCCGACCATATCGACCCGACGGTGAATTTCACCATGCAGGACATCAAGGCCGGGAAAGGCTCCGCCCCGGTCTATAAATTCACTGCGCAGGGGTTTGTGGATGATTGAGCTGTCAAGGAATCCTTGACGGTTGAGTTATTCGGAAATTCCGAACAGCTCAGGGCTAAAGTAAATCCCGCATCTCTTCAAAACGCCCCAGCACCTCAGCCCATGAAGGGTATGAGCCGTAGCAGAGCAGTTTGCATTGCTGCTCATATTCTGGCGCAACCAGCCGAGTTATTTCGGCGGTGGGGAACATAGCATCGCTTTTGGCGAACACCATTCCTTCCGGGTAGCAATAATAATCCGGGAAATATTTGCGTGTTACGCGATCATAATCCGCTTTCAGTTCTGCATATTCATCGGACTTGAGCATCTGGCGCACTTCCTCACGACCACCCAGCTGGTAAAGATCGTAATAGTGCCGGGTTTGCGAGCCAACGGGCGTGCCATCTTTTTTGAGCATCTCGATGCGCTTATGGATAGCAAACAGCTTCTCCACAAACGTCCGGCGGAAATGCAGCAGGCGCATGTTAAATGGCGTTTCATCCGATGCTTCCAGTGTCGCACCGGTTTCGTTGAGGAACTGGCCGAGGAATGAATGCAATTCCACAGTTTCGGTAGGCTCACGACCGCTCGCGATGCCGGATTCCAGCAATACGCGCGGGGCGACTTCACCGGGTGCAGCAAACAACGGCGTATAGGCAAACATATCATTGCGGCCAAATCCACCAAAGGTTCGGCTTTCATCCCTCAGAAACGTAAGTGGAACTGTCTGCACCGCATCACGAAGTTTCTTGAGGTTACGATCAATGGCATTTGTGCCAAGTGGTGGTGTATAGGCCTGTGGATCAAGAAAAATATCGATGTCTTCCGAGAATCGCTCGATCAAGTCCCATCCTTTGGAAAGGCTGGTGCCGCCTTTGAAAACTACCTTGTCGCCAGCTTCCTGCACCAGCGCGTGCAAGGCTTCAGTGACGTAGTAGTCCTTTTCAATCAGTGCAGGCCTGAGGCCTCGGCTGCTGTAATATTCAGCGGCGCGTAAGATTGCCTGTTCAAAATCAGGATGCTGCGAAAGTTTCATAAAACCGAATCGTTATTTTGCGTACCACATCTTTGCATTTGGTAATGCACTATAAACGCCAAAGTCAAAACGTGACAATGAATTTAGCGAGGAACGTAAGGTGCTTAGCGTGCGCCTGTCTGCGCCCATCATTTCTCCCAACGCTCCCAGCATGGCGCGCACGCGCGGCGGTTCGTCAGCAGCTATTTTTGCAAGACGCTGATAACGCCCATCCTGCCATAGCAGCGACAATGTTTTTTCAACAGTTTCGCGTGCAGATAATTCGCCCGTCTTTCCGCTATTGCGTAGGAAGTCGAGCAATGCTGCATCTATTTCGGATAGCTTTTCCCATGATTGCGGCCTGCGCGTATGCACCACCGTATCCATGCCAATCAGTTTGCGCGGCACACTGGCGGCACAGGTGGCCAATTCGTTCCGCTTGGGGTTTTGCGTACTGAAGCCAAGCAGGTTTGCCGCCGTAACCCCCGCAGGAAATAGGCGCACATTCTTGGATGCCAGCTTCTGTATATGGGCGGGGTTCGGCCTGCTTTTGCCAAATGCGGTTTCGCGTGTGCGATAATAAGTGCCTTTGCTTAGGCGCTCGATCATTCCATCCTGCGTCAGGCGCGACAGTGCCTTTGCAACAGCCGGAAAAGGCTGGTCGCTAAAATCCTCAAAACGCCACAGGCGCTCCCCACCTTTTTCGATGCGCTGGCGAACCAGTGCCGAGGTGAGGCGCGAAGGGGCTGCATGTGCGTGGCTTTGTTCCATGCCTAATTATCGCTTTTTCAAGGTAATATGTCAAGTTTTTATGCAACAGAACTTGACATATAGCGCCCTAGAATGCCCATGCAACCATGCCCTAACATCGGCAGAAATACCGGCATTAAATGGCCTGAGATGCGATATAATACACTGATATATAGTAATTTATATCGCATTTTAGATCGGCATTTCAACCTTTGAGGCTAAACCTCTACCATCAGCCCGGCCTTATCAAACCCAGCGCATTTATATCTGCCGCCATAGCCGGGATAGCCGTGCTGGTTGGAAATGATGCGCGTGCTCCCCACCATCTGATCATCGCATTCATGCGTATGCCCATATACCCATAGTGCGGGCTGATAGGTTTCGATGATAGGCAACATATCCAGCGAGTTATAGGCGGGCATGTACGGGCTATCGCCATGCTGCGTATTTGGGTTTACCACCGGCGCATGATGACTAATCACCACACGCTTTCCGGGTAGGTCAGCCTCAAACCATCGCCGCAGATTTGCCCGCCACATACAGCACTGGCTTGTGCCATTCCCGCAGCATCCAGCCCAGCGGTTTGAAATTGCGGAAGGTGATGATGTCACCGGCCAGAATCATGAGGTCAGCGTCACTGTCTTTCGGTGGCCGAAAATTGTAGCCGAACTCTAAATGCATGTCGCTGTAGCTGATAATTTTCATGACGCTCCTCTCTAGGCATCAGCATAACACCCTGCCAGCTGCACTAAAGGGTGTTTTGTATTGTTTCGTAAATTGTTGCCTTTTGTCGTAGTTCCTCTATTTTCTCATCAGAGCAAATATTTTCCGGGCGATTATGGCAAACGACGAGATCCTTACCATCCATGAATTATCAGCCTACCTGAAGCTGAATGAAAAGACCGCCTACCGATTGGCTGCCAAGGGCGACATCCCCGGCTTTAAGGTCGGCGGATCATGGCGTTTCCGCAAAAGCGAGATCGACCGTTGGATTAAACAAAAAGAGAAGCGGGCGGCATCGTAATGGGCAATTTCACCGAAGCGGACATCAAAACCAAATACATCCTACCTGCCATTAAAAACGCAGGTTGGGATTTGCAGACGCAGGTGCGCGAGGAAGTTTCATTCACGCATGGCCGCATCATAGTGCGCGGTAAGATGGCTGCGCGTGGCACCAGCAAGCGTGCGGATTACATTCTGTATTACAAACCAAATATTCCGCTGGCGATCATTGAGGCCAAGGATGATAATCACCAGCTGGGCGACGGAATGCAGCAGGCACTGGAATATGCCGAGATTCTGGATATTCCTTTCGTATTCACCTCAAACGGCACTGGCTTTCGTTTCCATGATAAGTCCGGCACCAGCGAACAGGTAGAACGCGATATTCCGCTGGATTGCCTGCCCAGCCCTCAGGAGCTTTGGAAGCGCTACAAAAAATACCGCAACATTGAAGCGCCAGCCGCTGAAGCGGTGGTCGCGCAGGATTATTATTCCGACGGTAGCGGGAAATCCCCGCGTTATTACCAGCTCAATGCCATTAACCGCACGATGGAAGCCATTGCCAAAGGCCAAGACCGAATCCTGCTGGTGATGGCCACCGGCACGGGTAAAACCTACACCGCATTCCAGATCATCTGGCGTTTGTGGAAGTCCAAAACCAAAAAGCGCATCCTTTTCCTTGCTGACCGCAATATCCTTGTCGATCAAACACGCCAGAATGATTTCAAGCCATTCGGTCAAGCAATGACCAAAATCAGCAAGCGCCAGATTGATAAATCCTACGAAATTTACCTTTCGCTCTATCAAGCTGTCACTGGCAATGAGGAAGAGCAAAACATCTATAAACAATTCTCGCCGGATTTCTTCGACCTGATCATCATCGATGAGTGCCACCGTAGCAGCGCCGCCGAGGATTCCGCATGGCGTGCAATTTTGGAATATTTCTCCAGCGCCACGCAAATCGGCCTTACCGCCACACCAAAAGAAACGGCGGATGTCTCGAATATCGATTATTTCGGCGAACCCGTTTACACCTATTCCCTGAAACAGGGGATTGAGGACGGCTTCCTTGCGCCCTACAAAGTGATCCGCATAGACATTGACCGCGATGTGATTGGCTTCCGACCCGAAAAAGGTCAGGCCGATAAATACGGCAACCTGATTGAAGACCGCATTTATAATCAAAAAGACTTCAATCGCACGCTGGTGATTGAGGAGCGCGATTGGCTGGTCGCGCAGAAAATCACCGCCTATCTCAAAGCCACCAATCGCTTCGATAAAACCATCGTATTCTGCGAGGATATTGACCATGCCGAGCGTATGCGCCATGCGCTGGCCAATCTGAACAGCGACCTCGTATTGAAAAACCACCGCTATGTAATGAAAATCACGGGCGATGATCAGCAGGGCAAGGCCGAGCTGGATAACTTCATCGACCCCGAAAGCGCCCACCCGGTCATTGCCACCACCTCCAAACTGCTCACCACCGGCGTGGATGCCAAAACCTGTAAACTGGTGGTGCTAGACCAGCGCATCCAGTCTATGACGGAATTCAAGCAAATCATCGGCCGTGGCACGCGCATCGATGAAGAGCACGGCAAACTCTACTTCACCATCATGGATTTCAAGAAAGCCACCGAGCTATTCGCTGATCCTGACTTTGACGGCGACCCGGTGCAGGTTTACCAGCCAACCGGCGACGACGATATTGTGCCGCCGGATGATGAATCCAATGTTGATCCGGGTGAAGGCACGCCGCTAAAGCCGGATATTTCCTTCGATCCCAACGCCGAGCCCGGCCAGAAGCGCGTGAAATACTACGTCAATAACGTTGAGGTAAACGTCATCTCCGAGCGCGTACAGTATTACGACAAGGACGGAAAACTCGTCACCGAATCGCTGAAGGACTACACCAAGAAAATGGTGCAGAAGCAGTTTCGCACGCTCGATGAATTCCTGCGCAAATGGTCTGAATCGGCAAAGAAAGAAGCCATCATCAAGGAGCTCGAAAGCCAAGGCTTGCTGCTCAGCGCCCTGCGTGAAGAGGTGAAGAACGGCGATCAATACAGCACCTTCGACCTCATCTGCCATATCGTTTACGGCCAGCCGCCGCTAACGCGCAAGGAACGCGCCGAGAATGTGCGTAAGCGCAATTATTTCACCAAATACGGCGATAAAGCCCGCAAAGTGCTGGATGCGTTGCTCGATAAATATGCCGATGAAGGCGTCGGCAGCATCGAAAGCGCAAAGGTGCTGAGCCTAAAGCCGATCAGCGAGATGGGCACGCCGGTGGAGATCATCAATGATTTCTTCGGCGGCAAAGACAAATACGAAGCAGCCCTCAAAGAGCTGGAAGACGAACTATTTAAGAAGGTAAACGGCGCATGAGCAACGTATCTGGCATCATCAAATCCATCCAAGACATCATGCGTAAAGACGTGGGCGTGGATGGTGACGCGCAGCGCATCGGTCAGCTGGTGTGGATGTTTTTCCTTAAAATTTTGGATGACCAAGAAGAGCAGCTGGAACTCACCGAGGATAATTACCAATCCCCCATTCCAGAGCATCTGCGCTGGCGGAACTGGGCAGTTGATGCGGAGGGTATTACCGGGGATGAACTCTCCGACTTCATTAACATCCAGCTTTTTCCGAAACTGAAGGAACTCAGCGCCGAAGGGCGGCAGGGTGGCCGCGCGCTGGTAGTGCGCAATGTGTTTGAGGATGCGTACAACTACATGAAATCCGGCCAGCTGATCCGACAGGTGGTGAATAAAATCAACGAAATCGACTTCAACCGCACCGCCGACAAACACACCTTCGGCGATATTTACGAGCAAATCCTGAAAGACCTGCAAAGTGCAGGTAATGCCGGGGAGTTTTACACGCCGCGCGCCGTAACGCAGTTCATGGTGGATATGCTGAACCCGCAGCTGGGCGAAATGGTGATCGACCCCGCCTGCGGTACGGGCGGTTTCTTAAGCTGCACCATCGAGCATCTGCGTCAGCAAACCAAAACCCCGAAAGATTGGGAAACGCTGCAAAAAACCATCAACGGCGTGGAGAAAAAAGCCCTGCCGCATTTGCTCTGCACCACCAACATGCTGCTGCACGGCATCGAAGTGCCCACCAACATCAAGCACGACAATATGCTGAGCACGCCGATCAAAGACCACCCGTGGCGCAAAAAGGTGGATGTGGTACTCACCAACCCGCCGTTCGGCGGCACCGAGGAAGACGGCATCGAAAACAACTTCCCCACCAGCTACCGCACACGCGAAACAGCAGATTTATTCCTGTTCTTGATCGTGGAAATGCTCAAGAAGAATGGCCGCGCCGCCGTGGTGCTACCGGATGGCACGTTGTTTGGCGAAGGCATCAAAACCCGCCTGAAGGAAAAGCTGCTGGAGGAGTGCAATCTGCACACCATCGTGCGCCTGCCAAACGGTGTGTTCAACCCCTACACGGGCATTAAAACCAACCTGCTATTCTTTGAAAAGGGAACGCCCACCAAGGAAATTTGGTATTACGAGCACCAATATCCTAAGGGCTATAAAAGCTACAGCAAAACCAAGCCGATGCGCATAGAGGAATTCAATGCCGAAAAAGCATGGTGGAACAAGCGCGAGGAAAATGATTTTGCTTGGAAGGTGAGCATCAAGGCGATCAAAGCCAGCAACTATAATCTGGATGTAAAAAATCCCAGTATCACCGACCCCACCCACCGCGAGCCTGCCGAGCTGCTGGCGGAATATGAGGCCGCCACCAGCGCCATGCAGCAAACGCAAAACCAGTTAAAAGACATCCTCGCCGAAGCGCTGCGGCGACATGTGCAAAGTGAGGCAGCCTAATGGATAATATAGAAATATTTTTGCAGCAATTTGAACAGTCCACGCAAACCTTGGGTGGTGTAAAGAAGCTGCGCGCGCTCATTCTGCAACTTGCGGTGCAGGGCAAGCTGGTGGAACAGAACCCGATGGATGAATCGGCGGAAGTGCTGTTGAAAAAGATTGAGGCTGAAAGAAAGTCTCTTATTAAGCAGGGCAAAATCAAGGTGCGTGCTGTTACTCCCATTGATAGATCTGTAACTCATAACGTGCTTCCGTATTCATGGAGAATTGCTGCCATCGACCATGTGGTGTTGGAGATAAAAAGTGGAGGCACCCCAAGCAAAGCAAATGCCGCGTTTTGGACAACCAGCAACGGCATCTTTTGGGCGAGCGTGAAAGACCTGAAATTCGGAGAAAAATTCATTTCCTCTACACAGGATATGATTACCGAACTCGCCTTACGGGATAACAAGACCAAACTAGCGAAAGCAGGGCAATTCCTTATCTGCACGAGGATGGGGCTTGGTAAAATCTCCATCTGCGCCTGCGATATGGCATTTAATCAAGACCTCAAGGCAGTTTCTATCTCAACTAACATCGACCCAAACTACTTCCATATTTTCTTCCAGACTCTCACAATTCAGGGTACTGGTACAACGGTGGATGGCATCGTGCAGGAAAAGTTGCTCGCATATCCTATTCCCCTCCCACCACTCGCCGAGCAAAAACGCATTGTCGCCAAGGTGGATGAGCTGATGACGCTCTGCGACCGGCTCGAAGCGCACATTACGCACACCCAAACCCTCAATACCCACCTGATGGACTCCCTCATCCACCGCATGACGGAGGCTGCGTGACCAATACAGAGATTAATTTTCGCAATATCAGGTCGCACGCTGGTTCACAGAATACAGCTTTTGAAGAGCTATGCTGTCAGCTGGCGCATATAACGCCGCCGGGCGATAACTGGATATTTACCCGGAAGGGCGGCAGCGCAGATGCTGGCATAGAATGCTTCTGGAAAGCTCCCGACGGAACAGAACATGGGTGGCAGGCAAAATATGTTTTCGATATTGATAGCCTGATCACACAGGCAACAAAATCCGTTACGTCAGCACTGGAGAAGCATCCTACCTTAACAAAATATTACGTCTGTATGCCCATTGATTTTGCCGATTCACGGCAGGATGGCCATGTAACAGAAAAGGTAAAGTGGGATAAGGCCGTTCAAGGGTGGCAGAAGCAGGCCACTGAAAAAGGCATGAACGTTGAATTCATCCCTTGGGGAAAATTTGAATTCACCGAAATGCTCAGCCGGGTTGAGCCAGTATATGCCGGTAAGCGATATTATTGGTTAAACGAGCAGGTTCTAAGACAGGACTGGTTCGCGAAGAAATGCCAAGACACCATTAAGGATGTTGGGAAGCGCTATGAACCTGACCTGAACGTCTCCATTCCTGAGTTGCCCAAAATTTTTGAAGGTCTGTTTAGGAGCGATAAGTTCTTTGCCGAGATAATCGAATGGGAAAACACGCTGGCAAAGTTGATCTGGCACATCAATATAGAAAAGGAGAAAGAGGGAAAATATCCTGAACTGGCGCAGGATATTGCGCGATGCAGAGAAATACATATCAAGATTAAGAAGGCTATTGCGAACATCCGGCATGACATAGCTGTGCCGCTCGATTTTTCAGAAGTTATTGCCTGCTGCGACCAACTGAACCAGAAAACGGATGAAGCAATCGAGAAAATTCATGCCATCGAGAAACAAAAATATGAGGAGAAACGCCAGAAACTAGTGGATGAAGGCAAAACGGAGAAAGAAATCCGCGAAGCTTTCTCCCGCGATGAGGATCTGGAATTCAGTAACATCAAACACTATTTATGGAGAGCCGCATCCGCCGCTAGAGACATTAGAGAATATCTAGGTGAATCCAACGAAGCCTTATGCGCGCGGTCTGGGTTGTTGGTGATACAGGGTGAGGCCGGACAGGGTAAAACCCATATCATAAGCGAGATTGTCGAGCATCGGATTCGTGATGCCATACCCACCATATTCATGCTGGGGCAGCATTTCAGTTCCACCAATGATCCATGGCAACAGATATTCAGTTACCTTGGCATTACACCGCCGGACAGAGAAACTTTCCTATCCGCACTGGATTCCTTGGGGGAAGCACTAAACCAGAAGATTCTTATAGCCATAGATGCCATTAACGAGGGTGAAGGCAGGAAGATATGGAAAGATCGACTCGCTGGGTTCATCAACGAAATAAAGCGTTACCCACGGATATGTGTTGTGCTGTCCGTTCGCACCAATTTTCTTGATGTCGTATTTCCGGCAGAACTGAGAGACACGAATACCGATGTTACGCATTACATACATAAGGGATTCCGGGGCATTGAATATCAGGCCGTCCGTGTCTTTTTTCCAAAGTTCGGGATTAAAGTACCTGATACGCCATTGTTATCGCCAGAGTTCAGCAACCCACTTTTTCTAAAATTGTTTTGCTCATCGCTGCATGATGCTGGACACACAGAGGTACCGAAGGGTTTGCAAGGCATCACCAGCGTATTCAACTTTTACGTTGATACACTGAATGAGAAGCTTTCTAAAAATGGTGAGGTGTACGACCCAAAAGCCAAAATTGTGCAGCAGGCTATCGATATTCTGGCACGCGAAATGGCCTCTCAAAAGAATCGATGGCTGAAAAGAGAGACCGCCAAAGAGCTGCTGAAAAATTTGGGCGGAGACGGACAGGGTTTTGTGGACACCCTCTTTGGAAAATTAATCTCCGAAGGCCTTCTCATCGAAACTTATTGGTATGACGACAAAAATCAGAAGTATGATGCGATTGCGTTCACTTACGAGCGCTTTGCTGATCATTTGGTCGTGAGGGTTTTACTAGATAGCGTTGAGGGCAAAAATAATAGCGCGCAGATGTTGCGACGACGCATACGCAAGCACCCCATTTTAAGAACATTTATTTCAGGTCATGAACGGTTTTTATATTCAGGCTGGATAGAGGCATTGTGCATACAAATACCGGAACGGTTCGGGCTTGAATACTTTGATCTATTTCCGGTTCTTTCGCCCCAGAAACGTGGGCGCATCCGCGATGCTATTCACTATGGAAAAGGATATAGTCTTTTCTATGTACGAAAAACATTGGATCATCGCATATCCCGTACTGCCATTAGTAAATTGCCTCCCAAGCATCGTCAGAAAGTCTGGCGGTTTATTAACGATGACGATTACGAGCAAAGCCAGCATCGTGAGCCATTTCTCAATAGCATTATCTGGCGTGAAACAGCCTTAGTTACAGAAAGAACCGTTGATTACCTGAATGCTATGCCTGCGCGCTATGAAGATGTTCTGGAAATGTTGCTTACCGTTGCGTCTGTGCCAGGCCATATCCTGAATGCGGATAGGCTGCATAGGATATTTGCGCGGCATTCCATGCCGGAGAGGGATGCAACGCTTGGGCGTGCGCTTACGGCTTCATATATGAACGAGGGAGCAATTTGCCGCCTTATTGATTGGTGCTGGCGACAAGATACATCAAATCTGGATGAGGATTCCGCCAGATTATGTGCGATTGCATTATGCTGGTCGCTTTCGTCGCCGCATCGCATGTTGAGGGATCAATCGACAAAAGCATTAGTAAATCTTCTTCGCAGTCGTATTGATACGCTGATAGCGGTCATGAAAATGTTTGAATCTGCTGATGACTTATATGTGCGCGAACGAATGTTTGCGGCAGCATATGGCATATCTCTATTAAACCTCAAGACTGACGAGTTAAAAAAACTCGCCGAATATACCTACGGCAGTATTTTTGCTGAGAATCGTCCCCCGCTTAATGTGCTACTACGCGATTATGCTGCCGGTATCATAAAGGTTGCGGAGAGAGAGAACGCATCCTCGGCTGTCATAAATATGGCGAATGTTCTTCCACCATACATCAGTGCATGGCCTATCGATTTCCCGGATGAGCAGGAAATTGAAGCACTCTTCAAAGATGAAGAAAACAACACAACAAAGTCGCGCTCTAAACATTCCATCCGATGGGAATTAAACCACGGAACATTTGGGCGATATGAAACTGGTAAACACAGCGGCTGCTATTGGTATGAAGCGCCCATCGGCACTAAGCACATTAAAAATGCGGATACTGTTAATGCCACTATCGGAAAACTTTCTGCTGAAAACCAAGCACAGTGCAATCAGGCCATAACCGAACTCAAAGCATTAATGAGCAATAGACTTTTGAGCAGGTTTGATACCCAAAAAGGAGAGTTTCATGCGGGTTTTTATCTCTCGAAGGACATTGATGCAGACACGCAGGAAGCATACGTTGCTGCCATAAGTCAGCTGAATGAAGAATTTCAGGAAAAGATTGCCCAACTGCGAGACGCTTTAGGGGATGAAGCATTCCAAGAGGCCGAGAAAGCCTTGTACGAATATCTTGTGAAAGAAGATTCCATACAGAAGCTTCAGGATATTAGCACATCAAAAATCAAACGCTGGATACTGAAACGCGTCTTGGATCTGGGATGGAGCATTGAAAGATTCGGAGACATGGATTACCGGCATGATTCTTTCAGAGAATATAGCCCCAATGAACGTATAGGTGCAAAATACACATGGCTTGCAATGCGCGAAATCCATTGTTACCTCAACGATAATCTAAAATTTAAGGGTAGGTCTTACGATGATGATAAGGATGCTGATTATCAGGGGACATGGCAAACCTCAGAGCGCGACATTGATCCATCTTTCACAGGCGAAAAGATTCCCGATTATGATTTTGAAACAGTGCCGGTATGTTGGTGGCAACCGCATAACGTAAACTTTGAGAACATTTCCGACCAAGAAAGAATTGAGTGGGTTAATGGCCAGTATGATTGGCCTGCGCCGGAAAGCCTTCTCTACGCAACTAATCCCGTTGATAATCAGCCATATCTGGTATTAAACGCACATTATGCATGGAATGAACGCGAGCGTTTCGATGATGCTGGAAGAAACCTTCCCCACAGGCACATGGGCTTATCAATCAGAAGCTACCTCATAAACAAATCTGATTTGGAAAAGGCTGTTAGTGAAATTCATGAGGAATGGAAGAAAGAAACCGGCAACGGTTATTGGATGCCGCATGGTGATGCATATTGGAACCAAGCATTCCTTGGTGAGTATCCATGGGCAGAGTCCTGCGTCTGCTATGATACGGATTGGTTAAAAGAGACCGACTACGATCTTAAGATTCCGCTGGTTCCCACCTCCCTTCAATGCAATCCCATCTTCGAACAGGAAGCTATCAAGGACTCAGGAGCGGCAATGATGCCTGATCCATGGCTCATAAAAAATATGGGGCTTAGTTGGTCACGCAAACAATTTGATTTTATAGACAGCAGAGGTGCCATCGTTACCACCTCACCCAATGCCTATCAGAATGGACCGGCAGCATTGCTGATTACAAAAGAAAAATTGGCGTCTTTCCTTAAGGAGCAAGGCTTGGTTTTGTTGTGGGGAGTATGGGCAGATAAAGTTTTAATCAATGAATACAATACCCAATCGTGGCTGGGAGCATATTATACCTATGATGGGAAACAAGTAACCGGCGAGAGCGTCCTGAAACACAGCCGCAATGGACGTGAAGAAGCGCGGGTAGCATAAAAGGAGAATCATGTATGTGGATGGTGCGTTGCGATGGTGGCCAGTTAGCTGAGACTTTTCTGGAACAGGGAATGGTGTCGGTTGGTTGGCATGATGTTGGCTCTCTACAGAGCCTAAAGACACGCGAGCGGGTAATCGAAAAGGTTAAACAGACCTATCCTGAATATAAGCCAATGAAGGCAGTAAATAGCGGCAGTCAGCTTTTCAAAGTTGCATCCGGCATAAAAACCGGTGATCGAGTCATGACCTACGACCCTTCCAAGCGGATTTACCATATAGGTCGTGTAACAGGTGACTATACGTTCGATAGCACTGCACAGGATGCAACAGCACATAGGCGTAAAGTTGCATGGGAGTCGCAGCTTGAACGCGATAAGTTATCTGTACCAACCAAAAATTCGTTAGGCTCTACACTGAGTGTTTTTGAAGTTTCTGATGGTGCTGAGCAAGAAATTGACGCCCTGCTAAGCGGTAAGCCTGTGAAAATCGAACAGGCTGAGGCCTATGCATCAGCAGAAATTGCTAGCGATACCAAAGATTTGCTGGAAGAGCTAAAATCCAAGGCGCGTGAGTTTATTAAAGACCGCTTGATTGCACTGGATTGGGATGACATGCAGGAATTGGTTGCAGGTGCGCTGCGTGCAATGGGATATAAGACGCGCATATCACCGCCGGGGACAGACCGGGGTAAGGACATTGTCGCATCACCAGATGGGCTTGGGTTAGAACAGCCTCGTATTGTCGTAGAGGTAAAACACCGGCCTAACCAGCAAATGGGTTCTCAGGAAATCCGCAGTTTCCTCGGAGGCCGCCATAAGGATGACAAAGGCTTATATGTCAGCACTGGCGGCTTCTCTAAAGATGCAAAATATGAAGCCGACCGCGCTTCCATTCCTCTGACGTTGATGGATATCGACAATCTGGTTGAACTGGTGATCGAAAACTACGAGAGCATGGATATGGAAACTCGCAGTCTTCTGCCACTCGTTAAAATCTACTGGCCATCATAATTAAAGATGCGGTTTATTTTTTCTTCTCTCAAGGTACTATTAGTACCGAAATCCGGATAAAAATAAACTCTGCCGCCTTCAAGCTACTGAAAAACCAAAACACCGTTGATTGCAGCTGCACGGCTGTTATTCATGAAAGCAGTTAAGCAACTGTTTTTATGGGGATAATATGGCGGTGGATGTAGTGGATAGGGTGGAATACCGCACGCGCATAGCCCAACTGAATGACCGGCTGCGGCAGACCTTCTGGGGTGGGAAGGTGATGACCACGCCGGGAGTGAATGAGCTGCCGGAGGAGTTGCAGGCAGCGCTATTCCGGGCGGTGGCAGAGTATGATGAATTCACGCCGGATAATGATCCGCACGGCGAGCGGGATTTCGGGTGCATCACCATCGCCGGTGAGAAATTCTTCTGGAAGATTTCGTATTACGACGCCCGGATGGAATATGGCTCGGATGATCCGGCCAACCCGGAAATGACCACCCGCGTGCTCACCATTATGCGCGCGGATGAATACTGAAAAACGCGTCTACCCCCTCGAACTTTGCCCTTACCCCATCGAAAACACGCACTTCATGCACGAAAGTGACGGTAAAATCTTCGACGCGATGTGTGCCGCAACGCCTGACGACACATGGCGATAACAACGTGTGCAGGTCATTTCGCTTTTTTGCATGACCCATTTCGTTTTTTGTTTTGGGGTTTTCTTTATTTCTCATAGGGATGCGCCGAAAAAAACGAAACGAAACGCAACTTTTGCAGCTGGCGCTGGGCAAATCCCGCGCTCGCGGCGTACCCGTGAGGGGGTGGTCTGGAAGGACCCGTTATTCCTAATAACGTTGAATTGGCTGCTTATTTAACGACGCGCAGATGAGAGGGGTGCGATGGTTTGCCCTTTGGTACATCTGGCTTCTGGATGATATTCATCATAACCAGACCAAACACCAACGACTCAATCTCACTGCTGTAAATGTTAATATCACGGGCAATGCGCTCTTTATTCAGGCCATCTTTCCACAGCTCGCTAAACACCATCTCCCAGATTTTTGACTGCTCTCGCTCTATCCCTTCCGGCTCGTTTCTATGGTAGCCCTTTTTAGAGATTTCTATGCAGAGCGTTCGATAATGCCAATCTGTGAGAATACCAAGTTTATGCATGCGATATGCCAATGCCGCCAGCGACACTCCCCATTTTTTCTTTAACTTGATAAGGGAGGATATGGTCGGGAACCGTGGCTC
>CAZJFC010000026.1:0-2884 GCA_964545245.1 uncultured Rickettsiales bacterium
GATGCGGGCGAGCTTGGCGATTTTGGTAACTGTTTTTTCGTCTATCTGCATAAGGGTAATTTTTTTCCTAATATATTTTGTGGCGGTTACGGGTCAAGCGGTTTAGGGCATAAAGCGCGATAACCGAAAAGAGGGAAATATACCAGCCGGTTCTCTGGTTGCTGTCTGCTTTATATTCAATCAGGGCGATTCCAGGCTTTTTGAAGCGGATTTTCATTAATCCGGTTTTTTTATCGGGGGTGATTTCGTGGTGCGATTTCCAGTTAGGGAAATAAAACTGTGGTATCAGGAATTCCCCGGCATAGTCTGAAACTGCAATGATTTTATTCGGCCTGATGATTACATCGAGCCTGGGGAATTTGATATTACGCAGTTTGGCGAGGTCTTTATGTTCACCGGTAATAACCATTTCCTGCGGCACGGTGCGCGGGCGGTAATCGTCAACCGTGATGGTATGGTGGTCAAGATATTTTGCCGGGTTTTCGCTGTTTATGGCGGTGATGAAAGGTATGTTGAGTGCCAGTGCGATTATTATGACGGGAATGAGGTTGCGCCGGATGATCGCGCTATGGCGCAAGATTATGCATGCCGCGAGAGATGCAAAGAGCAGGAACCGCCACGGGAAGGAGAGTTGCTGCAACGGGGTGATGGTTTCCCAGAGGAAGGCGCTGGCGCCGATGCACATGAAAAGGCTGGCGATTATTATAGCGCCCCATAGCAGGTTTTTATGAAGGCTGGGTAGGGTAATAAGAAGCAGGAAGATAGCGATTGCGGAAAAAGGTATGGAGGCATGGGTAAAATCCAGGAAATGCTCCGCGTAATTGTAATAGCCGATTCCGAGTTGTGAGCTGATAAGGCCGGAATTGAGGACTGCCGGAACCCAGTAAATTGCGGCAATGCCCACGCCCATCAATATAGGCAGGAACAGCCCGCTCCTTCTTTCCATTATATTTTTGGCAATGGCGATTGCCAGTATGAACGGCGCGGTGAGCGGGTGGGCGAATACCAGCGCGGCGGCGGTGAGCGCGGTTCCGTAAGTTGAACTGCGGTCATTGTAATAAAGGAAAAGCGGCGCAAGGGCGAGCAGCCATAGTTCCGCCAGCGCGAAGCGGTAATATAGATCCACGCCGAGGTGATACGGCATCAGCATATAAAGCACCGCGCAGAGGAAGGCGGTTTTTTCGTCCGCAAGCTGGAGCAGGTAGCGGAACATGAAAATGCCGGAAAGGGCGATGGCAAGGGTTGCGTTGCTGTAAAGCGCGAGATAGCCTTCAGGGAGGGAGAGCACGGCGTCCAGCCTGTTAAGGGGATAAAAAATAATTCCTGTGTAATAATGCAGCATCGGGAAATAGGTGATGATCGGCGAACCAAAACCGGATTCGGCATGGATAAGCCAGCGCGGGAACAGATCGCCCTGAAGGAGTTGCCACGAAAACTCCCGCATGATGATAAGGTGGTTGACGGCGTCATGCCCCTTGATGCCCATGAAAAAAAGCGGCAGGCATGAGGCAATGGCGATTAGCGCAATCCGTAACTTGTAATTACCTGGTTTCATCAATTTTCCTCACCATAGATTCCATATCCGGCTCATCGGCGATGTAAACGTTTTTCCACAGATCGGCGTTATATTTGGCCATTTTTTCGCTGATGAACACCGCATCGATATGCTTCAGCTTATCAAGCAGGTTCTCATTTTTGCACAGCGCCACAAAATTTTTATAAGTTGCATATGAGAAAAAAGTCGCAACTTTCACCTCCGCCAGTTTTCCGGCAAAACCCTTGCTGAAAGCCGCAACGGGGAGTGATTCATAAACAACCGCATCCTCCGCGTCATAGCCTTCCTCAACCAGTATTTTTGTAAGATCGAGCGTAATGTTATCACCGCGCAGGTAAACGATTTTTCCATCCTGCGGCGCGAAATTACCGAGGATATGGTCCATCAGCTCAATCGCGTTTTTCCCATGCTCAGGGATGGCGGCAAGCGTTGCGCCCTGCGGTACGAACTCACGCGCATTGGCGCTGGTGATGATATAACCCTGGATTTTTTCGTTTTTGAAACGTGATAAATCCGGCTGCAATTTGCGGATGGTGATAAGCGGCTCGGAGAGAGTTTTATGCAATTTTTCCTCAAGCAACCGGATAGTGTTTTCCGCTTCATGCGCGGGGCGGGTGACTAGAATCATGGCGTTACCTCCCCATTTTTTGCAGGAGTTCAGCGCCGATTTTCTCACCGAGCTGTTTCGCTTCGGAAGTTTTCGCGCGGTCAGAGATGCGGTAAATTTCATCGCCCCCACTCTCACTATTCTCATTGGCAACAATTGCCTTCAGTTCGATCTCATCGCCATCCACCACTGCGTGGGCGGCGATCGGCGTGTGGCAATTCCCGCCATAAGTGGCGATTAAGGCGCGTTCGCAAACAGCGCGGATGAAGCTTTCCTCGTGGTTGATTGCGGAAACCAGCCTGATTGTTTCCTCGTCATCTGCACGGGCGGCAATTGCGATTATCCCTTGCCCGGCGGCGGGGATTATCTCGCTGGTTTCAACCGGTTTTCCGCCGCTTTCAATCGCGAGCCTGTCCAGCCCCGCTTTTGCGAGCAGCGTTGCGTCCACCACCTTGTTTTTGAGTTTTTCCAGCCGTGTCGGCACATTGCCGCGGAAGTAGACGATCTCCACATCCGGGCGCAGCGCCTTCACCTGCACGCTGCGGCGCGGTGACGAAGTCCCAAGTTTTGCGCCTTGCGGCAATTCGGAAATCGAGTTCGCGCCGAGGAGGACATCACGCGGGTCGGCGCGTGCAAGGCGCTCGGCGAGCTCGGTGGCGCCGCCGAGCTCGCCAAGGTGAAGATCGTCGCGAGCACCGACAAGACCTCGCGCGACATCGAGC
>CAZJFC010000026.1:2894-26340 GCA_964545245.1 uncultured Rickettsiales bacterium
CACCGCCGCAATCGCGATTTTCCCGCTGATGGTTCCGGGGACGTCCTTCAGCGAATGCACTGCGATGTCGACTTCGCCGTTCAGCAGCGCGGTGTCAATCTCGCGGGTGAAAAGCTCCTTGCCGCCAAGCGCGGTCAGGTTCGCCTCCGGGTTTGCGTCGCCGGTGGTGAGGATGGTTTTCACCTCCATTTCCAGCGCCGGGTATTTGTTGGAAAGTGCCTCTTGCACCATTCGGGTCTGTACTAACGCAAGCTTGCTGCCGCGTGTTCCTATTGTGATTTTCTGTTTCATTATCGCCCTATAATAACACAACCATACCTAGAAAGTCAAGTTTTTAGTTTATCTAAATCTCTATACAATACAATGACTTGTAAAAATAATTGTAGGAAGCTTCCAAAATCAGGTAAGAAAAATCCACGGCCATTCCTACCCCAGTTCGGCGAGATATTCCTCGACATGTTTCACGTAATTCTCGGCGGAAATTGGTATAAAATCAATCTCTTCCTGAGTGAGGTCGCGGAAATATTTCGCCGGCCTTCCTGCCCAGAGCTGGCCTTTCGGCACGCGCTTGCCGGGTGTTACCATCGCGCCCGCCGCCACCATTGCGCCGGATTCCACAACCGCGTCATCCATCACGATAGCGCCCATGCCGATGAAGGCATTATCCCCGATCCGGCAGGCATGGAGCAGGGCGGCATGGCCCACAGTGACGCCGGAACCGATGATCGTCGGGTGGCCGCCGCGTGTCACATGGATTGACGTCCCGTCCTGGATGTTGGTGCGCTCGCCGATGCGGATTTCCGCCACATCGCCACGGATGGTGACATTGAACCAAATACCGACTTTCGCCCCAATCTCCACATCCCCGATAACCGCCGAACCGGGCGCGATGAACGCATCGGCGGCGATTTTTGGGAGGATGCCCTTATATGGCAGAATAAGCGGTTTCATACGTGCAGTATAGCGCAATTTCGGGCGGCGGCAAGGGGGTGGAAGTCATGGGCCATCGTCACCCCGTGCTTGTCACGGGGTCTGGTTCAGATGGCAACGCAAGTGCGTGCTTCGCTAACCGGATCGCGCAACAAGTGCGCGATGACGTTCCTAGCTTGTTGTTGTAAATAAAAAACGGATCAGCGCGAAGCCGAATGCGAAAGCAAACCCGGTATAGAAATGCTCAAGGCTAACTGTTTGTTTTCCCTTACGTTTCAGTTTTGAGCCGATGAGGTGCATAATAAACCCGGCGATAAATGGGAATATAACCAGATACGCAATTTGCGCTAAGTTATTCTGGATAAAATGCTCAGGAACTATTTTTACGGAAATGAAGCCTATGAAAGCGCCAAAAGCCAAGTGAACAAGGAAAATAACCGACTTTGCCATAACTCTGGTAGTTGATTTTCGTGAGCGGCGCGAGCGAAGTCTCAGCAACCGCCACAAATGTTCAAATATGGCGAATAAAATTTCACCTATTATCTGGAACAATGCCTCAAGTAAAATTTCCATATCAGCGAAGTATAGTGCGATTTCCTGTGGCGGCAAGGGGGTGGAAGTCATGGGCCATCGTCACCCCGTGCTTGTCACGGGGTCTGGTTCAGATGGCAACGCAAGTGCGTGCTTCGCTAACCGGATCGCGCAACAAGTGCGCGATGACGTTCCTAGCTTGTTGTTGTAAATAAAAAACGGATCAGCGCGAAGCCGAATGCGAAAGCAAAACTGTGATAAAAATTCGTTTTCAACTCTACGTCTTTATTATGCTTTTTAAGGTAGCGGCAAATTAAGGCTACAACAGTTCCAATAATCAGCGGAGAAAAAATCAGGTTTAAAAAACGCCCTGTGTCACCGGCAATGAGAGATTGCGGAAAGATAAGCAAACTAAGGCTTCCAATCATCGCTCCTGCTACAGCATAAAGTGCGCAAATGGTAAAAAATGAGGGTGTGGCAGTGTTAATTTCTGATGCAGAATAGTCTGTATTATTTTTTGCACGATTCCCTAAAAGAGTCTCAAAAAGGATGATGAAGCCTGTATATACTGCTATCGATAAAAGAATTTCCATATCAGCGAAGTATAACGCAATTTTCCGTGGCGGCAAGGGGAGTGAAGTCATTAGGATAGTCGTAAGTCATAAGTCGTATGTCGTAAGTAAAAATGGTTAATGTCATTCCCGCGCAGGCGGGAATCTTACTGGATCGCGTCGCTTTGCTCGCGATGACGTTTTGAATAGCTGAGAATAAAAAACTGAAACTGGAAAACAAGCAGCACCTCACCCCGACCCTCTCCTCATAGGAGAGGGAGTTACGATTCTCCCTCCTATCAGGGGGGACGAAAGGGGGGTGGTCACTTACGACTTCCTGATAACTAACAACTAATGACTACACTCAAGGAAACACCGCCGTCTGGTTCAGCCCGGTGTTTTCCGGCAGGCCGAAGATGAGGTTCATGTTCTGCACTGCCTGTCCGGATGCGCCTTTGTTGAGGTTGTCTATCACTGAAATAATTGTCGCGTTGCCCGGTTTCTGGCCTTCAAAAATGTTGAAGAAACAATAGTTTGTGCCGCGTACCATATGGGTGGAGGGAACCAGTTCGCCATCGAGCAATTTCACGAATTCCTCATTGGCGTATTGCTTGGCCAGCACTGCGCGGGCGGTGGCGTAATCGGTTTTCAGCTTCACGTAAATCGAGCTGCTGATGCCCCGGTTCATTGGGGTTAGGTGAGGGACGAAGGTGATATTCGCGCCTAAATTCTCTGAAACTTCGGCACTGTGGCGGTGGCCTTTTACCGAATAAGCGGCGATCCCGTCATTCACTTCGGTATATAGCAGGTTCTGTTTTGCCGAGCGGCCAGCGCCGGTCACGCCGGATTTCGAGTCGATGATGATATCATCCTCATCCACCAGCCCCTGTTTCACCAGCGGCAAAAGCGGCAGCAATATCGAGGTCGGGTAGCAGCCGGGGTTGGCGATAATCCGCGCGGATTTAATGCGGTCGCGGTAAAGCTCCACCAGCCCGTAAACCGCTTCCGGCTGGATTTCCTTCGCGTGGTGCGGGCCGTACCATTTTTCGTAAAGCTCGATATCCTGAATGCGGAAATCGGCGGAAAGGTCGATAATCTTGATATGCTTCGGCAGTTCCTTAATGACTTTCTGCGAGGTTGCGTGCGGCAGGCAGCAGAAGGCGACATCAACATTGGCAAAGTCGACTTCCTCAAGCTTCACGATCTTCGGCAGCGTTTTCGCGGCAAAATGCGGATAGATTTCCGCCATCTCCTTTCCAGCGTTGGATTCCGCCGCAAGGGATTGCACGTTAACATCCGGGTGCTGCAATAAAATACGCAACAACTCCGCGCCTGTATAACCGCTTGCGCCAATAATAACCGCTTCAATTTTCTTCATAATATTCCTACCGCAATGAGGTGTATTGCACCGCAAGATAATTTTGACTTGTCATTGCGGGATTCATGGTTTATACCCGCCCCTCTACGATAAATCAACAGAGAGTGATAAGAGCATGATAAGGAAGCTATCTCTGGCATTAATCGCCATTTTAGTCGTTGTGGGTTATAGCTTAGGCTATATATCAGAATTTTTAGAAAATGAGAAGCTCGGGCAACTCTCCGGTGTTGTGAAACCTTACAGCTTCCTGCTGGTCGTGCTTGGCGCGGTCGTGGCCTATACGCCGCACGCGCAATGGAAAAAAATCCTGCTCAGCATTACGTTCCTGCTTGCGGTATATGCTGTTGTCACCGACAAAACTGTTGAATTCGCCGATAATTTCCCGGCGCTGGCACTTACTATCCTTGGCGCGGTGCTGATGCTCACCTTGCCGAAAATGCAGCTCTGGAAAAAAGTTATGATCGGCCTCGTCATCGGCCTCCTGCTTGGGCTTGACCTCAAATTCTATGAAGTTCCGGGTTATTCGGAATACCTGAAACTTATCGGGATGAAGTTCATCGACCTCATTATGATGATCGTTGCGCCGCTCATTTTCCTCTCGCTCATCTCCGGCATCAACAACATGACGGACAGCAAGGCGCTGGAACGTGTCGGTTTCAAAGCCGTGGGGATTTATGTCCTCAGCGCGATGTTCGCGGTTCTCCTTGGCCTGTTGATGGCCGAAATCTTCCAGCCGGGCAAAGGCATGGATGTCAGCCAGCTCCAGAGCACCTCGACCTCAAGCGGCAAAACCTCCGCGCTGGAATTCGACTGCGCGATGCAGGATACCGAAACTACCTATAAAGGCAGTAAGGAAGCCGCGAAACAAGCCGGCATCAAGCTTGATTGCGATGCTATCAAGCAAGAGGCTGTTTCCCCATTCCCGCCGCTGCTTCAGGTTTTCGCCGATTTTATCCCGCATAACGGTTTAGGCGCGCTTGTCGGTGCGGACGCGAAACCAAGCATGATACAAACCGTGTTCTTCGCGATTTTTGTCGGTCTTGCGCTCAACTTCATGGGCGAGCAGGGCAAACGCCTTGTTGACCTTTCGCATACCGGTGCGCAGCTCATGTTCAAAATCATCGGCATTATCATCAAGCTTTCGCCGATCGCGGTGTTCGGTTTCATGGCGTGGGTGACGGCCAATCTGGGGGTAGACGCGCTGGTGCAGCTCTTCCAGCTCGTGCTGACCACCATAATGGGTATGATCGTCCACTGCTTTATACTTGCGCTGATGCTGATCGTCCTCGGACGCCTCAACCCGATTCCATTCTTCAAGAAAAGTATGGAATACCAGGCACTTGCATTCTCCACATCAAGCTCCAAGGCAACACTCACGACCGCGATGAAGATCGGCGAGGAACGCATGGGGATTTCCAAATCCAGCGTTTCGTTCGTGTTGCCGCTCGGCGCTGCCATCAACATGGATGGAACCGCGATCTACCTCGGGATCTGTGCCGTGTTCTTCGCGCAGATAACCGGCGTGACGCTCGATTTCCACCACTATATCATCGTTATCTTCGCGGCGACCATCGCCTCAATGGGCGCGGCAGGATATCCCGGCGGCTCTATCGTCGTGATGTATATGGTGCTGCAAACCATCGGCGTTTCCGATGCCTATATCGGCATCCTCCTCGGCGTTGACCGTGTGCTCGACATGTTCCGCACCACCATCAACGTAACCTCCGACGTGGCGCTCACCGCCATCATCGACGCCTCCGAAGGCACGCTCGACAAGAAGACGTATTACGCTTCGATGGAAGAGCTGGATAAGAAGCTGAAAGCGGTTTAGGTAGTTAGTAAGTCGTAAGTTAACCCCCCTTGTATTCCCCCCTCAGGGGGGAAGGATAGAGCGCCCCTCCCTGAGGGAGGGGATGGGGGAGGGTTTGGCTAATGCTCAAAACACAAGGTTTCTCATGGTGACAGATGCCCAAGGGCATGGTATAACCGTGTGAAATCAACCTGCTTACGGCCTGCCTGTGGACTGGATTGCTGAAATTGAAATTATTCTGATCCTGCTGCTGGTCGGCAGCGCCTTCATGGTCATCCGCCAGAAGAACCTTATCACCTGCCTGTGTTTCATGATGCTGTGCAGCCTGTTCACCGCCGCGCTGTTCGCCGTCATGGCCGCGCCCGATGTCGCCATCACCGAGGCTGCTATCGGCGCTTCGATATCGACCCTGTTCATGCTGGTGACGATCCGCGTTGTGGGGCAGGAAACCAGCGGCAAGCTCAAAAACAAATATCCCGCCCTGCTGGTTTGCGTGTTACTGTTCGCGGTGTTCATGGCAGTCCTGCCGGGAATGCCGGAATATGGCAGCGCGGATTCCCCGGCGAATAAGGGCGTGGGGAAATATTACATCGAGAACACGCGGGAGGATATCGGCATCCCGGCGGCAGTGACGGCGGTGCTGGCGAGTTACCGCGGGTTTGATACGCTGGGCGAATTATACGTTATCCTCGCCGCGGGAATTGCCGTGATGCTGATATTGCCCAACACAAAACGCAAAAAACGCGGGAAAAAAAGTAGTATATGAAAGACCATGTTATCATCCGCACGATTGCGTTGCTGCTGCTCCCGCTGATTTTCCTGTTCGGGTTTTATATCCTGTTCCACGGCGAGGTTTCGCCGGGCGGCGGTTTTCAGGGCGGGGCGATATGGGCGACGGCGGTGTGCCTGCACGCGCTGGTCTTCTCGGTGGAGGAAACGCGCCGGATTTTCCGCCCGGTCTGGCTCAAGGCGATTGCCTGCATCGGCGGGGTGATCTATGCCGGGGTTGGCTTCCTGACCATTTTCCTCGGCGGGCGTTTCCTCGATTATAACGTGCTGGCGGATAGCCCGCATACCGGGCAGTTGATCGGCATCACCGCAATCGAGATCGGGGTGCAACTAACCGTTTTCGGCGTGCTTTCGCTGATTTTCCTGCGCATTGCGAATCAGGAAGATTAGTTTAGTGGCTTGTAAATTGTGGTTAGTGGAGGTGTCATTGCGAGAAAGGCTGTGCCTGACGAAGCAATCCAGACTGGATTGCCACGCCTTCTGATGAAGGCTCGCGATGACGCGAAGGCTTAATTCGCCTTACTGATAAGCCCACTTACCGGGCTTGAGGCGTCGCCGTATTGTTTCCTTGCCATGCGGCCTGCGAGGTAGGCCATGCGGCCTGATTCCACCGCCAGTTTCATTGCGCCTGCCATCAGAACCGGGTCTTTTGCTTCGGCGATTGCGGTGTTCATCAGTACGCCGTCGCAGCCGAGTTCCATCGCGACTGTCGCGTCGGAGGCGGTTCCCACGCCTGCGTCAACCAGTACGGGGACTTTGCTTTGCTCAACAATTAAACGGATGTTCAGCGGGTTCTGGATGCCGAGGCCGCTGCCGATCGGCGCGCCAAGGGGCATGATGGCAACCGCGCCCGCGTCTTCGAGGCGGCGGCACATTACCGGGTCATCGGTGCAATAGACCATCACCTTGAAGCCTTCCTTCACCAGGATTTCCTGTGCGCGGAGGGTTTCCACCATATCGGGGTAGAGGGTTTTCTGGTCGGCGAGGACTTCGAGTTTTACTAGTTCCCAGCCGCCAAGTTCCCGTGCGAGGCGTAAGGTGCGCAGTGCATCGTCGGCAGTGAAGCAGCCGGCGGTGTTGGGCAGGTAGGTGTATTTTTTTGGGTCGATGAAATCCTGTAGCATCGGCTGGTTGCTCGCGGCAAGGTTCACCCGGCGCACCGCCACCGTGATTATCTCCGCGCCGGAAGCCTCAAGCGCGCGGGCGTTTTCTTCATAGGTCTTGTATTTCCCGGTGCCGATGAGCAGGCGGGAATTGTAGGTTTTGCCGTCGATGGTGAGTGTGTCTTTCATTGGTTCAAGGATAAAGGAGGAAGGGGGAAGGGGGAAGGGGTTATTTTAGTTTTTTTAGTGAGCGGCTCAGGGATTTGAGCATTTTATCCAGCGTAATTATGGAATCGAGAAGTTCGGTAATATCAGTGAGATATCCTAGCTCGCGGGCGAGCAAGATTTGGGTTTTAAGTTCAGCAAGTGAGCCAACCGCAATTGAAATAAAATGAATATATTCACCCGTTCCATTCCGCGCGTGGCCCTCTGCTATGTTGGATGGGATGGAAATCGCCGCTCTCCTGATTTGGGATGTAAGGGAATAAATTTCCTCTTTCGGGAAACCGGATGATGCCTTGTAAACCATTTTTGCCAGCAACATTGAATTTTGCCAGACTTTCAGGTCTTCAAAAGATTCAATTTTTGCCTTAACAACTTCCATCTTTCCCCCTTTATCCTTAATCCTTCATCCTTTCCCCTTAATCCCAATCACCCGCCGCCGACGAAGTTGATTATCTCCACCTCATCGCCCTCGTTCAGCACCGCTTCGGGGAAGTTCTGGCGGCGGATCAGGTGCTGGTTGCGCTCCACGGCGATTTTGCGCGGGTCGATGTTTAGCTGCTCCAGCAGTTCGGAAACCGTGATTTCCTTGCCAAATTCTTTCTTTTCGCCGTTAATTATTATGTGCATTGTGGATTGAGTCTTGTGATTTGTGTAATTATTTTTTTTAATATACAATACTCAACACTCAAGCCACAATACCCAAATGAAAAAAATACTCATCATAAACGGCCCAAACCTTAACATGCTCGGCACGCGCCAGCCCGAAATCTATGGCGATGAAACCCTCGCCGATGTGGAAGAAAGGCTCGAAGCCCTCGCGGAAAGCGTGGGGCTGGATGTGGAGTTTTTCCAGTCCAACCATGAAGGTGAAATTGTTACCAGAATCCAGCAGGCGCGCACGGGTTATGAGGGGATCATCATCAACGCGGGTGGCTATACGCATACTTCGGTGGCGATTCATGACGCTATCAAAATGGTGGGCGTCCCGGTGGTGGAGGTGCATATCTCCAACATTTACGCGCGGGAGGAATTCCGCCACCATTCGCTGATCTCCCCGGTGGCGGGCGGCATCATCGCCGGGCTTGGCACGCGCGGCTATGAGCTGGCGCTGAAGAGTTTTGTTTAGTATTTATATGCCTAATTAATCAGGCGGGTTGCATTTACGTTACGTCATTGCGAGGAGGCAACGCCGACGAAGCAATCCAGTCTGGATTGCCGCGCTCCCGCTGGTCGCTCGCAATGACGTTACCTGATGGTGTTATAAGTAAGGCCGTTGGCGGATTCGGAGCTTACCCATTCATAGCCGAGATGGCCTTTTTTTACGCTGATATTTACGGTGCTGCCGATATCCGAGCCATGGCACAGCATTCCGCCGCCTGCCGTCATGGTGTAGGTTTTGCCGGGGTTTTTCCAGTGGCGGACGTAGATGCGTGTGCCGCCGCGGGCATGGCGGTTGATCCCGGTTATCTGCGAGCTGTAATTCATGGGGTAGGAGGTGTCATATACCGCATTCACGCGGAACAGGACGATGAACGCCAGCACCAGAAAACCGGCGTAACCGAATAGCAAAGTGTCGAGGATCACCACGTTCGAGCGCGAGGTTTTGTGGGTTAGCTGGCACACCAGCAGGAACCATAGCGAAAAAGCGATGGTGCCCGCGACGAAGCTGTGGGTGAAGATTTTGCTGCCCTGCACGATGTTCGTTTCGTTCATCGCAAGGCTCACGATCGCGAGTGAAACAAGCGCCATGTTCACCGCCATGATGATGTATGGCGTAAGGCTTTTTGGCTTTGCGGTGAAATTGGGGGTGACGGCAAGCATCTGGAAGCGTTTCAGTTTGGAGGCCAGTTCGTGTGCGTGGTGCTTGATGGTTTTTTTGTTGGTGACAAGCCAGACATTGCGGCCATCGGAGCGGATGCGAGTTGCCTTGTAATCATCGAGGAATTCGGTGATGAGCTGCTGCATTTCGGCTTTTTTGAGGTTTTTGCAGAATGCCTCGTCATCGCAGGAGATGAAGGTCTTGCGGTCGAATTCCGTATAGCCGGTCTGGAATTCGTGGCACAGGCCGGTTTTTTTGAGGAACCTGTCCCAGCCGCGCTCGCGGTGGATATCGAACCTTGGGACGTGCATACCGTGCGAAATGCCGATGAATGTTGGGGCGGTTGCGGTGTGGGCGCGCCAGTGGCGGCGGTATGGGGTGTGCTCGAAATAGGTGATCCCATCGGCGCTCACGCGGCTTTTCTTCGACCACAGGCCCTTGTTGTGCCTGTCGAGGAAGCGGTAGGTGAACACCGCCGTGAAGGTTATTAGGTAAAGGTATAGCGCCATATACTATGGATTTTTACCGGGTTTGCTTAATTTTAGGTTAAACCTCGAATTATAACAGGAAAAAACGATTTTATGCTTTATTTTCCGGGGTTTTTTCAATAGGTTTTTCCCATGCCAGTTATTTCCCGGTTTTTAGGTGTTGCGATCTACATGTATTGGAATGATCATAACCCGCCCCATTTCCATGCTGTATGGAATGAACATGAGGCTATCATTGCCATTGATTCGGCCAAGGTAATAGCGGGCGAGATGCCGCCAAATAAGTTGAAATACATAGAAAACTGGTGTAAAATCAACAAGCTGCTCCTGATGGAAAACTGGGAGCTGGCAAGGCAGGAAAAACCACTGAAAAAAATAGAAGGGCTGAGCGAGTAAATTTATGAATAAACTCTGCAAAATAGTCGATGCCGAATACCTTGGCGGCCACAGCCTGCGCCTTACGTTCAATGACGGGGCAAGCGGGGAGGTGAACCTTGCCGATATGAACAAAGGGGTGTTTGCCCCGTTAAGCAACCCTGCGAAATTCCGCCAGTTTTCACTTGAAAACGGTGTGCTTTGCTGGGATGACAATCTGGATATCGCTCCGGAATTCCTGTACAGGAAAATTTCCGGCAATGGTTCGTTCGACTATTTCTAGTCCCCCACTTTAAGTGCGGCGATGAAGGCGCTTTGCGGGATTTCGACGTTGCCTACCATGCGCATTTTCTTTTTGCCCTTCTTCTGTTTTTCGAGGAGTTTGCGTTTGCGGGTGATGTCGCCGCCGTAGCATTTCGCGAGAACGTCCTTGCGCAGGGCGGAGATTGTTTCGCGGGCGATCACCTTGCCGCCGATTGCCGCCTGCACCGCGATTGGGAACATCTGGCGCGGGATAAGGTCTTTGAGGCGTTCGCATAGCTCTCGGCCACGGCTTTCGGCGCGGGAGCGGTGTACCATGATTGAGAGCGCATCGACAGGTTCGTGGTTCACTAGGATTTGCAGTTTCACGATGTCGGCTTCCGCGAAATCGTCGATTGAATATTCAAAACTCGCATAGCCGCGTGTGCAGGATTTTAAACGGTCGTAGAAATCGAACACTACTTCGCCGAGCGGCAGTTTGTAAACTACCATCGCGCGGTTGCCGACATAGGTCAGTTCGACCTGCTGGCCGCGCTTGTCGGTGCAGAGTTTCAGCACGTTGCCGAGATATTCGTCCGGGGTGAGGATGGTGGCCTTAATCCACGGCTCCTCGATTTTGGTGATTTTTACCGGGTCGGGCATATCGGCGGGGCTGTGCAGCTCGCGCAGCGTGCCGTCGGTCATGTAAAGTTTGTAAACCACGCTCGGCGCGGTGGTGATCAGGTCGATGTTGAACTCGCGGTCGAGCCTTTCCTGAATTATCTCAAGGTGCAGAAGCCCAAGGAAACCGCAGCGGAAACCAAGGCCGAGGGCGGCGGAGCTTTCCATCTCGAACTCGAAGCTGGCATCGTTGAGGCGGAGCTTGGCGAGGGAGTCCTTGAGGTGCTCGAATTCGCTGGCATCGGTGGGGAACAAGCCGCAGAATACTACGGATTTTGAGGGTTTGAACCCCGGCAGGCGCTCGGCGCAGGGACGTTTTTCTTCGGTGATGGTGTCGCCTATCTGGCAATCGGCCACGGCTTTGATGGAGGCGGTGAGGAAACCGACTTCGCCTGCGGTGATTTCCTCGACGGTGTTCTTTTTCGGGGTGAAATAGCCGACATGGTCAACCTGATAGGTTGCGCCGGTTCCCATCATCAAAATTTTCGAGCCGCGTTTGATGGAGCCGTCAACAATACGCACCAGAACGATAACGCCGAGGTAAGCGTCATACCAGCTATCGACGAGTAAGGCTTTCAGCGGCGCGTTCTTGTCGCCTTTGGGGGCGGGGATTCTTTTTACGATAGCTTCCAGTACGTCCTGCGTGCCGATTCCGGTTTTGGCGGAGATCAGGCAGGCTTCATCGGTGTCGATGCCGATAACGTCCTCGATTTGTTTCTTCACGCGGTCTGGTTCCGCTGCCGGAAGGTCAATTTTGTTGAGAACCGGGACGATTTCGTTATTCGCTTCAACCGCCAGGTAAGTGTTTGCCAGCGTTTGCGCCTCCACGCCCTGCGAGGCGTCCACCACCAGCAGCGAGCCTTCGCAGGCGGCCAGCGAGCGTGAAACCTCATAGGTAAAGTCAACGTGGCCGGGAGTGTCCATCAGGTTGAGGGTGTAGGTTTCGCCGTCCAGCGCCTTGTAGCGCAGGCGCACTGTTTGCGCCTTGATGGTGATGCCGCGCTCTTTTTCGATATCCATTGAGTCAAGCACCTGCGAGGTCATCTCGCGGCTTTCCAGCCCGCCGCAGAACTCGATAAGCCGGTCGGCGAGGGTGGATTTACCGTGGTCGATATGGGCGATGATGGAGAAGTTGCGGATTTTCGAGAGGTCTGACATGGGCGGCTGTTTACAGCACTATGCGGCTGATTTCAACTGGGAAGTGGTTTTGTTTAGCTAACGCGTAATTTCCCCGTTGGCGGGTTTTGTTGCCCGGTCGAGCGCGGTGCGTGGCGCGGTTTGTTGTTCTGCCGGAGTTTCCCCGATTCTGTCAACATGAGATGAAGAAGAAGGTTTTAACGCGAATGTAACGGCGATTGCGGCGGCAGCCGTCACTGCTATCGGAGCGCAACCACGGTTTTTTGGCCACTCAGTGCTGAAAGCAGGGCCGTCATGTTCCCCCCTTGCCGTTATTGATTCAGCGACTGCGCTTACTTCATGATGCGGGAGGATTTTGTATCTGTTATGAAGGACAACCAGTTGGGCAAGCGCAGTTTCCGCATTATGGAGATTTTCCTCATCTTCGCCGGGTTGCTGCGCGAAATGAAGCAATGTTTCGTAAGTAATTTTTGCAGGGAGTGCATCTTCCCCGAAATGGTTTTTGAAATATTGCAATACGGATTCCGAAGGTTCGGTCGGCAGGGCAGGGGTGTTGTTGTCATCGCTCATGTTATTTTCATTCCTAAAATTTCCTGCGCTTATATACAGCCGCGCGGATTTATTCAAGGTGGAATGTTTTGATAGTCATTAGGAAGTTGTAAGCCGTGGGTCGTAAGTCGTAAGGGGGAATTAAATCATCTATTCTTTACCTGTGAGAGCATCTCGACCATGAAAAAGCAGGTGATCGCGCTGGTGGTATTGTAGTTAGTGCTGTCGTCGCTGCATCCGCTAACGAAAGTACTGATCGGTTCGCCTACTAGGTCCATAGCCCTGACTACACCGTGATAGGATTTCCCGTCATCGATCTTAGAGTCCAGCGTGTATAAGAAAATCGGTGATGCAACGGCTTGATTTATACCGGTATTCAACGTGGTGCTAAGGTTGCTTGGTGATTTATGCATGGCAGCGAAAAACCAGTAATTTTTGTCTATCTGGTTGTTGTTCTGGGCTATGATTGAAGAAGTGCGCTCTACTTCTATTGAAGGGGTGTTCGGCGCGATAGTATCCAGGTGTAACCCCGCGGCAGGCAAGGTGGTGCTGAACTTTCTGGGATATGGAAACCCGCCGTTCTGCATGTGAACCCAGAAATTGGCGATTTCCGAGTTGAAGACCGGTGGGTGAGTGGAACTCCTGATAAACCCGTCGCCATTACCCGGCGGTACCATATGCGGGGTATCTCCGGCAAAAGTGCCGTATTTAGCATTAAATGCGGCAACGGAATTATCAAGCTTCTGCAACTGGGTAATGAATTTACTGACCGCCGCGCTGCGAATCATCGTGTTTGTAACCACCAACCCGCCAATAAGCAGGCCAATAATGACTATTACTATTGAAATCTCGACAAGGCTGAAACCTGAGTTTTTATACGTTTTCCGCATGGTTTTTACCCGAATATTCGCATTATGCCGCACTGTCAACCAATTATACCGGAAAACAATGAATAACCGGCAAAAAACCGCTTGTATTTCAAATATTTTTGCGTATTATCCCGCCTCCCTGACAGTTCGGGGAGCCCTGCCGGTCTTAACCGGGTTTTACCAGCAGGTTTTCAACCTTAAGCCCTTATAAAAGAAGTAATACCATGGCTCGTGTAGCAATTAACCAAATCGATGAATCATTCTCAACCGGCGAAGATTTCGCCTCCCTCTTTGAAGACTCAGTAAGCGGCGGAAAATTCTCCGAAGGTTCCCTCGTAAAAGGCCACATCGTCGCGATTGACGACGACGCGGTCACTATTGACGTCGGCCTCAAATCAGAAGGCCGCATCCCGCTTAAAGAATTCTACGCTTTCGGCGAAAAACCAGAAATCGCAATCGGCGATGAGGTCGAAGTCCTCCTTGAGCGTTTTGAAGGCCGCGACGGCGGCATTATCCTTTCGCGCGAGAAAGCCCTCCGCGAACAATCATGGGAAAGGCTCGAAAAAGAACACAATAAAAACGTCCCGGTCGACGGCGTTATCTTCGGACAGGTCAAAGGCGGCTTCACGGTTGACCTTGGCGGCGCAGTCGCGTTCCTGCCCGGTTCACAGGTCGATATCAAACCCCTGAAAGACATCATGTCCATCGCGAACAGGAAAGAAAAATTCCTCGTCCTTAAAATGGATAAAAAACGCGGTAACATTATCGTTTCACGCCGCGCTATCCTTGAAGAATCACGCGCGGAAGCACGTGAGGAAATGCTTAAAGGCGTCCGTGTCGGCGATGTTATGGAAGGTACGGTTAAAAACCTCACCAATTATGGCGCATTCGTTGACCTTGGCGGCCTTGATGGCCTCCTCCACGTTACCGATATTTCATGGAAACGCATCAGCCACCCGTCTGAAGTCCTTAAAATGGGCCAGGCAATCAATGTTAAGGTCATTAAGTTTGACGATGAGACAAAACGTATCTCCCTCGGCATGAAACAGCTTGAAGCCAACCCCTGGGAAGGCGCTGCCGGTAAATTCAATGCCGGTGACAGGCTTACCGGTAAAGTTGCCAGCCTTGCCGATTACGGCGCGTTCATTGACCTCGGTGACGGCGTTGAAGGGCTTATCCACAACGCTGACCTTTCATGGGTCAAGAAGAACCAGAACCCTAACAAATTGCTCAAAGTCGGGCAGGATGTTGAAGTCCTCGTCCTTGATGTTGACCAGGAAAAACACCGCATTTCACTCGGCCTGAAACAAACTGAAGAAAACCCCTGGTCACAATTCGCTTCCAACAATAAGGAAGGCGACGTGATCGAAGGCGAAATCAAGAATATTTCTGATTTCGGGTTCTTCGTTGGCCTTGAAGGCGGCATTGACGGCCTTGTCCATTATTCTGACCTTTCATGGGAAGAATCCCCTGAGGAAGCGCTGAAAAAATACAAAAAAGGCGATGTTGTTAAGGCAGTCATCCTTAACATGGAAGTTGAAAAAGAACGTATCGGCCTTGGCGTGAAGCAGCTTTCCGGCGGCGCAGGCGGCAGCAACCCTGTTGCCGAGCAGCTTGGCAAACTGGGCAAAGGCGATGTTGTGACCTGCACGGTGCAATCTGTTGAGAAAGACGGCATTGAAGTTGTTATCGGTGATACCCCGGTCCGCAGCTTCATCAAACGCGCCGAACTTTCAAAAGACCGCTCGGAGCAACGCCCTGAAAGGTTTGCAGTCGGTGACCGCGTTGACGCGAAGATCACTGCGATCCAGCCGAAGAAAGCCTCCGTTACCGTTTCCATCAAGGCGCTTGAAGTTGAAGAACACAAGCGTGCCATTGAAGAATTCGGCTCTGCGGACTCAGGTGCAACACTGGGTGATATTCTTGGCGCCGCACTCGGCGAAAAGAACAAGAAGTAATTAAAAGAACTGGATTTTCGGAACTTTGGGCCTATTCTTAATGGAGACAGCCCGAAGTTCCGGTTCCGGTTTTTTTTAATTCCAGGATCAGGCCGGAGTCAGGCTGGAACCAAGCTAAATCAGGAATTTTACCTATGCCGCTAAATGCCGATATCGTGTTAGACAGAATCCAGCTAAAACAAAAACTCAGGAAGTGGCAGCTCATTACGCTGATCGTCGCAGTCATCGCGCTGGTAACCCTTGTCGCGCCATCGGCAAGCAAACAGCATGGAAGTATTGTGAAAAAAGAATATGTCGCGCGGGTAAAACTGAACGGCATGCTGCTCGACAACGAATACCGCGACAAGGCGCTGCAAAAACTTCTGGAAGATAAACAGGCGAAAGCGGTGATTGTTTCCATCGACAGCCCGGGAGGCACAACTGCTGCCGGTGAAACCCTTTACAGCCAGATCCGTGAACTTTCCAAAAGCGGCAAGCCGGTTGTGGTGGTGATGAAAACCCTCGCCGCAAGCGGCGGCTATATGGCAGCCCTCGGCGGTGATCATATCATCGCAAGGCGCGGGACACTGACCGGTTCCATCGGTGTTCTGGTGCAAAGCGCGGAATTTACCGAACTTGCCGAAAAGATCGGCATAAAGCTTGACGTGCTGAAAACATCCGACCTGAAGGCAACGCCTTCGCCATTCGAAAAGCTCACGCCGAAAGCGCGCGAAGCGATGGACCAGGTGCTCGATGATTTTTACCAGTATTTTGTCGACCTTGTCGCTGAACGCAGAAAAATGAGCCGCGACAAAGCGCTGCTTCTTTCCGATGGCAGGGTATATACCGGCAACCAGGCGGTGAAGAACGGGCTGATCGATGCAATCGGCGGTGAAAAAGAAGCGCTGGAATGGTTGCGTACTAACAAGGAAATCGGCGAAAACCTTGAAGTTGAGGATATCAGCACAGAAAAACCACGTGAGGGCTTGCGCGAATTGTTCTTTGGCGATATTAATGAATCGAAGATATACAAAACTTTGACTACGGAAGGTTTTTTGGCCATCTGGAGTCCGCAACTGGCGCAATAAAAACCGTCGGTGGAATTAATAAAACAATGAGAATCTAAGACCATGACAAAATCAGAATTGATAAAGAAAATTGCTTCCCGTTTTACCCAATTAAAAGAAAGAGAAGTTGAACAACTGGTAAGTATCATCCTGAAGCAGATCTCTGCTGCGCTCATCAACGGCGACCGTGTTGAGCTTCGTGGTTTTGGCGCATTCTCAATCCGCGAGCGCGCACCTCGCGTCGCCCGCAACCCGCGTACCGGCGAAAAAGTGAAAGTCGGCGCGCGCAAAGCCATCTATTACCGTGCGGGTAAAGAACTCAAAGATTTCGTGAACAATTAGGATTGGGATCAAGGATAAAGGGAAAAGAAAAAATTTAACCCTTCATCCAATCTTTCCTCTCTCTTAAGCAGGAACGCCTGAACTGGTGGAATACTGGAAGTGATAGGCTTCCTTATGCACCAGCGGGTAAATCGAATGCGCTGCTGCTGCTGCTTCCGCAAAGCCGGAAAGAATCAATTTCAGTTTGTGTGGGTAGGTGGCTATGTCGCCCACTGCAAAAACGCGTTTGTTGCTGGTCTGCATTGTCGCCTGTTCCACAGTGATGTGGTTGTGGTCGAGGTTTAAACCCCAGTTTGCTATCGGGCCGAGTTCCATCGCAAGGCCAAAGAACGGCAGGAGGATATCGGCCTCAATGACTTTTACCTGCCCATCAAGCGTGGCGACGCCAACTCCGGTAAGCTGGCCGTTTGCGCCTTCAAGCGAGTGGAGCTGGTAGGGAACCACCATCTCGATCTTGCCGGAATCGGCGAGTTGTTTCAGCTTTTCTGCACTATCTGGCGCGCAGCGGAATTTATCACGGCGGTGCACGACAGAAACTTTTGCGGCAACGTCATGAAGCGAAAGCGCCCAGTCAACTGCGGAATCGCCGCCGCCGGCAATCACTACTTTTTTATTGCGGTAATCTTCCTTGCGGGCAACCATGTAGAAAACGGATTTGCCTTCGTATTCTTCAATTCCACCGAGGGGAGGGCGGTTTGGCCCGAACGCCCCGCATCCGGCGGCGATGATGATTGCCCTGGCTTTTATCTCTGCGCCTTTGCCGGTCTTGACGGTAACGCCGTCGGCATCTTCGCTGAAGCTTATAACCTGCTGGCCGAGGTGGTAAACCGGGGCGAAGGGGGCGGCCTGCGCTTCAAGGTTTTTGATCAGATCCGCCGCATCGATTCTCGGGAAGCCGGGGATATCATAAATCGGTTTTTCGGGGTATAGCGCGGTGCATTGCCCGCCAAGGAAATCCAGTGCGTCAACCACGTGTGTTTTGAGTTTCATCATTCCGCATTCGAATACTGCAAACAGGCCAACCGGCCCCGCGCCTATAATTACAACATCTGTTTCAAAATTATTGCTCATATTTCTTACGATAAATCAAATTATTGTACTCTGGAAAATCATTTGCTAACATGTGTATATTATGCAGAAAACTAATGCAATACCGCTTCTGGTTTCGGCAGTGATTATCTCAAACCTGCCGTCAGCGGCTTCCGCCCAAAAAGTTTATTCTTATTATAACCCGGTCATTCCCGCTCAGGCCAGCGTCCCGTTCGAGGCTTCGATGCGCCCGCCCGCGCCAAGTTATGATGTGAATGTGCCAACTCCGCAGCAGCATGTTATCCGCCGCGCGGAACCGGCGGAAGAAGCGAAAAGCGATATCGGCGGCACGATAAGCGGCTCGGTCGGGTTCGGAACGGATTACAGTTTCCGCGGTATTTCGCAAACCGACAGGGCGGCCACGGTGCAGGGCGGGGTGGAATATGAGCATTACAGCGGGGTTTATGTCGGGCTGTGGGGCTCTAACGTGAATTTCAAAGACGGCGACCAGGCCAGTATGGAGCTTGACCCTTATGCCGGGTATCGCGCGGAAGTGGCGGAAAATACCTCGATTGACGCCGGTTTTCTTTACTATGCCTATCCCGGCGCGAGCAGCAGGCTGAATTATGATTACTGGGAAATTTTCCTTTCCGGGGAATATGCAATCCCGGTGGGCGCGGGAAGCGGCGGTTTTGCTCTGGAAAGCATACCTGTAGGGCTTGGGTTTTATTATTCGCCGGAGTTTTTTGGCGAAACCGGTGCGGCTTATTATCTCAACGCTTCCGTATCCGCCCCGTTTGAAAACGGTGTAACCATTGATGGCAGCGTGGGCAAGCAATGGTTCAGCAAGAATGACCTCGCCGGGCTGCCGGATTACATCGACTGGTCGGTCGGGCTTGGTTACAGCTTCCTTGAGGATTATGAGGTGAAAGTGCAATATGTTGACACCAATCTTGATAAGGATGAGTGCGGCGGCGACAACTGCTCAGGCCGCGCGATCGCGAGTTTCACAAAATCCTTCTAGGGCTAATTGTACGGTTCTTCCTGTCTTGCGTATAATTAAGCGAAAATGCCCTGATAATCCTGGTCTTTTAGTTTCTTGTAATTAAATAGTTCTCATGTAGAATCAACCCCGCAGGGAAATACCCTGCCGGGACTTCAAACACCCGTTTCGAGCGGCTGGCATCAGCCGTAAAAGGATGCTGACTTCCTCGCCTTCGTGGCCGGGAGGCGGCAGTGCATGTCCAAGCCTCGCGGCCAAAGATTGTCGCGACTGTCTCGAAACAGTTTTTGAACTCCCGGCTGCCAACAAATTGGTGGCCATTTTGTTTAACTTAGGGAGTTTTATGGGCAGTTTTCAGTTTCAGGATTACGGAATAATAAGCCCTCTCCTATGAGGAGAGGGTGGGGTGAGGTGAGGGAGTGGGAGTGACACTCAACTCCCTAATGACCAATGACTAACGACTAATGACTGAGATTCAAACCGCGAACATCTTCTCGAACTTGTCGGAATCCTTCGCGGAAATGTTCACCCGCATGGTGATGGCTTCCTCACTATCTTCCCGCTTCTCAACATAGCCGTGCTGGTAAAGCCACGCGATAGCGGCGCCCTGCTCCGGTTTTAGCTTATATTCGCGCGTCTGGTTGAAGCTGGCAATCTTGCGCTCCAGCCAGTTCACCAGCTTGTCCACGCCGCGCCCGGTGAGGGCGGAAAGCGAAAGCTCGTAATTCGGAACCCTGTCCAGCAAATCAATCTTGTTGAACACTTCATGCATCGAATATTTCATCTTCTCGGCGAGGCCAAGCTCTTTCAGCACCGCTTCGACATCAGCCTTCTGCTCCGCCGCCTCCGGGTTGGACATATCGCGGATATGGAGCATGATGTCGGCCTCGATGACCTCCTCCAGCGTGGCGCGGAAAGCGGCGACAAGCTCGTGCGGCAGATCGGAGATGAAGCCCACGGTGTCGGACAGGATGACCTTGCGGCCGCCGGGGAGTTTCATCACGCGCATTGTCGGGTCGAGCGTGGCGAAGAGCTTATCTTCCGCGAACACCTCCGCCCCGGTGAGGCGGTTGAACAGGGTCGATTTCCCGGCATTGGTATAACCCACCAGCGCGACAATTAAATACGGCTCGTCGCGCCGCGTCTTGCGGTGCAGTTCGCGGGTGCGGACGACTTTCTCAAGTTCTTTTTTAATTTTGGCGATGCGGTCGCGTATCATGCGCTTATCAAGCTCTATCTGTGTTTCGCCGGGGCCGCCGAGGAACCCGAAACCGCCGCGCTGGCGCTCAAGATGCGTCCAGCTCCGCACAAGGCGCGATTTCTGGTATTCGAGCGCGGCAAGCTCCACCTGCAGCTTGCCCTCATTGGTGCGTGCGCGCGCGCCGAAAATTTCGAGGATCAAACCGGTGCGGTCGATGACTTTGGCGTTCCATTCCTTTTCGAGGTTGCGCTGCTGGAGCGGGCTTAGCTTGCTGTCGATATAAACAAGCTGTATCTCATTATTCTTCACATATTCGCCGAGTTCTTCCACCTTGCCGTGGCCGAACAGCGTATCCGGCTTCGGCTCGCGCACGATAACATTCACCGCGCGTTTTATATCAAGGTCGATCGCCCCGGCAAGCCCTGATGCTTCTTCCAGGCGGTATTGCGGGTCACGCTGGGCGGTTTTCCCATCACTTAACACGGGATGCACAACCAGCGTTTTCGCACTTTGCTGAAGCTTTTTCGGGTCTTCCATAAATTGCTAACACTACTTTTCCGGCGTGGAATATATCACAGGGAGTCATTAGTTGGTAGTCATTAGTCATTAGGAACCTGTAGCTAATTTAAGATTCCCGCCTTCGCGGGAATGACAACTTATGACTTATGACTTCCTAATGACTATCAACTAATGTAATGACCAAGCCTTAAGCAAACACCCTGTCATAAACATGGGCGATCGCTGCCGTGGTCAGCGGGATGCTGATGAACAGCCCGAACACGAACAGGTTTTTGGAGATCATCGCCGGGACAACCGCCACCGCGAGGTTGATCGCGACAAGCGCAAGGATGACACCAAAGCCTTCGCTGCCGATCGTTTTTACCCGGTCAATCGAAACGCGGGCGGCATCCCTTAGCCCCATACCGGCATCCTGTATCAGGAACGGGACAAAAATCAGGAAAGTGGAAACCATAAGCACAATGCCAAGACCAAGTATCCCGGCTTTTATGTTTATCCCGAACAGCAGCGTATATATCGAGAACAAGGCGCTGAATATCAATATCCTGGGCAGGCTCTCCTTTGCCGCATTGGCAATGTCCTTATAGTCAATTTCCTGCGCGCGCTTGGTTATCAGCACGAAATTGAAGAAAAGGCAGAAAAGCGAAGTAATCAGCACCGAAACCACATAATTGATCACCACCGGAAAATCCGCCAATATCTGGACCTGCTTAAGCGTGAACGATACGGCGAAACCAATGGCAAGGATCGAACCCGCGCCTATCGTGTAGGAAACAACCCGGCGCGCCCATAAATCCACCCCTTCGGAAAGAATGTCCTTCAGGCTGAACTTTGACGCGGACGGCATACGATTGGCAACACCCACCTCGCTGCCCTGTTTCAATATCGGTTTCAGTTCCTCAAAATCCACCGCGGGGCGGAAGCCGGTTTCCAGATTGTCCGAAACAAGGGTTTCACGCGTCAATGTCCCGTTCCTGACCTTCTTGATTAGCGATAACAGGTCAAACGGGCCTTGTTTCTGCCCCTCAATTACCACATAATATTCCATTTTCACGCCTTAATTAACTGATTATTAGTCCTATGTTGCTAGTGATATACGGTAGTGTTTAATATAACCTTAACCACCGCTGTTTATGTAACACCTAAATTAGGAAATGTAACCAATCATTCAAGGCCAATATGCTTGAACACATCAAAAAAGAGCTGGAAACCATCTGGGCGGCGCATAAAAGCCACCAGCTCGATGGTTACATGAAGCTTTACACCATCGCCGAGAAGGAACCCTGGCGCGCCAAAGACGAAGGGCTGGAAATCTGGTTCGCAGCGAATGAGGTTGATAAGGCGCTCGCCGAAATTGAAAAACATTATAACGAAGGCAAATTGCCTAACAGCCCGTTGCTGCTGAACCCGGTGGTGCATGATGCAAATAAGAACCCGATAGGTTCCGGCGTGGTGTGGGCAACCGTGATCTGCAAGGGGATTGATAAATTAAAGGGCGCGGAACAAAAGCGCCTTGATGGGATCGGCGTTTATTCCGATTTCTTCGAGCGCGGGGAAAACAAGGAAGCGGGGCTTAAAACGCTGGGGTTTACAACCGGCATGGTAAAACCGCTGCCTGACGGAACCGTGGAAGGCTGCCGCGAGCTTTATGATATATGCGATATCGAGAGCGGGGAATATTACCGCCACTACCCGCTTTCCGGCCTTTCATACCTTTCCAAGAACGGCTCGTTCATCCATCCGGATTTTTCGGCGCTGGTGAATGACGCGGAGCCAAAACGCACCGATATACAGCAGATCAAGGACGCGACCTTCTGCTGGAACGCCTATGACCGCCACCAGTCGCTTTATGAACGCTTCGGGATCGACCCGGCGAATGTGGAAATCAACCTCAAATATTTCAATCTCTGCGCCCGTAATTTTGAGTTCTTCGACGCGACCGGCCCGATGCGCAAAGGCGCTGACGATGAATTCACCTTCATCGTGCAGGGCATGATTCCGCGCGGCGGCGTGACCGTCCTTGCCGGGGCGGGCGGTACGGGTAAATCATCCATCGCGCATGAACTATGCATCAAATCGGCGATCGATTATGACGAAGGCGAGCCTAAACCGCTATGGCTCGGCCAGCCTATCAACACTGAATACACCAAAGGTATCTGCATTTATTTCTCCGGCGAGGACGGCCCGGCGGTGATTAACGCACGCGCGCAGCTTTTCGACCCGAAAGGGCGCGCCAACCGCCTGATGTTCCAGCGCGTCGAATACCGTGACCGCGAGGAAACCCTGCCCGAATTCATGGCGCGGCTGGCGACAATGCCTGATGTTCCTATCATGGTTATCGACCCTGCCCGTAAATATCTCGAAGGCGATGAGAACGATTCGGAAGTGGTGAGCAATTTCTTCGAGGCTATCGAGGAATTCGCCATCAAGAAAAACTGCGCGATGATTATCGTCCACCATTTGGAGAAAGCGGCGAAACCGCAAAGCTGCCGCGAGATCCTCGACCTGCTGCGCGGCTCGCAGGTGTTCATCGACCGCCCGCGCGTTGTGCTTGGACTATACCGCGACGGGCCTTATACGGTTGTCGGCCTCGCCAAGTGCAATATCCCGCCCAACCTCGGCATGGTGATTGATGAGCGCGTGTTTGCGCGTGACCCGAAGACCTTGCAGCTCATCCAGTTACCGGGCGAAAAAGGCATCCGCCGCACCGGGCTTTCGGAAGAGGAGCTTGAGCAGCTTAAAGCCGAGGCGGAGCTTAATGAAGCGATTGCGCAGAACAACCGATACTAACGGTGTAATCATCATACAGGATGGTAATGGCAACCTGCTTTATCCTGCTGATACGAAGAACATCACCGCTTATGCAATAGTTA
>CAZJFC010000027.1:0-26065 GCA_964545245.1 uncultured Rickettsiales bacterium
CTCAAGGCTGAGCCGTTCTCCTGAACGGGATTATTTTTGCCCCCTTCGCAGCTACTGCTGCTCAGATGGGCTGCTCGCTCCGCTCACGCTCAAGGCTGCGCCGTTCTCCTGAACGGCTGCTAGCTACAAGATACAAGTCACCAACCACAAAAGAGCACCTCACCCCAGCCCTCTCCTCATAGGAGAGGGAGTTACCAATTCACCCCTCCTATCAGGAGGGGATGGGGGAGGTGGCCTAATGACAAATGACTAACAACTAATGACTATCTATCAGCTACAGACCAGCGACTAGAACGAACTATTATTCTTCGGGCGGGTGGTTGTTTTGCTGGCCGGCTGGCGCTCATATGACTCCCGGTTCAGGCGGGACTGCATCAGGGTGATACGCATATTATCAGGGTAATCCGCCTCGCTGATCGCGGTTTCCTCGGTTATCACGCCTTTATTGAGCAGGGTTATCAGCGATTTCTCATAGGTCGTCATCCCATAATCGGAATTCCTTTGCATGATCTCGCGTATCTCCTGCACCTTGCCATCGATTATCAGCGGTTTCACCTGCCCGACATTCCTCAGCACCTCGATCGCCGGAACCATGTAGCCATCCTTGCCCGCGACCAGCCTTTGCGAATAGATATATTTCACCACCTGCGCCAGCGAATAAAGATATTGCTCGCGCGTTCCGTGCGGGAAAAAATTCGCGATCCGCTCAATCGCCCCGCTCGCCGAGGAAGCATGGATCGTCGCCACGCATAAATGCCCCGTCTCGGCAAAGCTGATAGCGTTCTCCATCGACTCGCGCTCGCGTATCTCACCAAGGAAAATCACGTCCGGCCTCTGCCGCAATGCGTTCTTCAGCGCTTCGGACCATGACAGCGTATCAACCCCGATCTCGCGCTGGGTGAAGATACAGTTCTTATGCTCATGGACATATTCTATCGGGTCCTCAATCGTGACCACATGCCCGTAACCGTAATTGTTGCGGTGGTTTATCATCGCGGCGATCGTGGTCGTTTTCCCGCTGCCCGAAGGCCCCGCCACCAGCACCAGCCCGCGCGGCTGCATGATCGCTTCCTTATATGATTCGTCGTTAAGGTTAAGGTTCGCCAGCTCCGGCATTTTTATGCGCATGCGGCGGACAACCATGCCGATATGCTGCTGCTGGAAAAAACAGTTTATGCGGTAACGGTTCTTTTCCTTGTCGACCAGCGAAAGGTTGATCTCCTTAAGGCGGTAAAATTTATCGCGGTCAGCCTGCGAGGCCACCTGCTCCAGCATCATGATTATATCTTCCTGCGTCAGCGGCGGGAAATTTTCAGTGATGATCTTCTCCGCGCGGAAAGAAGGCTGTAAACCGACCGTAAGGTACAGGTCTGAGGCCTTGAGCTGCTGCATCCTGTCAAGAAGCGCGTGGAAGTCCATCAGAAACCTCCCGAACTATTCCCGTTGCTGTTACGCGGATTACCGTTCCCGGCACTGAACGGGCCATCGTCCTTATCCTCGCCGACCCTTTCCAGGATCGCCATTTTCGCGGTTTCACGGTCAATCAGATCCTGCTCGACAAGGCGGTAAATCGAATCCTTCAAAGTTGTCATCCCGATTTTGGAGTTGATCTGGATAACCGAATTTATCTGCGCGATCTTGCCTTCGCGGATGAGGTTACGCACGGAAGGGATGCCAAGCAGAATCTCATGCGCAGGAATCCTGCCCTGCCCGTCCTTGGTTTTTAGGAGGGTCTGGGTAATAATCGCTTCTATCGAACCGGAAAGCATTGAGCGTATCATCTCTTTTTCATTCGCGGGGAAAACGTCGATCAGGCGGTCGATGGTCTTTGCCGCGCCGCTGGTATGCAGCGTACCCATCACAAGGTGGCCGGTTTCCGCCGCCGTAACCGCAAGCTGGATGGTTTCAAGGTCACGAAGCTCGCCGACCAGGATCACGTTCGGGTCTTCCCTCAGCGCGCTTTTCAGCGCCGCCGCGAAAGTTTTCGTGTTCACCCCGACCTCGCGCTGGTTGATAAGCGATTTTTTTGAAATATGGAGGAATTCCACCGGGTCCTCGATCGTGATAACGTGCTTGCGCTGGGTTTCATTGATGTAATCAATCATCGCGGCAAGGGTGGTGGATTTACCGCTTCCGGTAGGGCCGGTGAGCAATACCATCCCCTTGTGCTTCATGGTCAGTTCCTTGAGCAAGGGCGGGGCGTTAATCTGGTCGAGTGTCATTATTTTACTGGAAATATGACGGAAAACCGCAGCCGGGCCGTCAATCGTGTTGAACACATTCACGCGGAAACGAAGCTCATCAGTGAAGGAAATCGCAAGGTCGATCTCATAATCACGCTCATAGGTAGTACGCTGCGCCTCGGTCATTACCGCATAGACCATCTGCTTGATGCTGTCGGAAGTAAGGACCGGGTAATTGTCAAGCACGGCCAGTTCCCCGTTCACACGCAATATGGGCGGTTTTTTGGTCGATAAATGCAGGTCGGAAGCGCCGTTGCGCTGTGTTATCGTCAGAAGTTCCGAAATCTGAACCATGAGCCCTCGTAATATTATGGCCTAATATGGCAGATTCAGATTAATTAATGGTTAAATTAATAGTCAGGGCAACTTACTGAAATCAGGGAATTAATTTGCGGTTAATAAGTAGTTGAGGCACGGCCTGAGAGATATGTCAGCCTTTCGGCAATGCTGTTGCGGCTGACGGGAAGCTGCACGCCTTTATAGCTCATGTCAAGGAGCTGGCCGTATAGCTGGATCGCCGCCTCGCGCTGCCCTGCCTTATCCAGTATGGCGGCAAGGTTATATTTATATGACGCATTTTCAGGGTCCAGCCTTGTGGCGGTCTTCAAATTCTCAATCGCGGACTGGGTATCATTCAGCCGGTTATAGATAATCGCTTTCTGGGCATAGATCGGGGCGAAGTTGGGGTTCCTCGCCTCCAGCGCCTGAAGCTCCTTCAACGCATCCGCCGGGGACTCCTCGCTGGCAAGGATGAGGAAATTATTGATGCCGTCCTGATAATTCGGATATGCGCGGAGAAGCGCGGTATATGCTATTTTGGCCTGCTGGCGCTGCCCGCTGCGGTGATAAGCCGTGGCAAGCCCGAACAACGCATCGCGGTTTTTCGGCGCTTTGACAAGAATCGCCTTATAAAGCGCGACCGCCCCCTCATATTGGCCGGTAAGCAGGGCTTTCAGCGCCTTATCAAGCATCGAAACCTCATTCTCGATAGTAGGGACGTCATCCACCGAAATATCGAAACGCGGCTTCGGCTTGCTGTCCATATCCGGCGGGCCGTCCGTCACCTCGATCTGCGCGCGGGGAGGCCCCGAAGGCTCCTCATCTTCGTCGATATTCTCAAACATCCCGCGCTGCATATCGACCAGCCTCGGCGAATCAGACCTTATCGCGCCGATATCCGACGGGATATTACGCATGGTGCGTTGCGTCTCAGGGGAAAGATATGGCTCGCGCAAGGGCGTGCCGCCAGCCACCGCCGGGCTTCTCGGCGGGCGCTCCTCAATAATTTCCGGCTGCCTTTCAACCACAGGCGGGGCAGAAACCACTGTATTGCTGGCCGAATTCCCGATATTAAGCGGCTGTTCGTTCACACCGGTTGCCGGGGCAAGGTTCGCATAGTCATATTGGGGCTGGGGCTGGAACCGTGCTTCAGGCACGGGCTGCCCTTGCTTGCCCACTACCGGGGGCGGGACAAAACCGGGCGGCAGGGGAGGGAATTTCTCAGGCGGGGCCGCTCTCAGCGATTGCGGGTTGGTCGAGGAAAGGATACTGCCCAGATCCTGCAATGCCTGGCTGATGCCGGAAGCTTCAATGATATCGCAATGGACGTTGAGGCGGGCGCTGGACGCGGAAGGATATGCCACCTGTACCACTACAGGCACCACAATCCACATGATGTTCCCCAGTCTCATAATCCGGCCCCGGATTTAATTTAAAACAAATAGTTAACAAAGCGTTTCCACCTTCTTGGGTGTTTTTCGCATACGGCACGGAACAATAATTATATTATTGCCCTGCCTAACACTTTTTTAACTACCTGCCTAATAAACTACGCCAGTATAATTATTACAACATAAAAAACCGGTTCAGTACAAATGTTTTCGTACCTGCGATATTTTTTCGTTATCAGTATCGGGCTGATTGTTGCAGCCGCGGTTTTTTTGAGCTGGTATTATAAAACCGCCGCCGATGAGATCATCTCGAAGCAGGCGGAGCAAAACAACATCGCATTGGCGGGAAGTTTCAACAACTCCATCTGGAACGATTACAAGCAGGTGGTGAAAGCCTTTTTCAGCGTCCCGCCGCAGGACCGTGATAAATACCAGGAGTTCACCCACCTTCAGGAATTCGGCCGTAAGATGGTCGCCAGCATGCAGGAAATCGCCATTGTGCGCTTTTCCATCTATACGCCCGAAGGAGTAAAATTCATCTCGGTCGACCATTCCACCATCAACCTTTCAACCCCTGATACTTCACAGGATATTACCGGTGACAACTCAAAGGACCTGCGCCCGGAAGTTGTCGCGGCAAGCGGGCTGGTTGAAAGCGAGATCATCTATGACGCGAATTTCCGCCTTGCCAACGGCGCACAAAAAACCGGCACGCTGGTAAGGACGCTCATCCCGCTCACCTCCGACAGCTATATCAAGGTTGTGGACGGCAGGCCCATGAAAGTTGATGCCGTGCTTGAGATTTTCTATGATGTCTCGATTGCCTCCGCCACTTTGCGTAATTTCCAGTATCTCGGTATCGGGTTCGTTATCGGGATTTTTGCTATCCTTTTCATTACGTTACTTTATACCACCCGGCGCGCCGAAAAAATTATTGAGAAGCAATACGAAACCAATATCGAACTTGCTTCCGCAAAATCCCGCGCGGAAACCGAAAACCAGGCGAAATCGCAGTTCCTCGCCAATATCTCGCACGAGCTGCGCACCCCGCTAAACGCCATTATCGGCTTTTCGGAGATCATCAAGGATGAGGTCATGGGCCCGCTCGTCAACGACCAGTATAAAAACTATATCCGCGACATCCACGGCGAAGGCGTCCACCTCCTCAGCCTCATCAACGATATCCTCGATTATTCCAAAGCCGAGGCCGGAAAACTTTCAATCGAATCCGAGGATGTCGACCTCAAGAAAATGATAGGCTCCTGCATCAAAACGCAGGAAACCCGCGCCAATAACGCCGGGGTGCAACTGGAAAAACAACTCCCCGCAGAGCAGATCGTCATCCGCACCGACGCAAAAAAACTCCGCCAGATACTCAACAACCTACTTTCCAACGCGGTTAAATTTACCACTGAAAAAGGCAGCGTCATGGTCACTGTCTGGCACAATGTCTCCGAAAACAATGTCGCTATCGAGATCAAGGATACCGGCATCGGCATCGCGCCGAAAGACATCGCCAAGGCGCTCGCCCCGTTCGGGCAGGTGGACAGTGAACTTTCCCGCAAATATGAGGGAACCGGGCTGGGGCTTCCGCTCACGAAAAAATTTGTGGAATTACTGGGCGGTGAGTTTAAACTGGAAAGCGAGCTGAACAAGGGAACGACCATAACCGTATTCCTGCCTTATGAGGCATCGAAATCTGCACCGGCTATGAATTACAATCCCAGTGAAGCATAAACCCGAAAGCCCGAACGGATCATGAAAATCACCGTCCCTGAAATCACCGCGCTGAAAGCAAAACGCAAAATCACCGTGCTTACTACATATACTTATCCGGTGGCAAAACTGCTCGACGGCGAGGTTGACATTCTGCTGGTCGGCGATTCGCTCGGCATGGTGCTTTACGGCATGGATTCCACTCTTACCGTCTCGCTGGACATGATGATACAACACGGCAAAGCCGTCGCGCGCGCCAGCAGGGAATCGCTCGTGGTGGTGGATATGCCGTTCGGCTCATACCAGGAAAACCCGGCGCAGGCATTCCGCAACGCCGCAAGGATCATCAGCGAATCCGGCGCAAGCGCGGTTAAAATCGAAGGCGGGACGGAAATGGCTGAAACCGCATCCTTCCTTGTAGAGCGCGGTATCCCGGTAATGGGGCATATCGGGCTTGAGCCGCAATCATTCAATGCCTATGGCGGGTTCAGGGTGCAGGGTAAAGACGATGCCGCCACCGCAAAACTGGTTGCCGACGCAAAAGCGCTGGAAGCCGCCGGATGTTTTGCAATCGTGCTTGAAGGCGTGAAAAGAACCGCCGCCGATAAGATCACCAAGGCAGTAAAAATCCCGGTTATCGGGATCGGCGCCTCGCCGAAATGCGACGGGCAGGTTCTGGTCAGTGATGATATGCTCGGCCTTACCGGCTCCAAAATCAAATTCGTGAAACAATATGCGGACCTTGCCTCAACCATTAAAAAAGCGGCAAAGAAATATGCCGATGAAGTAAAATCAGGCAAATTCCCCTCCGACGAACATTTGTATTAATTTCAGCCATAAAAAAGGATTAGCCAAGCTGCGGATTGCATTCAGGCTACGTCATTGCGAGGAGGCACCGCCGACGAAGCAATCCAGCCTGGATTGCCGCGCTCACGTTGTTCGCTCGCAATGATAAGTTATGGCCAGGAGTATATAAACCCCTAAAAAAAGCCCCGCTCGCGCAGGGCTTTTAATTATAAATTCCGGAACTAGTTTACCAGTTCAGAAAGTTTTTTCGAGTTGCGGGCAACAGTTTCGTTGATCGGCTCAAGCGCTTCCGTCGCTGTCTGGATTGCAAGCTCGGAAAGTTTAAGCGTCTGCTCAAGGGCGGACTCAATGTTGGAGCGCAGGATCTCGTTCTGAAGTTCGAAGAATTCGCTCACATTGCGGCATTCAAGAGCCTGACGCGCAGCTTCAACATTTTCCGCGAAGCTGTTGTTCACATAGTTGAACAACTCGGAAGTTGCCTCCTGCGCGGCCTGTGTCGCCGTCTGGTAGCTTTGTGAAATTGCTTCCGCATTCTGGCGGCCTATTTCAAGTGTTGCGTTAGCATTGGCTGCCGCGCGGTTCGCGGTCTGGGTCAGGTTATTGGTAACTTCCTTGCTGAAAGTATTGATTTTTTCCTGAATCTGCTTCGCGTTGGTTGCCGCGTTCGCAAATGCGCCTTTAACCGCTTTCGCGCTGCGCTCGACCGAATCATTCACGGTGTTTGCAGTCTGGCGGCTGGCGTTTGAAGTCGATTTTGCAATTGACGCAAGGCCAAGGTTAATATTGTTCTGCGCGGCAGAAGCTGTTTTTGTTGCCGCCCTTTTCGCGGAAGCCGCGTTCTTTTTCGCGGTGTTTTTTGCCGCTGCCGGTGAAAGTGACGCAGAGCTGAAATCATAAGTTCCGCGTTTTTTCTGTGTATTGTTGTTGGCAGGTTTTGCCTGCGTATTGCGTGATGTAGTAGCCATTGAAGCCTCCGTGTTCGTGTTTAATTTTGTTATGTTAGTCATGTTGGATATTCAGAATTATGCGTGTTATCAGGTTTTGGGTTTACTGATTGTGCGATGCAATATAGCACAATCAACTTCAGCTTGCAAACTTTCAAAGCAATTTTTTACAAAAACATATGAGATTTTTATACCTGCTTTATTAAAATATATTCACAGCATAACCCGCTCTCATAGCCGCTTATGGCCATAGATAGGATTAAGGTTCAATCTGCGGAACCTTTTTTTAATATAAATTCAAGCTTCTGTATCGCGAGTTTTTGCAGTTGTTCCCTTGGTGCGGTTGCAGGCCCCATGATTGAAACTTCGGTTCCGGTTTCAGTATCCACCGCGCTCACCTTCACCACATTGCCCACCGGGTAAAATTCAAGGATATAGCCATCTATGCTCTTGTCAGGCATAAGTTTTAAGGAACTCTTTTAAGTCTTTTTCCTGCACGTCATCCGCGATGAATGACTTGCCGATCCCGCGCGCAAGTATGAAAACCATCCTGCCGTCCTTGACCTTTTTGTCGGATTTCATATGCCCAACCAGCGCGTTCACATCCCATTTTTTCAGGTATTTGCGCGGGTTCACGGGCAGGCCGATTTTCCTGAAATGGGCAATGATTTTTTCCACATCCGCCTGCGGGCATAGCCCCAGCCTTGCCGAATATTCAAATGCCATCACCATGCCCAGCGCCACCGCCTCGCCATGCAGCAACCTGTCGGAATATCCGCACTCGGCTTCCAGCGCGTGGCCGAAAGTGTGCCCAAGGTTGAGCAGCGCGCGGATATCCCCTTCGCGCTCATCGGCGGCGACAATTTCCGCCTTCGCCTTGCATGACTCATAAATCGCCGCAATCAGGTTTTCTTTCTTTTTAAGGTCTGTGCTGTCGAGCCACGTAAAAAAATCCGGGCGGTTGATAAGGCCGTATTTCACCACCTCGGCATAGCCCGCAAGGAACTCGCGTTTCTTGAGGGTTTTCAGAATTGCGGTATCCGCCACAACCAGCCTGGGCTGGTAAAACGCGCCGACGAGGTTCTTGCCGAACCCGGAATTCACCGCCGTCTTGCCGCCCACGGAACTGTCCACCTGCGCGAGCAATGTTGTCGGTATCTGGATGAAATTTACTCCACGCAATGTCACGCTGGCGGCAAATCCGGCAAGGTCGCCAATCACCCCGCCGCCGAATGCGATAATCGTGGTTTTGCGCTCAACCCTGTTTTTAAGCAAAAAATCGCACACCGATTCAAGGTTAGCGAAGCTTTTGGTTTTCTCGCCCGCCGGCAGGATCTTTGTTTTATATGAAATACCCGCTTTTTTGAGCGCCGCCTCAAGTTTTTTAAGGTGTAGCCCGGCCACGTTGCGGTCAGTGATAATGAATGTTTTTTTCTGCGGGATGAATGGTGCAACCTCATGCAAAAGGTTTTCACCAATTAAAATATCATAGCTGCGCGAGCCGAGTTCAACTTTCAGTTTTTTCACAATTTTCCAGCTTGTTCATGATTTCGTTGGTAATAATCGTGCGGGAATTGCTGTCAGTGTCAACAATTATATGCGCCTGTTCATAGACAGGATATCTTTCCCCGATCAGTTTTGTAAGCATCTCGTGCTTGTTCACATTGGCGAGCAAAGGCCGCGTGGTGGTGTTCTCCAGCCTGTCCACCAGCGTGGCAATGTCGGAGCGGAGCCAGATGCAGGTTGATTTTCCCAATATCACCGCGCGGGTCTCCGGGTTCATGAATGCCCCGCCGCCGGTGGCAAGCACGCAGGGCGCATCGCTTTTTTCCAGGATCTCGCGGATGGTCTTTGCCTCAACCTTGCGGAAGAACGCCTCGCCGTCCCGCTCAAAAATTTCGGAAACCGGATAGCCCGCCTGCGCTTCAATCTCACGGTCAGAGTCGACAAAGCCGACTTCCAGCTTGCGGGCAAGATACATTCCCACCGTGGTTTTTCCTGCGCCCATCAGCCCGATCAGAGTTATTGGCTTTTTCAGTTTCATGCGCCTATAATAAGGCATGTCAGCTTTTTTGCATCTGGAATCTTTCCTCGAAATGATGGGTGTCGAGCGCGGCTCCTCCGCCAACACAATTGAATCATACCGCCGCGACCTTGCGGATTTTATCGGCTTCATAAAAGAACCTGCGGAAACCGTGAGCCGCGAGAAAATCATTAAATATATGAGTTCACTGGCGGATAAGGGGTTCTCCGCCCGCACACGCGCAAGGAAGCTTTCCAGCCTCAACCAGTTTTTCCTGTTCCTTTATGTGGAAAAAATCCGCACCGATAACCCCTGCACCAATATCGATGCGCCGAAGCTGGGCAAATCCCTGCCGAAATTCCTTGAGGAGGAGGAAGTTGAAAAACTGCTCGAAGCCGCAGCCTCCGACACGCGCCTCAAATGCCTGCTCGAAATTCTATATGCTACAGGCTTGCGCGTAACCGAGCTTATTTCACTGAAAAAATCTTCCATCCGCCGCGAAAAGGATGATTTCCACGTTTTCGTCAAAGGCAAGGGCAACAAGGAAAGGATCGTCCCACTCGGCAGGAAGGCAGTGGAGGCTTTGGGCGAATATTTGCGTGAATGTGAAATAAAAACGGAAAAAAAGAAAAAAACAGCGGCGGCAACAGCACAAAATGAATGGCTGTTCCCCTCCGGTAAATCACATCTTACGCGCCAGCGTTTTGGGCAGATGCTCAAGGAGCTTGCAATTAATTCCGGTATTGACCCGGAAAAAGTTTCGCCGCACGTGCTGCGCCATTCCTTCGCCAGCCACCTGCTCCACCACGGGGCGGATTTGCGGCTGGTGCAGGAATTGCTCGGCCATGAGCAAATCGCCACCACGCAGATTTACACGCATATACAGAGCAAGAAACTCTATGACCTTGTGCAGCAACACCACCCGCTGGCAAAGGTTTGATCTATTGCTTCAGCACGCCCCTTAGCAGTTCCTGCGTGCCTTGTTTAATCAACTCGTTCTTGATCTCTTTTTTGGTCGGCGGCTTGTTGTCATTCGCTGCCGGAGTTTCCTGGTCAGCTTCCTGCCCGCCGCCAGACCTTGTATTACCGCCTATCAGACCCTGAACTTCCTGCGGGATGATATTTCTCTTGCCGAGGTAATTCACCAGCCTGCGCTCGATGTAACGGCGGATTTCATCACTATCGACCTCGATCTTCGGCTCGTCAATATCGCCGCTCATGCGGATGCCAAGCCCCGGCCTGTCTTTCCCGTCGGGCATTATCAGGTTGAATATCGCCTTGGTATCCATCACCCAGTTCACCAGATCGGCATAGCCTTCATACCTGCCCTGGCCAGATTTCGTCTGGAGCTGGAAATTCTGCGGTTTCACCACACCCTGCCCCGCCAGCAACGAGCCTTTCAGCACATTGATTTTGGTCACGCTTGAATCATCCGAAACAGTTTTGACGAGCGGGACGATGTTTAATGCGCTGTTGATATTGGTTAGCTGCTGCGCGAATACATCAACGTCAAAACCTTTCACCCAGATATCGCTCCCGGCAATTGTCACCGCGCCTTCAAGGTTCTGTATCATCGCAAGCTGATGGACACCACCCGCCGTCAGGCTGCCGCTGATATTCGTACGGCCATTGGCAAGGCGGTTATTGTCGGCCAGTTTCTGCGCAACCTCAACCAGGTTCATATTATCCGCAGCAAAATTCACCGCGAATGTCGGCACTGAAGAAATGTCAAAATTGCCCTTGGTACGCAACGCGCCGCCGAACATGTTCCCGTCAAAACGGTCAAGGCTAAGCTTGCCGCGATCCAGAACCCCCTTGGCAATCAGGTTGCCGATGGCAAGCTCGCGGTGCTTCAGGAGCGGGGTGTTGATGACAAATTCCACATCGAGTTCATCAAGCGGCTTGAAGTCAAACGGTTCAGTTGACCAGCGCGCCTTGCCTTTTTTCTTGGGTGTACCTGCCGCAGCTTTATCCGCCGCCTGTTTTTCCGCGCTGATGAAGTTCGCGGTATCTATCTGGCCAAGATTCGCTTCAATTACAACTTTTGCCCTTTCACTGCCCGCCATCAGGGCGCCGCGTGCGGAAAACTGTATCTTGCGCCCGGACGCAACCACCGAACCAATCGAAATTTCACCGGGGCGGAAATTTGTCTGTAGCTTTACGCCGGAATATATATCACCGCCAAAACCAATACTGCCAATGTTAAGGTTGGCCTTGCCTTTAACCGGGAATTCACGCAGCCAGTCAAAATTAAGCTGTTTTTCAATCACCCCTTGCGGGCGGTTAGGGTCAACCGGAGCGGCAGGTGCAGGCTTTGAGTCGGCAAGGTAATCGTCAAAATTGATTTTTCCGATGCTGCCGGTCAGGTCAATATCCGGGATCTGTTTGGACCCGTTGGCAGATTCCGCCAAAACCACCTCAATGTTGCCGCTGAAACGGGTTTCATCAAAACTTACATCCGCCTTGGTCAGGTTAAGAGTAGTCTTATCTTCCGCCAGACGCGTATATATATTCGACGAAAACGCATATTGCTTCAGCACCGCCGGTTTTGCCCTGCCGACATCCACCTGATAGGTTTCAAGCAGTTTCCTGAGGTCAGTTCCCTGCCCGGCAATTGCGCCGTCGAACGCCCTGCCGTTGCTGTCTTTGCTTATCGTCCCGAAAACCTCAAGCCTGCCGCCGCCGGGAATATCGGCGTTGAAAGGGCTGAGGACTATATTATCGCCATCAACGGTTGCGATGAATTGCAGGTTATTGAGGACATTCTTGTTATAGCTTGCGCGGTCTGTTGAAAACTGCACATGCGCCATTGTTTTTTTCTTTATTCCTTCACGGAAATTTTCACGCTCGGATTTTTTTTCCTCCGGCGGGATTTTTGACTGGAAACCTTCCGGCGGCAATAAATCATCCAGTTTCAGGTTCTGGAATTTCAAATTCGTGGTGATTTCGGTATATCCCGAAGTTTCTTCCTCACCAACGCTAAGGCTGCCGCTGCCCTTTGTTTCACCCAGCGATATATCCATGTTTTTGAGCGCGATTATATTCTCGTGGCGAGTAACATCGGCAGAAAAGCCGACAGGCTTGCCGCCGAGATGCTCAATTTCCCTTATCCTGAATTTCTGTACCAGCGGGGAAATATCGGGGCTGGAAACCGAAAGTTTGCCATCGCCCTGCCTGCCGCGATAGGAAATTTTACTGCCCATGAAATCACCTTCGATATCCGCCGTAAGGTCTGAGAAATTCTCAACCCCGCCACGCAGGGCAATGTTTTCACCGTCAAAATTCATGTCGGCATTGAACTTTACAGGCCCCCGCAGGGAACCAATCGAAGCAGTGGCATTCAGGCCGGTGATTTTGTATTCGTTATTTTCATCACGGTACTGGATATTGCCATCATTAATTTTTACCGAATTGATTGCCATATCCACCTTTCCTCCAGAGGCAGAAGGGCTAGAAGCGGCGGCAGGTTCACTTACGGGAGAATTTTTTGCATTTTCCCAGTTATAAACACCCTCCGTCCTTTCAATAATGATTTTCGGGGAGGTGACTTCCAGTGATTCCAGCTCAAATTTCCCGGAAAGAAGCCCGGCCAGCTTGGGATAAGCAATTATACTGTTCACGCTGGCGATGGTTTTCGAGTTATTGGAAACCGTCACATCGGAAACCGTGGCCTTGGGAACCGGGAACAGCGACAGGCTGACCGGCCCGCGCAAGGCAAGGGTAAGCCCGGAACTTTCCTTGAAACGAGCCTCAATTTCGCCCTTGTAGCGGTTAGGGTCAAGGAAGCTGGGAACCACTACCAGAGCCAGTATTATCAATAAAATAAAGGCCACGAGGCCGATTATCAGCTTTTTCATGTTTGTTCCCAATTTCGGCCAAATCCGGGGGTTAAGTTTTTAGCCTTGACTTTTGGCGGTTTTGGTAGATATATTCCGCCTCCCAAAGTTAAAAGGTAGGGTAGAAATGTCAAGAAGTTGTGAACTTACAGGTGTTAGGACTCAGGTCGGATACAATGTCCCGATCGAGCGTAGCCAAACCGGCGTGCGTACAAAGCGCACTTTCGTGCCGAATATCCAGAATGTGACAGTTTTGTCAGACGCGCTCGGTAAAGTTTCCCTGCGCCTTGCAGTTAAGACCATCCGCTCGATCGAGCACAATGGCGGTCTGGACAATTTCCTTTTGAAAACCTCAGCTACAAAGCTGACGACAAAAGGCAAAGCGCTGAAAAAACAGATAAAAGCTAAAACCCCCGCAAAGCCGTTCGAGAAAAAAGCCAAAAAACCAGCTGAAAAATCCCCTCGCGCCAAAGCTGCCGCAAAAATCCGCGGTGAAGGCAAGGCGGAAAAAGCCAAAAAAGCCCCGGCGAAAAAACCCGTAGCAAAGAAAGCGGCAAAATAAATCCTGTCACTCCCGCGCAGGCGGGGGTCTTAAGATTCCCGCCTTCGCGGGAATGACAACTTGAATTTTTCTGTACTGTACCCAAAGAAACCCTGCTCAAACCGAAAGTTTAGCAGGGTTTCTTACTTTTACTTCCGTGTCATTGCGAGCGAACAACGTGAGCGCGGCAATCCAGTCCGGATTGCTTCGTCAGGCATAGCCTTCCTCGCAATGACGTAACTAACTCACTCAGGCAACTGCGCGGCCAAACAGTTCTTCCATTTTGCCCACCATGGTTTCGCCGAGATCGGCAATGTCCATAATCGTCACCGCATTCTTATAATACCTGCCCACATCATGGCCGATGCCGATAGCGAGCAATTCCATCTGGTTGGCGGATTCAATCTTTTTCACGATGTGCTTCAGATGCGTATCGAGATAATTCGGCTGGTTGGAGGAAATCGTCGAGTCATCCACCGGCGCTCCGTCGGAAATAACCATTAAAATCTTGCGGCTTTCCGGGCGGATGACCAAACGCTGCGAGGCCCAGATTATCGCCTCGCCGTCAATATTCTCTTTCAGCAAGCCTTCTTTCAACGCAAGGCCGAGGTTGCGCTTTGCCCTGCGCCACGGCGCATCGGCTGATTTATATATAATATGGCGCAAATCATTCAGCCTGCCGGAGTTTTTCGGCGCTCCCGCCTTTTGCCATGCCTGCCGCGCCCTGCCCCCTTTCCATTCCACCGTAGTGAAACCTAAAATTTCTACCTTCACGCCGCATTGCTCCAAAACGCGGGCGAGGATGTCGGCGCAGGCAATCGCCGAAACGATCGGGCGGCCACGCATCGAGCCGGAATTATCGAGCAGCAGGGTCACCACCGTATCCTTGAAATCGGACTCTTTATAGACCTTATAGATATTCTCGAATTCCGGGTTGGCGACAATGCGCGAAAGGCGTTTCGGGTCGATATTGCCCTCCTCCTTATCGAATTCCCACCAGCTTGCCTTCTGCGCCATCAGCATTTGCTGGAGGCGGGCGGCAAGGCGGTTGGTGATGGTTTTCAGGCCAGCCATCTTGGAATCAAGCTGAGTACGCAGGCGGCTCAGTTCCTGAAAACTTGCAAGGTTGCTCGCCGTCACCACTTCATCGAACTGCCTTGTGTAAACCTTGTATTCAAACTCCGGCGCTGCCTCAACATTCGGCAAATGGCCGGGGGTCGCGCCGGATTCCTCGCTGCCGCCTTTCAACTCTTCCGTAGCGGATATTGTGGTCTTGCCGCTGCGCCCCTCGTTCTGGCGGTTTGCCTCCTGCTCAAGCTCGTCGTTATCATCTTCCTGATCGTCGTCCTGCTCCTGCTTTTTCTCATCCTGCGGGCGGGATTCGCTTTTTTCAGTCTGCGCCTGCTCGGCGCGGTTCTGCGTTTCAAGGACGTGTATAAGACCCATCACTGCCTTTGCGAATTCTTCCTGATTTTCCACGCTGGCGGCGAGTTTCTTCATCTCCTCCCCGGCATTGGAGGTTATCCATTTTTCAAGCACGCTGCCTTCGACATATTTCAGGCCCAGCGCCTTGTGCCAGAACACCTTGCCCACCAGTGACGGGATACTGTCATCATAAACCTTGTTCCCGGCAATGTTTTGCAGCACGCCCGCATAATCGCGCGCGAGCATGACTTCGGTGCGGATGTTTTCCAGCTCATCAAAAATTTCGCCCTGATCGTGTCCGCGCGGCTTAAGGCTTGCATGCAGTTCTTCGTCATGAAAGCGGATTTTTGCCGCGACCTGGTCGGCCATGCCGCGTATCACGGGCAGGTTATCAACATCCGGCAAAATTACCGAATTGGCGATTTTCTTCGGCTCCATATCATTGGAAAGCTGGAAGGAAACGTCCAGGTTCTTTTTTGACAGGGCGCGGAGTGCCGCCGAGATTTCGTCTTTTTGTTTCATTAATTCTTGATTCTTACAACATCGCCTTCGCCGAAACAGCGCTGGTAATATTCCATAATCACCGGGCGTTCGCTTTCATCGCATTTATTGAGGAAAGTCAGCCTGAACGATTGTTCGAGGTCGCCGAATATCTGCCAGTTCTCCGCCCATGAGATTACGGTGCGCGGTGACATAACGGTGGAAATATCCCCGCTCATGAAGCCGCGACGGGTAAGGTTGGCCATGTTCACCATCGCCTTAATTTTTTCTTTTTCTTTCGGCGCCAGCTTCGGCAGCTTGCCAATAACAATATCCTGCTCGGCCTTTTCTTCGAGGTAGTTAAGCTGGACGACAATGTTCCACCTGTCCATCTGCCCCTGGTTGATCGGCTGCGTGCCGTGGTAAAGCCCGGTTGAATCACCAAGGCCGATCGTGTTGGCGGTGGCGAAAAGGCGGAAATCCTGATGCGGTTTGATAACCTTGTTCTGGTCAAGGAGGGTGAGCTTGCCCTGCGCCTCAAGGATGCGCTGGATAACGAACATCACCTCCGGGCGGCCTGCGTCATATTCATCGAACACCAGCGCCACCGGATGTTCCAGCGAGTAAGGCAAAATGCCGGGCTGGAATTCCGTGACCTGTTTGCCGTCTTTCAATATGATGGCGTCCTTGCCGATTAAATCAACCCGGCTGATGTGCGAATCGAGGTTGATGCGTATGCACGGCCAGTTAAGCCGCGCCGCCACCTGCTCGATATGGGTGGATTTTCCGGTGCCGTGGTAACCCTGCACCATTACACGGCGGTTGTGCTTGAAGCCGATCAAGATCGCCTTGGTGGTTTCCGGGTCAAAACGGTATGAATCATCCACCTCCGGCACGTATTCAGTGCGGTTTTTGAAAGCGGGAACCTCCAGTTCAAATGGGAGGTTGAAAAGTTTTTTAGCGGAAACTATGGTATCGGTCATTTTTTAAAGTTGTTGGTTGATGGTTACTGGTTGATGGTATAATCTTGGGAACATGAGCATAATACCCGCAATTACACAAAAATTGGAAGCAGAATTTAACCCCGAACTGCTGGACGTCTATGACGAATCCGCCCGCCACGCAGGCCATGACGGTTTTGGCGATGAAAGCCACATGGTAGTTAAAATCTCCGCCGCGCCGTTCAAATCATTCTCGCGCGTGGAACGCGAGCGCAGGCTGCACAAACTGGTGATAGAAGCCGCCGGGCGCGACATCCACGCCGTGCGCTTTGAGTTTGTTTAGATAATCCTTTTACTTCTGCATATAACCTGTGCTTGAAAATTAATCCGCATAATGTAAACTTGCCGCCGCAGGAAGCATCTTCCTGTGGGGCGTTACAACCTCTTATAGTTCACGGTTAGTGACCGTTATCCCACTCCTCGGCCCTGGCCGGGGAGGCATTGGCGTATGCAACAGGGGCTTGCCCTAAAGGCCAATGCGAACCTTTTGAACTATAGGTTTTGTAAACTCCCCGGCTATCAAGCTTAATGAGGGGAATATGTTGAGTTGCCAGTTTCAGTTTTTAGTTTCAGGATTTCGTAATAATAAACTGTTATTCCCGCGCAGGCGGGAATCTTATACAGGAACCAACCCTCCTCCAACTCCTCCCTCAGGGAGGAGGGCTTATTCCGCTTCCCCCCTGAGGGGGGAAAACAAAAAGCCCTCTCCTATGAGGAGAGGGTGGGGTGAGGTGCAACCCTTACTTAACAACCACGTAACCACGCAACCACGTAACCAGAAACAGGGTTTCTCCCTGATCGAACTCTCAATCGTGCTGGTGGTCATCGGAATCATTCTCGCCTCGGTGATTCCGGTTGCCTCCGCCCATGTGGATGTGAAGAAAATTGAAACCACACGTGATAAGCTGGATGTTATCCAGAAAGCACTTAATGTTCATGTAATACTTAATAAAGGACTCCCATGCCCCGCCAGCAAAACCGCTTTGCCTGACACCGCGAATTTTGGTGTGGCAACTGATTGCGAGGCTGCTCCCGTTGCGGGAGTTGCTCAAATTGGAACTGACCCAAACTATATCAGAATCGGCGCTGTTCCGGTCAGGACATTAAACCTTCCAGAACATATAATGCTCGATTCATGGAGCAACCGCTTTACTTATGCGGTTACGAAAGCCGCAACTGGCGCGGCATTACCTAATGGAATCATTGATGTGGTAGATGCCAACAACAATCCCATCATAACGCCCGCGGCCAGCGCGACTTATGTTGTGTTCAGTTCCGGCAAGGACGGCAAGGGAACACACAGGAGAAGGGGTGAAGCGACAGCCGCCTGCAATACAGGCGCGAAAGATGGCGAGAACTGCGATGGTGACATCACCTTCCGCGACACAGCAATGAATGACGGAACGAATGCATCACTCTATTTTGACGACCTTGTTTTATGGAAAACTACACCGATGATAAAGGATGAGACCGGCGCGCTTGCCGCCCCGCCGGAAGTTGACCCCGGAACCGAGGTCGCTGGTGAAAACTGGAGCACGTTCAGGGGGGTGGTTGCTGGAATCACCTGGTCCGAATCGGGGGCAAGTCCTGGCTGTACTGGTGCCGGTTTTAAGCGTCCTGTTATAATGTTTGATTCGGATAATGCTACACAGGATTGCTGTCCAGCGAACGGAATGAATTACTGCCAGAGAGTTGTTATCCCTAACGATATAAGCCGGATATTAATATCGGCAAAATCAAAAGGTACGCCTCTCACGACTTGCCGCTTCCGTTTTGGAGTTAGCGGGCCAATATATCACTTGTTCAATAAAGTAAATACTGCTTTTGCTACAGCCGCTTATGATACTGATCATGAACCCACTTTAGCGATGGTGCCTCCAGACAGGACGCTGGACTTGGGTCTCTTGCCTCATGCCACACTAACTGATGTAGGGTGTATGGTGACTATCAAATTCATCGAATAGCTGCGTTCTAAAACGCCTGCTGGTAGCGCATCAGGAGCAGGCCTTCCGGCTCCGCGCCTTCGATGTGGTCAGGCTCGAAACGAACCATGCCGCCCAGATCCAGCTTGGAACCAGCACTGAGGCCGACCTTGTAATAACCCTCAAGGTCGATTTCCCTGCCGTTAGGGGAAAGCGATATATTCTGGCGGTCATAGATAACCTCGCCGCTCGCCAGAATGCCTTGCGGCAGTGAGAGCTGCGCGCTGCCGTCCATCACGCGGAGCGGCTGCGAAACCGCGAAGCGGAACGCATCGTTTTTACTGATTGCGTCCTTATATTCCGCGCCGAAGCTGAACGAGTCGGAGTAAACCTTGCCCATGCCGGAAATAAGTGAATGCTTCGCCGAATCCATCTCGCTTACGCCGAAATTATAATTCGCAAGGAATGAAAGGTTGTTTGTCACATCATATTTCGCGGCAAGCCCGGCGTAATAGCTTTTGCCGTCCTGCCCCATGTCGAACGCGCCGCCCGATTCCGCGCCGAGCAAGGTTTCGCTCTCATTCGTATAACCCGTTTGCAGGCTCACGCCGAAACCGTTTTTGCTGTCGGTATAGCTCACTTCTGAATAGGCGCCGCTAACCTTGCGGTCATTGCCGAGGTTTAATCCATAATCATCCATATCGCCCTCAAACGCGCCGAAGCGGAAGCTCAAATTTCCTTCCGGGGAATAGCCAAGCACCGTACTTGTCACGTTCCCGGAAAGCCCCAGATACGGGTTTTTGAATGACTGGCTGACTTCCGAATCCTGCATATCCACCCCGCTGAACGCGGCGAAACCAACAGCGTCGGAAGGTTTCATGTTGTAATTGAAATTCGCTTCAACCGCCCCGGTATTATATGTGAATGACATCCTGCGCAGTTTGTCGTCGCTATATTTCGGGTCGAGGTTCATGAAGTTTTCGTCGTAATCTTTCTCAAGGTCAAAGCCGAGCCTGATATTATCGCCGAAAGCGTAGCTGTTGCTAAACGTGCCACGCCCGAACATTTCCAGCTTGTTCTCAGCAAAGCTGCTGCGCGGGTTCTGGCTGAACAGGCTTTCTGCCGGGACATAGAAATTACGCTTATATTTATCAAGGAACATCAGGCTTTTGCCTTCAACCGCGCTTGATACGGCATTACCGTAAGCGGATGAAGTGCTGAAACGGCTCGCCTCAAACGCCGCGCTGGTTCCGGCATAGTAAGAAGTCAGCGCAATTTCCCATCCGTCATCGGTTGGCGAGGTCGCCCTGTCAAGGTTCACCAGCCCGTGGCCGTAAATATCATCCACGCCGGGTGCGCCAAGGTCGGTTGCGGTTTCAAACATAATCCGCACGACATCCTCAGGGTTCAGGTGCGGGAAAGCGCCAAGCAGCACGGCGAGCGCACCGGAAACCTGCGGAGCCGCGAAGGAAGTGCCGCTGTTGGTCTGGTATCCGCCGATATCGGTCATATCAAGCGCCTGGCCGGGAGCGGCAATACACCACTCCTTGGCAACGCCGCAATGGTTGCTGAAAGGGGAAATCGTATTGGTATTATCCACCGAAACCACTGCCACCCAATGGTCTTTGAAATTGAGGTTAAGCGGGTTGATCTTGTTGTAATCCGCCGGTTTGTCCGAGATATTTCCGCGGAAATAATACGGTAACCCGGCCAGCACACCAACCTGGTCCATACTACCGTTACCCGCGGCAAAAACCACAATACCGTCTTTCTTTACAACATCGCGGAGCGCGATGACGAGACTATCCAGCATTTTAAACTCTACGGTATTAAGCGGTGCGGTATAATCTCCGGTAGTAGCGGTTACGATAGGAATTTCCAGCGGCCCGAAACCCAGCCCATAGCTGGCGTTTATTACCTGCGCGTTGTTCTGCGCCGCATATTTGAACGCCTTGTCGTCAGAACCATCGGCAATCCCGATTGCGGCAATCGGGATGATCCTTGCCTCAGGGGCGATACCCACGATTCCGGTTCCGTTCCTTTCCGCCGCTATAATCCCGGCAACGCCCGTCCCGTGCCCGTCAGTATCATCACCTCCGGCAACGCAACCGGCGGCATCCGTGCAGGTCACGGCCTTGCTGGTTAGAATATTCGCATCAAGGTCGGGGTGGTCAAGGTCAACGCCTGAATCAATCACCGCAACTGTAACCCGCCCGTCAGGAATGTTGTCAATCAGGGTTCCGTAATTCGTGCGTTCATAAATTCTGCCGTCATATCCCCTGGCATGCGCATATTCGCTTTCTATCTGGTGGAAACCGGCCTGCTCGTTTGATTCAGCATTAATAAAATCATTCGGGTCCCCGTTCTGCGGATGGTCATAATTGGAAGGATGGAACGGAGGCAGGATCACATAATCATTATCGGGATAGCTATTTTTTTTCTTGCTGCCGCTGCCGCCACTGCCTGCAAGCGCCACAGCGGCCGCGCCCACACCTGCTACCGTAAGGGTGATAGGAATCGCGTTGCGTGCCATATATCCGGTTGTGGTGTCTGCCGTCGGAGCGCGTCCTGCCGGGTTGCTGTGAACCTGCGTCGGGGTCGGCACAGGGGCAGGAGGCGCCGCCTGAACCGGCGGAACAGACGCCAGCGCCGGCAGGTAAGTCGGCTTAACGGCCTGCAGGTAGCTTACGACCTGCGTATGGCCGTTGGTTGCGGCGAGGGCTGCCGCAGTCTGCCCGGCACTATTCTGCGCGTCGACCACCGCCCCCTCGGAGACCAGATATCTTACAACATCGGCTTTTCCGGCTGAAGCAGCTTTCATAAGCGGCGTATTGCCTTCCGCGTCACGGAAATCAACCGAGAATTTGTAGCCGGGATATTTCCCGCTGGCAATTTCCGCCTGCCAGTAATTTTTGAATGCATCGAGCCTTGCGATCTGGCCGCTTTCCACTGCGGCGAAATAATTATCTTTCGTATATCCGGCAAATTCCTGCGCGGCCTGGGGGCTGGCATTAGCCGGGAGCGTTATGGGATTGGGGCCTGCCGACAGCAAGCAAAATAAAAGTGCGAGGGCTGAAGCTTTGTGCATAATATTTTTACCTATATGAAATTTCCCGACGATGCTAGCTTTCACGGGTTAAAAACCGGTTAACCGGTAAAAAATTCTATAAACTCAGGATTTTATATCACTATAAAAATTAATATCATCAAATGTTGCCATAATTGTTTGGCCGGGAAACAAATGCGGAAAATGCAAAAAAAACTGTTTTGTTTTTCTTGAAACTATGTAGCAATAAAATATAACTCAATTTACGGCATAAATTTCAGTAACCCAAACTTACGAAGTAATGAAAATGAAGAAAATCCTCAGCTTAATTGCAATAGTTTTCAGCGCAACCCCGGCAGCGGCAGCCCAGCTTGATTCCACCCACGGTGACTGGAACGTGTATTCCGGCGGGAATTCATGTTACATCGCCTCCGCCCCGGTGAATGAGACCGGCAACTGGAAAAAGCGCGGCCAGCCTTACGTCCTCGTCAACAGCAAGGGCGCTGCCGATGAGATCAACGTTTCTTCAGGTTATCCCTACAAGCAGAAAGTTGATGTCGAGGTCAAAGTTGACGGTAAATCATACAAGCTCTTCACCCAGGGCGAAAACGCCTGGGCGAAGGATTCCAACACTGATGCCGCTATCGTGACAGGCATAAAGCGCGGCGCGAAACTTGAAGTAAGGGGCGTTTCCCAAAGGGATACTTATTCCGTGGATACATATTCCCTGAAAGGCGCCACCGCCGCCTATGACCGCATGAAAGCGCTGTGCAGGTAATTATATACCGGTCTTAATTCCTATGAGCAGCATTCCAAAAGATATCAGGACGTTATCCTGAAGAAGGGAACTTCGCTGGCGGCGAAATTTCAATCAGTTTTACCCCTAATTCCTTGCTTTTATGGCATTTTCCTGTTAAACAGCGCCGTCATGCCATACAGGAATTTTCATGAATAACCTTACAAAATCAAAATCCGGCCATTCTTTCGAGGTATCAAAACAGATTGATTCAAACGGTGCTGAATTTTGGTCGGCACGCCGGCTTGCCGGGATTTTACAATATGCGGAATATAGAAATTTCCTCCCTGTCATAGAAAAGGCTAAAACCGCCTGCTCTAACAGCGGCCACCAAATCGATGACCATTTCGTGCATTTCCACGAAATGGTGGAACTCGGCTCCGGCGCGAAGAGAGAAATAGATAGTTACAAATTATCCCGCTATGCCTGCTATCTGATTATCCAGAATGCTGACCCTTCAAAAGAAATAGTTGCCGCCGGACAAACATATTTTGCCGTACAAACCCGAAAGCAGGAAGTGAGTGAAGAAGAAACCGAGAACCGGAAAAGGCTGACACTCAGGGCGGAAATGAAAATTCACAATAAAAACCTCGCAGGCGTGGCGAAGGAAGCAGGGGTAATAAAACCTCTGGACTATGCAATTTTCCAAGACCACGGATATAAAGGACTTTATGGCGGTATGGGACAGAAAGATATCCATATGCAGAAGGGCTTAAAGAAAAGCCAGCAAATCTTAGACCATATGGGCAGCACGGAATTGGCGGCTAATTTCTTCCGCGTAACCCAAACCGAAGAAAAACTTCGGAGAGAGAATATAAAAGGCAAAGCGCAGGCCAACCAAACACATTACGATGTTGGCGCAAAAGTCCGGAAGACAATAAAGGAATTGGGTGGAACCATGCCGGAAAATTTACCGGTAGCCGACAATATACAAAAAATCGAGAGGCAGGAGAAAAAACGCCTTGCCAAAAATAATGACAAATAAAACCAACATCATCGGCATCCCGCGTGAGGAACTCGGCCAAAGGCTCGAAGCTCTCGGCCTTGAGAAATTCCGCCTGAAACAGGTCTGGCAGTGGGTTTATTTCCACGGTGTGACCGATTTCGAGAAGATGTCCAACATCTCGAAACCCTCCCGCCAGAAGCTTGCCGATAACTTCTACATTGGCCGCCCCACCGTTTCGCGTGACCTCAAATCATTCGACGGCACGCGCAAATGGCTCCTCAAATTTGAAGACGGCAACGAGGTGGAAACCGTACACATACCGGAAGAAGACCGCGGGGCGCTTTGTGTTTCCTCGCAGGTTGGATGCTCCCTCACCTGCACTTTCTGCCATACCGGCACGCAGAAAATGGTGCGCAACCTCACCGCCGCTGATATTATCGGCCAGTTCATGGTCGCGCGCGACGCAATCGGCGAATGGCCCTCACCTTCCGAAAACCGCATGATCTCCAACATCGTGATGATGGGCATGGGCGAGCCACTGCTCAATTATGACAACGTAAAAACCGCGCTCAAAATCGTTATGGACGGCGAAGGAATAAAACTTTCCAAGCGCCGCATCACCCTTTCCACCTCCGGCATTGTTCCCCTCATCAAACAATGCAGCGAAGACCTCAACGTCAACCTTGCCATCTCCCTCCACGCAGTGCGTAACGATTTGCGCGATGAGATAGTTCCCATCAATAAAAAATGGCCGATTGAGGAACTTCTCGCCGCCTGCCGCGGCTATTATAACGGCAAGGAGCAAAGCTTCCGCCAGATTACGTTTGAATACGTGATGCTAAAAGGCATCAACGATTCGCTTGAGGACGCGAAAGAACTGGTGCGGCTCCTGAAAGGTATGCCAGCGAAGGTAAACCTCATCCCGTTCAACCCGTGGCCGGGCACTAAATATGAATGCAGCGCCCCCACCCAGATTCAGGCATTCTCACAATATATTTTCGATAACGGCCTCGCCGCCCCCATCCGCACCCCGCGCGGGCAGGACATCATGGCTGCCTGCGGCCAGCTCAAGAGCGAAAGCGAGAAACAGCGCAAGGCAAGTGGCGCGGTCAGCTAAATCTTATCCTCACGCGTTGGGTACCAGCGGAAATTACAGAAGCTGGTGGTCGAGGTAAGATAGTTATAGCAATTCAGCCCGGTAGTATGCTCGGTTGCCGTGAAAACCCCGGTGGTGGCAACGGCATCATCGAGCTTCTGGTCGAGCAGCCTTGTTTCCGTCGGCGGCAGCGATGAAACGAAATAACGCGCATACTGCCCCGAGACTAAGTCCACCTGATATGAAACACCCACCTTATCGGTAGTAAACCCCTGGTCATAATATGCTCTCAGATTTGCAAAAACCGGCATTATAACCCCCGCGAGGTTCCTGTATTCATTATCCTGCGTGCCGCCGGTGCATGAAAGCGGTGAATATGGCGCGAAATTGCCCTCAATCATTCCGGTTTTGCTCATATGCCCCCAGACCTGCGTTGACTCTATGCCCGAAAATGCAGCACTGGAGGCGTTGCAACCTGCGCCATCCAGATATTTGTTCCCGTTGCCCGGAGGGGAAAGCTGTGAAGAATCACCGGGTTCAGAGCCATATAAATTACGGAAGCCCTGCGTTGCCGTACCGTATTTCTGTAGCTTCACCACATATCCATGCAACCGCGCGCTTTTGATTACGGCATCACTGGCAAGGATCCCCGCTACCAGCAACCCGAAGATCACCAGCACCAGCGCCAGTTCAATCAGTCCGAAACCACGGTTTCCAGCGTTTATATTTCGCATATGGCTAACCTACCCCAATCCGGTAAAAATAATACTAAATCCTTCCGGTTAGGGCGAGGCGGAATTTTATTATTGATTTTAGAAAATCAAAACCATATCCTGTTTACTTTCATTAATGGTTAGTGATGAGTTGGATACCAAGAAGTATAAGAAATTTATATAGCCGCATTGCCAACCCTGACGCCTATGTTTTCCGTAATTATAACGAGATCATGGCCACACTTGCCCGGCTAAAGGATGGTTGGTTCATCAATGGCTTCAGCTATAGCTACGCCGATGGAAAGGTGATTATTTCCGCACGCGGTGAAAGCCACGCCCTCGTCCTGAGGGAATCTTTCAGGCAATCCGGCTGGAACCTTCCTATCAGCGTCAATGGCGATAAGGTTATAATTGAAACCTATGATGATAAAACGCTTAAAGCCATCAATATTCGCCCGGCCATACAAACCATAGAGCACAAGGATGCGCCGCCGGAAACCCATCAATATACGGCATTCAACCAGAACGCTGCTATCGCGGCGCTTAACGGCCCCCAATTAAACAGGTTCACGCACAACCTGAAAAAAACAATCCTGCATGCGGAGAAACTCCTTCCCCATATTAAATTAACACCGGCGGATAACGCAGCTAAAGTTACCGAAGCCCCCTCGGAGCAAGCTGCTGCCTTGCCTGATAATAAACCTGAAAACACGCCTATAGGAGAAAACCCCTCACGTGCCGTCAGCCCAGATAAGAGCGAACCATTGACCGGACTTGTGGTGGCAAGGTAACCTCTGCCCTAATGTGTCATTGCGAGCGAACAACGTGAGCGCGGCAATCCAGACTGGATTGCTTCGTCG
>CAZJFC010000028.1:0-25185 GCA_964545245.1 uncultured Rickettsiales bacterium
GGCAAAAGGGTTGCTATTCACAAATCGGCCTTTTAGTAGAAATCTAATCTGGGCGCTGTCTTTAAGCGTTCAAGGTTAAGACCAGTGGGTCGGGGGTTCGAATCCCTCCGCTCCGACCATCTTTAGAAAGCTGTTTCAGTTCATATAGCAACTTCTTGTTTCAGATATTCAATTTACCCCCATAATCCCTAAACTAATTTTACCTTAAAAAAGTAGCAAAAGCTGCGCATATAATATTATATATTTCTGTCAAAACTATCGGGATCCTAATGTCAGAGAAACTCTTACCTTGGCATGCACTTGCGCCGAATAGCGTATGCCAGCAACTAAATACATCAGCAGACGGTTTGAGCAGCCAGGAAGCGGAAAGTCGTATAAAGGAATACGGGCTTAATTGCCTGCCACGCCCACGAAAGCGCAGTTGGTATGCACGCCTATGGGCTCACATTAATAACATGCTGATATATATCATGCTTGTTTCGTCGGTTATCGCCGCATTTCTGGGGCACGGTGTTGATGCATCCGTCATCGTACTTGTTATCATTGTCAACACTGTCATTGGTTATATTCAGGAAGGTAAGGCAGAAAAAGCGCTTGAAGCCATACAAAACATGGTAGCCCCCCGCGCATCAATCATGCGTGACGGTGAACGCATCACAATTGATGCAGAGAACATAGTTCCGGGTGACATCGTCCTGCTGGAGGCAGGTGACAGGATACCTGCGGATATCAGGCTATTACACGCGAAATCATTACGCATAGAGGAAGCTGCGCTCACGGGTGAATCAGTACCTGTTGAGAAATCCCTGGAAGCTATTGAAGCTTCCACGCAACTGGCGGAACAATCATGCATGGCTTTTTCCGGAACATTTGTCGCCGCAGGACAGGGAAGCGGGGTTGTGGTCAGCACGGGCGCGAATACTGAGCTTGGGCGCATCAATGCCATGCTCAGTAATGTGGAAACATTAAAAACTCCGTTATTAAGGCAAATTGACAGGCTGGCTAAGCAACTAACCGTTATAATCCTTGCAGTTGCCGCAATTTTATTTGTTTCCGCATATTATTTAAGGGGTTATGAGCTTGCCGACGCTTTCATGATTGTGGTTGGCTTTGCGGTAGCTATCGTACCGGAAGGACTGCCCGCAGTCATGACTATTGCACTCGCAATTGGCGTTCACCGCATGGCGAAGCGCAACGCTATTATCCGGCGTCTTCCTGCCGTTGAAACATTGGGCGCGGTATCCGTTATCTGTTCAGATAAAACCGGGACGCTCACACGTAATGAAATGACGGTAAGGCAGGTTGTAACCTCAGAATGCACTATAAGCGTTTCCGGCATCGGCTATGAACCTAAAGGTAGCTTTGACATAGGCGGAAGCGCCCCGGACGACAAAACCAGCAATGTCCTGCACGAAATATGCCGCGCGGCCCTGTTATGCAACGATGCCGGGCTGCGTCAATCGGAATCTGCCTGGCAGGTTGATGGCGACCCTATGGAAGGGGCGCTTGTTTCACTGGCGGAAAAAGCGGGGCTAACGCAACCGTTACGCAAACAGTTACAACGTATTGATGAAATACCTTTTGATGCCGAGTACCGTTTTATGGCTACCTTCCATAGTGGGATTGATAGCGATAATAATTATATGATGGTCAAAGGCGCGCCGGAACAGGTGATTGCAATGTGTTCCTCAGAACGCCATGCCGATGCAGATAAAGATATAAACAGCGAATACTGGCTTCAGCGTATTGAAGAATTGGCCTCACGCGGTGAGAGGGTACTTGCCCTTGCGGTGAAAGCCTACCCGAAAGACAAGAGCAATATTAATTTTGAAGATGCCAGATCCGGCCTTACCATGCTTGGCTTGGTAGGGCTTATTGATCCGCCGCGCGATGAAGCGATTTTAGCCGTAAAGAATTGCCATGATGCAGGGATCAAGGTGGTTATGATTACGGGTGACCACGCAGGAACAGCACTCGCCATTGCACGCCAGCTTGGCCTTGCCGACAACCCCCAGATTATGACAGGGCAGCAACTTGATAGCGTAAGCGATACTGAACTGAAAGAAATTGTAAAAAACATAACGGTTTTTGCCCGGACTAACCCGGAACACAAGCTTCGCCTTGTCCGCGCATTGCAGGCAGATGGTGAGGTGATAGCCATGACCGGGGACGGAGTAAATGACGCTCCCGCCCTGAAACAGGCCAATGTCGGCGTTGCGATGGGAAATAAAGGAACTGCCGTAGCAAAAGAAGCCGCCGAAATTGTCCTTGCCGATGATAATTTTGCCTCCATAGCGGCTGCCGTCAGGGAGGGACGCACTGTATATGATAACCTCCGTAAAGTTATCGCATGGACGCTGCCTACCAATGTTGGCGAGGTTCTGGCAATAATTGTCGCGGTTATGTTCGCCCTGCCGCTGCCTATCACCCCGGTTCAGACATTATGGGTCAATATGGTAACTTCCGTTGCGCTCGGCCTTGTCCTTGCATTTGAGCCGACAGAGCCGGGAACCATGAAGCGCCCTCCCCGCAGCTCCGGAGAATCAATAATTTCTTCATTCATGCTATGGCGGATTATCTTTGTTTCACTGTTATTCATGTTCAGCGCCTTTGGCGTATTTTATTACGCCGTTGCCCGTGAATTACCCATTGAAGTAGCGCATACGCTTGTCGTTAACGTTATCGTAGTGCTGGAAATCTTCTACCTTTTCAGCGTCCGTTATGTTCACGGCACATCCCTGACTTTAAAGGGGGTTATAGGAACCCCGCCGGTTCTGATTGGAGTAATCAGTATTACATTTGCCCAGTTTGCTGTAACATACCTTCCTTTCTTCAACAAAGTTTTTGGAACTCATCCGGTTACAGTTTACGATGGCTTGCTTGTCGTGGGGATTGGTATAATCTTCCTGCTGGTGCTAGAATGCGAAAAACGCATACGAAATTGGCTGGGTATCGCAAATGCATAAGGGGTAAATGCCATGAATAAAAACGCCAATATTGAAAATGTTACTTTTGATGAAATAAAATTAGGGCAAACAGCTAGCCTTACAAGAACCTTGTTTGAGAAAGATATTGAGCTTTTTGCCATTATTTCCGGTGACGTTAACCCCGCCCATCTGGATAAGTCCTACGCCAAAGACAGTATTTTCGGCGGTGTAATCGGGCATGGAATGTGGTCCGGCGCGTTGATCTCATCCTTGCTGGGCACCACCTTGCCCGGCCCCGGCACGATTTACCTGAACCAGAACCTTGATTTTAAAAAGCCCGTTCGTCCCGGTGAAAAAATCACGGTGACCGTTTCGGTAAAAGAAAAACGCGAGCATAAAAAAATAGTCATTTTTGACTGCCTGTGTACCAACGCGCTTGGTGAAACCGTTGTAAGCGGAACAGCCGTGGTGATTGCCCCAACCAAAAAGATGCGCGGCACACGTCCTGCCCTGCCTGACGTGCATCTTTACCATCAGGACCGCCTCCGCCACCTTGTCAATACCTGTTCTGAATGCCAGCCCAGCAGAACCGCGATTATACACCCGGTAAATGCGATTGCCATCAAGGCAGCAATTGAAGCGGCTCAGGAAAAACTTATCGAGCCAATTTTTATTGGCCCTGAATCCAGGATAAAAGCGGCAGCGGAAGAAGCGGATCTGGATATCAGCGCATTTGAATTAATCCCCACCGAGCACAGCCATGCGGCGGCGGCGGAAGGAGCAAAACTAGCAGCTTCAGGCAGCGTAGCCGCCATTATGAAGGGCGCCCTTTCAACCGATGAATTACTGTCTGCCGTATTGCCCAGCTCGGTAGGACTGCGCACTGAACGACGTGTCAGCCACGCATTTGTCATGGACATCCCGACCTACCATAAACTATTGATAATCACGGATGCGGCAATAAATATCAGCCCTTCTCTGGATGATAAGGCAGATATATGCCGTAATGCGATAAACCTTTGGAAAGTGATTATGGGCGAACCTTCACTTCCCAAGCTCGCGGTACTTGCGGCAACAGAGAAAGTTAAATCTGACATACAGGCCACACTTGATGCCGCGGCATTATGCAAAATGTCGGAGCGCGGACAGATTAGCGATGTGATTATGGACGGCCCGCTTGCCCTTGACCTTGCGATAAGCCGGCAGGCAGCGCAGGATAAGGGAATTACCTCGGAAGTGGCCGGAGATGCGGATATCTTACTGGCACCCGATATACATTCCGGAAACATGATTTCAAAACAACTTACATTCCTTGGCGGCGCAACTGCGGCGGGGCTGGTACTTGGCTTAAGAATCCCTATAATATTAACAAGCAGGGCAGATTCATTGCGTTCCCGCCTTGCTTCCTGCGCATTGGCGCTGCAAATGGCCAGAGCACGCCAGGAAGGTCTGGTAAAATGAGCAATGCGGTTTTTGTCCTGAATGCCGGTTCCTCCAGCCTGAAATTCCGTATTTTCAGCGCGAACAAGAAGCTTGAATTACTTGCCGATGGAAGAATTATAGGAATCGGCTCCTCACCGGAATTTATTATCAACGGTAAAACAATAAGCCGCCTGCCAAAATCAACAAAGCAATCTGACGCACTAGCCGCAATTCTGGACTGGTTAAAGTCTAATAGCGAGTGGGATATAAAGATTATAGGACACAGAATCGTTCATGGCGGAGAAGATTATACAACGCCGGTTGAACTAAAACCTGCCATACTGAAGAACCTAGCCAAGCTTAACCCTCTGGCTCCCCTTCACCAGCCACACGCCCTTTCCGCCGTTAATACGTTGATAAAACTTTTTCCCGCCGCAAAACAGATAGGATGCTTTGATACCGCCTTTCATTCCCGCCATTCTGAGATTTTCCGTCATTATGCCTTGCCTAAGGACTTAAGGGATAAAGGCATAAGGCGTTATGGTTTTCACGGCCTTTCTTATGAATGGATAGCCCATTCAATAAAAACGAACTACCCTAAGCTATATAACGGCAAAATTGTTGCCGCCCATCTCGGCAACGGGGCCAGCCTCTGCGCAATAAAAAAGGGTAAAAGCATTGATACTACAATGGGAATGACCGCGCTTGACGGCCTTCCTATGGGAACCCGCTGCGGTAGTATCGACCCCGGCGTTACGCTATATATGATACGTGAGCTTGGAATGGATGGCGAGAAAATTGACAGGATATTATCCTATGAATCCGGCCTGAAGGCGCTTTCAGGAATCAGCGGGGATATGCGTGAATTATCCTCCAGCAAAACCCCCGAAGCAAAATTCGCAATTGATTATTTCGCCATGATGACGGCGCAGCATGTCGCACGCATGGCTGTTGCGATATCTGGCCTTGATACTCTGGTATTCACCGGCGGAATTGGCGAGCATCACAGTAAAGTACGCAATAAAATCATCGGTCACCTTAAATTCATGCCATCATTCAAAACTTTGGTTATCCGGGCGGATGAAGAACGTATGATTGCTGGACACTGCCTGAAATTCTTATAGAATGATAGCCATGACAAAACTTCTGGAAGGAAAAAAAGGACTTGTCGTCGGGATAGCGAATGACTCCTCAATCGCTTGGGGATGCACTAAAGCATTTCACCACTATGGGGCAGAACTTGCCATTACCTACCTTAATGACAAAGCGAAAACTTATGTTGAACCGCTGGCAAAAGAAGTTGCAGCACCGATTTTTATGCCCCTTGACGTGCAGGATGATGCCCAGCAGGAAGCCCTGTTTAATGAAATAAGTTCAAAATGGGGACAGCTTGATTTTCTTGTCCATTCCATCGCCTTTGCCCCAAAAAATGATATTCAGGGGCGAGTGGTTGACTCATCGCGCGAAGGGTTCCTTACCGCTATGGATATCTCATGCCATTCGCTGATCAGGCTTGCCCGCTCGGCTGAACCGTTGATGAAAAACGGCGGCAGCATAATTACCATGAGTTATTACGGTGCTAAAAAAGTTGTTACCAACTATAACCTCATGGGACCGGTTAAAGCCGCCCTTGAAGCCAGCGTAAAATACCTTTCAGCCGAACTTGGACAAAAATATATCAGGATCAACGCAATCTCACCGGGACCAGTAAAGACCCGTGCCGCCTCCGGACTGACGGATTTTGATAAACTGATGGAAAAAGCGGCGCAGAATGCCCCGCTGCATCAACTGGTCACACTGGAACAGATTGGGGAAATGGCATCATTTATCGTTTCCGATAATGCAAAACAGATTACGGGCCAGACCCTCTATATTGACGCAGGCTATAACGTAATTGGCTAAGCCACAGCAATAATCCTGCTAATCATAGCTCAGGTCGCTGGCCTTTCCGCGGAACACGTGATAGGCAAAAATCGTATATGCAATAATTGCCGGAACAACCACAGCCGCCCCAATAAAAATCACCATTAAGGAATCACGCGAGCTTGCGGCATCCCATATCGTCAGTTTATCCGGGACAATATACGGAAAAAAGCTATATGCCAGCCCGTGGAAACAAAGCATATAAATCCCCATCGTCAGCATGAAAGGCAGCCAGCAGAACCTGTCATTTTTACGTGGTAATGTCCTTAGCACAACTTCCATTGCTATAAACAGCACACCGGTAATAAGCGGTATCGGGGCAAGAAGGATTATATTCGGGAAGCTGAACCATTTCTCAAACACGCGTTCACTAACAAATGGCGTTGCCAAAGAAACCATAATTACCCCAACGATCATGAACCATGAGCAGCGCCTTGCCCAGTAAACCGCCTTAACCTGCAACTCACCCTCTGTTTTAAGGATTAACCAGCACGCCCCGATAAGCGCATAACCGGCAACAAAAGCAAGCCCGATTACGAACGAAAACACCTGCTCCTGCAGGCCGTTTTCAAAGCCAAGTATATACTGCCCAAGCATATATCCTTGGGCGATTGAAGTGATTAACGAACCGGCAAAAAAGGCATAATCCCATTTGCGCTTGCTTTTTGCATGTGCCTTAGCGCGGAAGTCGAACGAAACACCACGCAGGATCAATCCGCAAAGCATTATGGCAACAGGCAAATAAAGTGCAGTCAGGATAATGCCATGGGCAAGCGGAAACGCCACAAGCAGAACCCCCACCCCAAGAACAAGCCAGGTTTCGTTGGCATCCCAGAACGGGCCAATTGAGGCGATCATTACATCTTTTTCCTTATTATCAGCGCGGCTCATAAGAATGCCAACCCCAAGGTCATACCCATCGAGCAGTGCATATACGAGCATGGCCAGCCCCATGATCCCTGCGAACGCAACCGGCAGCCAGTCAGAGAATTGATTAAGAACCTCAGCTTCCATCACGCTTCTCCCTTTTGAGTAATTTTTGCCGTGGCCGCAGATGAAAAAGCTTCTTCCGATAAGATTTCTTTCGATTTTCCCGCTTTCCTTGCCAGATAAAACACAACTGCCATATATGCGATTATAAGCACGATATATAGCACCAGATACATAGCCAGCGTCAGGCCAACCATTGGCGCCGGAATATCGGCCACGGCATCAGCCGTTTTAAGCACCCCCTGAACTAAATAAGGCTGCCTGCCGATTTCCGTCGTGTACCAACCGGCAACCACAGCCACCCAGCCGATAAAAGCGCAGCCAACCAGAGCTTTCGCGGATAAATTGCTTATATCCTTCCTGCGTATCAACTGCCATGAGCAGAACCATGATAGCGCAAGCATCAATAATCCGGCGCCTACCATAATCCTGAACGCCCAGAATACCGGCCCGACCGGCGGATGCTCACCTTCAAATTCATTGATCCCCTTAACCACCCCATCCCATGAATGGGTAAGGATATATGCCGCAAGACCGGGAATTTTTATGGCATATTCATTAATTTTCTTTTCCGCGTTCGGGATTGCGAACAATATCAGCGGCGGGCTTTTCTCAGTTTCCCATATAGCTTCCATCGCGGCAATTTTTGCGGGCTGGTGCTCAAGCGTATTAAGCCCGTGCAGGTCACCCACAAAAATTTGCAGGGGAATCAGCACCGCCCCCAGATAAACACCGGTTTTAAGCGCGGCCATAACGCCCGGCGCGCGGTCATTACGCAGCCAGCGATAAGCTGAAATACCGGCCATCAAAAAAGCGATTGTCAGCCCGGATGCAATTAACATATGCGCCAGCCTGTAAGGCATGGAAGGATTAAACAGCACCTCCACCCAACTGGTGACATACGCTTTGCCGTCAATCATTTCAAATCCGGTTGGCGTATGCATCCACGAATTAAGCGCGATGATCCAGAACGCGGACATGGATGTACCAAACGCGACAAGGAATGTCGCCAGCGTATGGACTTTTTGCGATACACGTTTGAAACCAAACAACATAATACCAAGAAAAGTGGCTTCCAGAAAGAAGGCGGTAAGCACTTCATAGGCAAGAAGCGGCCCTGCCACATTACCCACAGTCTCCATATATCCCGGCCAGTTGGTGCCGAACTGGAAAGACATGGTGATTCCGCTGACAACCCCCATCGCGAAGGAGAGAGCGAAAATCTTTACCCAGAACTGGTAAGCATCCAGCCACTTGGAATCTTTTGTTTTTCCGAACTTGATTTTAAAGAATAATAAAACCCACGCCAGCGCGATTGTTATCGTTGGGAATAATATATGGAACGTAATATTTGCCGCGAACTGGATCCGTGACAGTAATAGCGGGTCCTCAGTCATTTTTTTATATCAATCTCCAACCGCAATTTAACCCTGTAACGCCATTTGTCAAACCTTACCACTTTTGCATATAATTATCTTACGGGGACCCGCCTTTAACCATTTAATTTTTTACCATTTAATTCCCGCGTGAAGCCGGCCAGCGTTTATCGCGATAATACTGACGGTCATAATGTTTCATGCGGTAATCGTCATCGTCATAAGCGCGGCGACCGTCATAACGGTAATTGTCACGCTGCTCCCACTTGCCGTCTTCATTATAATGCTTAGCGCGGTAATCTGCCGGGCGGGCATTTCTGTCATGTTCCGGATGTCCTGTAACGCAACCACTTAAGGCAATTGCCATAAGTCCGGTAATAGCTAGATTTTTCATATAAAATACCATTTGTTATAAGGTTAAACCGGACTTATTCTCCTAAGCTTGACATAAATTCGCTATATGGAAAACATGGGCTTTAAATAAACTCCGGAGCCTATTATATTAAAACCATGGCAAAAAACTCAATTGAGCAGCAGGGTTTCTTTTTCAGCGCAGCGGATGATAGCAGGCCGCTGGCTGACCGCATGCGCCCAAAAACCTTTGAAGAAGTTCAGGGGCAGGAACACGTCATTGGCGAGGACAGCCTATTCTCAAAATCACTGGCCGGCGGAAACCTGCCATCCATAATATTCTGGGGTCCACCCGGATGCGGAAAAACTACAATCGCAAGACTTATTGCCGACAAAATAAAAGCCAATTTTGTCCAGTTCTCAGCAATTCTTCACGCGACATCAGATTTACGCAAACTCTTTGAAAAGGCGGAAATTGATAAACAGGCCGGAAAAAGAACCGTTCTTCTGGTAGATGAGATACATCGCTTTAACCGCTCCCAGCAGGATTTATTTTTGCCCTATGTTGAAAACGGGACAATAACCCTGATTGGCGCAACTACCGAGAACCCTTCGTTTGAAATAAATGGAGCATTGCTTTCCCGCTGCAAGGTTATTGTGCTAAAAAGGCTTGATAGCGAAATCCTCCAGAAGCTCTTTGCGCAAGCCGAGGAATTCACCGGAAAAAAACTTCCCTTAACTTCCGAAGCGCGGGAAACCTTATGCGCAATGGCGGATGGCGACGGACGCTATCTACTCAACATGGTAGAGGATTTACTAACCCTGGCACCGGAAAACGAATTTGATACCGATGAACTTATCAAAGTTTTGCAGCAAAGGGCGCCGCTATATGACAAATCGCAGGAAGGGCATTACAACCTCATAAGCGCTTTGCATAAATCCCTGCGCGGTTCCGATGTTGACGCCGCGCTTTATTGGTTTAACCGTATGCTGCAAGGTGGCGAAAACCCGCTTTATATAGTGCGCCGTTTAATCCGCTTTGCCTCGGAAGACATCGGCCTTGCCGATCCGCAGGCATTAACGCAGACCGTTTCCGCGCAGCAGGCTTATGAATCGCTTGGCTCACCGGAAGGAGAACTGGCCATAGCGCAAGCAGTTGTTTATCTCGCCACCGCGCCAAAATCCAATGCGGTTTATGTTGCCTTTAATGACTCCGCGCGTGATGCAAAAAAATCAGGCTCGATAATGCCTCCCAAACATATACTCAATGCCCCTACAAAACTCATGAAGCAGGAGGGTTATGGCGAAGGTTATATATACGACCACAACACGAAAGACGGTTTTTCTGGACAAAATTATTTCCCTGAATCCATGCCGCGCGCAAGCTATTACCAGCCGGTTGAACGCGGTTTTGAGCGTGAGATTATAAAACGGCTGGAATACTGGAATAAGAGGCGCAGCGAGAAAAACCCTTAAGTGTTCATCTGGAATGGGTTCATCTTCTTTGCATCGCGCGTATACTGGTCAATAAGGCGCTGTATCTTATAATCGCACGACATTGATTTCGGATTATATTTACCTACCTTCATACCCATACGGTTCGTAATTGCACCTGTATCAAGATTCACTTCCATAACGATCACGCCAAATTTGTTGCGGATTTTGCCCGTTTTATCAATCCACCCGCCTGCGCGGCCCGTATATTGTTTTGGCACGACTTCCACCCTCTGGTCGCGGATTTTAGCACGTTCCTTGGCACGTTTCTGCATGGCAAGTTCCATTGCCATCTTCTGGCCTTTGGTCATTTCCTTCTTCTCAGGAGCGACAGTTCCCGGCAAGTGGAACGAAGGGCCGATCCCGCCATTGAACATTTTTTCGTCCATCAAATCTTCAATCATTTCCTTATAGTCGGTGAGCTGGCGGGTTTTTTCCCTTACAAGCTCATCCATGGTGCTCTTATAGTTGCGCTGGTGCGACTTGATCATTTTATCGAATTTCTCACGGAATTCATTTTTCTTGCGTTTTGAGCCGAATCCGCTGCCGCCGCCTGAAGGGCCACCAAAAAAACCTCTGGACATAAATATCTCCTGCTCCCATTATATCACAAAATGGGTAAAAATTTAAATAATATTGTCTTGGTCACGGGCAGTTCAGGCGCCGGAAAGTCAATAGCGTTAAAAGCTTTGGAGGATTTGGGCTATGACGCGATCGACAATATCCCCCTTACAATCCTTCCATCCCTGGTGCAAACCTACCCCAAAGACGGCCTCCTCGCCGTAGGTGTAGATGCCAGAAATCAGGGCTTCACCGCAGATAAGTTTCTGGAAGTTATAGGTAAATTGGAACATACCCTGCTTTTTCTGGATGCCGATACAGACGTTCTCCACCGCCGTTTCAGCGAAACACGCCGTCGCCACCCGCTAGCGAAAGACAGGCCGATTGCAGACGGTATCCGCCATGAAAAACAGCTCATAGAAGGGTTAAAAAAACATGCGGATTATGTGCTTGATACCTCAAATTTCAGCCAAAATGACCTCAGAAACTGGATTCGCGGCCATTTTTCACAGGAAAAAGACAATCTGCTGATTACCCTCACCTCATTTTCCTACAAGCACGGCATCCCGCGCGAAGCAGATTTGGTGTTTGACGCACGCTTTCTCAAAAACCCTCATTATGTCGAAAAGCTGCGTGAGAAAAATGGTAAAAATAAGGACGTTGCCTCATATATAGAAAAAGACGATAATTTTGAGCCATTCATAACGTCATTGCAGAATCTCGTCCTGCCACTCCTTCCGGCTTATAAAGCGGAGGGCAAGTCATACCTTACAATCGCTTTCGGCTGCACCGGCGGCAAACACCGCAGCGTATTCATTACCGAGAAATTCGCCAATATCCTTGCCAAGAACGGCTACAAATCCGTCATCCGCCACCGTGACATTTAATTAATCCAAGCCTATATCCACAGCCTTGGCTGACATGGTAATTTTACTGGTTGAAATAAAATTAACCCCGGTTTCCGCAATCTGGCGCACCGTTTGTAAATTAACATTCCCCGAAGCCTCAACCGGTATCTTTCCGGCCACCAGCTTTACAACTTCCTTAAGCTGAGCAACACCCATATTATCCGCCATAATCACGTCCGCCCCGGCTTGCAGGGCTTCTTTAACCTGCTCAATTGAATCGCACTCAACCTCAATTTTTAGCCCGGTCACCCTCGCCTTTTTTACAGCCTTCGCAATTCCGCCCGCTTCCTTGATATGGTTGTCCTTGACCATCACCATATCATAAAGCCCCATACGGTGGTTCTCCCCGCCGCCGCATTTCACCGCATATTTGGACAATACCCGCAGCCCCGGAACCGTCTTGCGCGTATCAAGCATTTTGGCTTTCGTCCCCTTCACCGCCTCAACATATTTTGCCGTTTCGGTGGCAATTCCGGAAAGAAGCTGGATAAGGTTAAGCACACTACGTTCCTTCGCAAGAATTTCACGCGTGTTTCCCCCCACCTTCGCAATTGCGGATTTTGCCGGGAGCTTATCGCCGTCCTTCACAAAAATTTCAGCATCAGGAAACGCCTGCCTGATAGCCTCCGTGCCACAAAAAACGATTTCCTCACGTGTGTTGAACACAAATTCAGAAACGCTATCAGCAGGAATTACCGAGTTACCCGTTGCATCACCCGCGCCGATGTCCTCAGCATAGGCCAATTCCAGAACATTCTTAATTTCAGATACAATATCACCCATAACTTACCTGCGTTCCGAGCCACAGGCGAAGGCAAGGCCATTGAGGCCGCTAAGCCATGCGGCGCATGAGCTTAAATATTAACTCGCCTCTTCCAGTTCAGCTTCGTTAGCGCCAATCTCGGCAACTACGCTGCTTTCCTGCGCTGCCTTGCGGATTTTTGCTTCAATCTCATCGGCGATCTTCGGGTTGTTCCTCAGGAATTCACGAGCGGATTCCTTACCCTGTCCAATACGCTGCGAGCCATAGGAGAACCATGAACCGGCTTTCTCCACTGCGCCGATTTTAACGCCGAGATCAATAATCTCTCCGGTTTTGGAGATGCCTTCGCCATACATGATGTCAAACTCAACCTGCTTGAACGGAGGCGCAACCTTGTTCTTCACCACCTTCACGCGGGTCTGGCTGCCGGTGACATCATCTTTTTCCTTGATGGCACCAATGCGGCGGATATCAAGCCGGACGGAAGCGTAGAACTTCAGCGCGTTGCCGCCTGTTGTCGTTTCCGGGTTGCCGAACATCACGCCGATTTTCTGGCGGATCTGGTTGATGAAAATCACCATACAATTTGTTTTGCTGATAGAACCTGTCAGTTTACGAAGCGCTTGTGACATCAAACGCGCCTGCAATCCCATATGCGAATCACCCATTTCGCCTTCAAGCTCCGCCTTCGGGACAAGCGCCGCAACCGAGTCAATCACGATAACATCCACTGCACCGGAACGGGTAAGCGTATCAGCGATTTCAAGCGCCTGCTCGCCGGTATCAGGCTGCGAAATCAAGAGGTCATTCACCTGCACACCAAGCTTTGCCGCATAAATCGGGTCAAGCGCATGCTCCGCATCGATGAAAGCGCAGGTTAAACCTGCTTTCTGCGCCTGCGCGATCGTGGAAAGCGTGAGCGTTGTTTTACCTGAGCTTTCCGGGCCATAGATTTCGACGATGCGGCCTTTCGGCAACCCGCCGATTCCGAGCGCGAGGTCAAGCCCGATAGAGCCGGTTGAAACCGCTTCAATATTGAGCGCTTCCCGCTGGCCGAGCTTCATGATGGAGCCTTTGCCGAAAGATTTTTCGATTTGTGATAATGCCGCTTCGAGTGCTTTTTTCTTATCCATATATGCCTGCTATTTTTAGAGTTTAATTAATAAATTAATAGCAGCTTGGCACTTACGGGCAAGGAGTATTTTCAGCAATTTACAGTAGAAATCTCGGCCTAGGCGAGTTGTACGGACTGGCTGGCTTTTTTGGCAGCGGCCTCTACTTGCTTTTCCTTCACAGCATTATTTTCAACACTTTTTGGGTTAATTGCATTATGGGCGATAACCTGAACTTCTTCGGGAACTTCCTCCCTGCCGTTATCACGGAGGAAACTATTTAACCCTTCATAATTAATAGTGGCGGTCGTGGCCTGCTCCACCGCATCTGTTTTTTCACCACGGCGCTGGTTGATGAATTGCTGGTCGAAGAATACGCCCCTGTCCTTGTCGCACAGAACAGATTCGCGCGAAGCTTTTGCGCCTGATTTAAATTTCACGCCCATTGAGTCCAGGTCCAGATATTGCGACGGATTGATATAAATACCGGATTTTGAATCCATTGTCCTGATGTCAAGATGCGGGTTATATGGGCTTCTTGAGCATTTAGGCAGAATAGTTGCTACCTTTTCCCCGGCTTTAACCCTGTCGCCAACACTGACTTTTGAATCTACGTGTAGATAAGTGGTGGTAGTTCCGTTATCATTCCTGACGGTTACACCCATCTGCCCGACTTTTACCACCTGTCCGTCAAAAATAGATAAAACACCCATTCCCGCCGCTGCCCTTAAATCATAAGCCGGGTGGTTACGGCTGCCATAACCCAGGTTACGCTGCCCGAAATCGGAAGTTATAACCCTGTCGGTTGCGCCTTCCACCGGATAAACTTTTGACTTTTCAAATCTGTCGCTCAGCAAATCATAATTGAACCTGGCAATTCCGCCCGTCGGCGTATTATAACCCGGCGCGGCTCCCGTGCTCGCGCTTGGACGAAAATCCCTTTTATGTTCTTCAGGAAGGCGCTCAATCGCCCTTTCCCTTTCCGGTTGCGGGGCGGCGTCGAACCTTTCCATAAATTCGGAGAAGGTTTCTTTTCCGATTATCTGCATCAGGGCGGCAACAATTACGAGCAATAACTGCGCTTCAAGCGGCAGGTCACTGATATCATCAAGGAAATGCTCCCTCTGGCGGGCGTTATAACGTTCTTTATCTGCCTCCGCCTTGGTGCTGAACCTGCGCCCTTCATATTCAAACACAGTCGGGTCGGATGGGGTAAAATCCGGTATTTCCATTCCTTCCATTTTCAACTGGCTGCGGCTGTTGGCATATTTAACGGTACGGGCAAGAATTTCTTCACGGTTCATGCTTGAAAGCAGCGGGTCATTCACCATCGCTTCCATAAATTCCACCGGAACCACTCCCGGTTTTTCAGTGAGGTGTGCAATCGCCAGAGCGCCCGAAAACGGCCTGCGCGGAGCCAGCCTTTCACGGACGGTATCACCTTTACCACCTTTAAGCAGCTTGGTACTTCCCGAAACCGACTGCCCGGTTGTAAATGCTTCAAAAATCTGTTTGGCATCGCCACTTTTCAGTTTCTCGATTTTTTGTTGGTCAACTTCTTTCTCGTAGCCCTGCGTAGGCTTTGCCTTATGGAAAAAACCGACCTCACCCTTGTTGAATATTTCAAGGATTACCGCATCCTGAAAATTCTGCGGCTGTTCGGCGAACCATTCCTTACCCAGATGTTTTTCAGCAATTGCGCGGAACCTTTTATTATCCCCGTTAATGTATAGCTTTGCAGCATCTTCCTTGCTCAATACGCCGGTAGATTTAAACTTGTTCCAGTCAACCCCAGCATTTTCAAACACCCATTTTCCACCGTGGGAAAGCGAGTGGCCGATGCCTACGGTTGTCCAGTCAGCGCCATCGTTATATGATTTTGTATAAAGCCCTTCAACCTGGACTGCCATCTTGACAGATAGCTCCCTTTGTTTATCCACATCGCTTCCAGCCGATTTCAGATAGGCGGCATACCGCTCGACGCTAGGGAAAACCAGATGTGTTGGTTGGCTCATACTCCAACACTAACACCCTCATATGACAAATTCATTACAAAAACGCCAAAACATGCTAGGAAAGTAAAAAAAACCTTAAAAATACCCGAATTTTATGCGATTTACCCTGTTAACCCTGTTCCCGGACATGTTCCCCGGCACGCTTGGCTTCTCACTGGCCGGAGATGCCCTCAAAAAAGGAATCTGGGGCTTTGACGCCATCGACATCAAAACCTTCGGCCTCGGCAAGCACCGTCAGGTTGATGACGCCCCCTATGGCGGTGGCGCCGGCCTCGTCATGCGCCCCGACGTCCTCGAATCCGCCCTCCAACCAACCATCAACCATCAACCATCAACCAAACTAATCTACATGTCCCCCCGCGGCAAGCCCCTCACCCAGCAAAAAGCGCACGAACTCGCAAAAGAACCTCACATCACCATCCTTTGCGGACGCTTTGAGGGCGTTGATGAGCGCGTCCTTGAACACTACAACTTCGAGGAGATCAGCGTTGGCGATTACGTCCTTTCCGGCGGCGAGCCAGCCGCACTCATACTAATGGACACAGTAATCCGCCTGCTGCCGGAGGTGATGGGCAACCCCGAAACCCTAGCCGAGGAAAGCTTCTCAAACGGCCTACTCGAATACCCCCAATACACCCGCCCGGCGGAGTGGCAAGGCCGCAAAGTGCCAGAGATACTGACCTCCGGCGACCACGCCAAAGTGGCCGCATGGCGCAAACAAAAATCAGTTGAGCTAACAGAAAAAATCCGCCCCGACCTGCTAAAATAATTACTAACAACAAAGCCTGTCATTCCCGCGCAGGCGGGAATCTTTAGTGGTTAAAATGTAAGATTCCCGCCTGCGCGGGAATGACAATTTCCAGAAGCCCCGTAACATACGTTTATCAACTCGGCAGCACAAGCTCCGAGCCTTTATCCGGCTTGCGGTTATTATCAACAACAAGGTTGTTGTTCCTGATACTGCTATCAGCCAGCGCCGCGTTATCTTCCTTAATTTTCACACCGGATCCCTCAAGGCTGTTCGTGACTTCGTTCATTGCCATGAATTGTTTAAAATCCTTATGCTGCATTGCCGCCGTCATGACTTCCGGATTATCAATAGCCTCGATGAACTTCGCGCGGGTTTCGCCGCCGACTTTACCATCAACCCCAATCCCGGTAGCTTTCTGGAAGGCGACAACCGCCGCCTCGGTTTTTGGCCCATAATACCCAAGCTCCGAATCCCTGATATCCGTCAGGTCGATATCATAACTTTTGAAAAACCCTTGCACCGCCGCAGCTTCCTCGGTGCGTTTGGTTCCGGCGCGCTTCCTGTCGAGCACAAGCCTTGTTTCGGCAAGGGTTTCCTTGATATCAAGGTCTTTACCGCAATATTTAATGGTTAGCTCCGCGTCATCACTCTTATCCGCAGGCTTCACTTCCGCATTCATTTTTGCCAGAATAACCACAGGGGCTTTGCTGACCATTTGCTCCACCTTATCCTGAGGTGGCACAGCTGGCGGAACTTGCCCTGCGTCAGCCAACTGGGTCTCCGGGGTCGCTGGTTGCCCAACCGGCTCCGTGGCAGGCTGAACCGGAGCATTTGCGGCCAATATTATTTCTTTTTCATCAGGAACAGGTTCTGTTTCAGGCGGCAATTGAATATCCTCAGGTAGCGGAACCATAGGAGTAGCGTTCTCAGCAACAAGCGGCGGCGGTTCGCTTGCCGCCTGCACAGGGGCACCCGCCGGGTCAGTAAAAGGGATGCCAATTGACTTTGGCGATAAATCCATCTCCGCCATCGCCAGACGTTCTTCCGCTGTATAATCAACTTTAATATTCGGAACTACATAAGACCCTGATAAAGCTCTATTAATTTCATCGTTCCGCGCCAGAAGGGCCTCTAGATTAACCTCATCAGCCGCATTCCCCGGCAGGAATTCGTTATTATCCCTGCTTAAGGAAGCCTCAGCAAGCTGCCCGGTTTCAATATTAACAGATAAATTACCTTGGTTAGTCTGGACTGCGTCCTGATATAAAGATATTTTATCCAGGCTTGCCCATAATTGCGTATCATCACGCCTGAAATTCAGGTCCACCGCCCCGCGGGAAACTTCGGCGACCATATTGTTGCTCCAGTGCCTGCCGAGAAACTTGGCGGCCTCGGCATAATCACCGGTAGCTATATGGCCTTCTATGGTGCGGCGGTTTCTCAGGCCCGCCTCGAAGCCGGTTCCCCTGTTTCTATATTCCATTAACTTTGCAGGGATCTGTGCATGTCTGGAGTCATTATCCGCAACCACCCCCCTGATGCCATCCCCGATACTTTCCTCTTTCATATTATAAACAAAAGAGCAAACAGCCGCCTGAACCTTGCCGGAAGCTTTTGTAAGGTCAACATTTACCTGCTTGCCATTATAGGCAGCCGTGCCTGAAAATATCTCTTTCGCTACATCCAGCTTTTCTTCAATTTTATATTGCAGCAGGGCATATGCTTCCTTAGGGGAAAGGCTGTTCCCCCTATTTAATTTTTTACTATAATCCAGCTTACCGAAATCTACCTCAACTCCATTATGCTCAATCTTTACCCCCCGATTGATAAGGGTGCGGAGGTTCATATATTCTTCATTGCCGGTTTTGGGGTTTTCAGCCACTACCCCGGTAACACCATAACCCACAGTAAGAGCTCCCGCGGGGCAAACATAAGGCGCTCCGTAATATCTTTCCATCAGCATCTGCGTCTTTTCAAATGCGTTAGGGTTCCCAAATTGGCCGGGTTGATAATTATCGACACTGAAATCATCAAAATTAAAATCAGCGAAGAACTGCTCCCTTATCCCTTCCAGCGCCTTATCTCCCCTCGGTGTCGGGCTTAAATTAGCTTTCTGGACGCCACCACCATTATCCTTTTCTCGCGGCGACGAACTGCTTGAGGCTCTTTTTCTTGCCTTCGGCTTATCATCGTCATCATTACCACGGTTACGTGAGCGGGAAGGAGCAGATTTCTTTGGTTCATCCTTTTTTGGCTCATCCTCAGCGCCGCGCACGGGTATATACGAAGAACTGCCGTCCTTATTTTTCACAAGCTTAAGCTTGATTGTCTCTTCCCCGGTATATCTTACATTACTCATAAAGCTGCGCTATTTACCCATTCCCCAATAGATTACTAGGATAAAGTTTCATTTTCGTTACAAATTGCGAAAAATCTTTAATATGTGTACAAAAAGTGATAACTTTAGTCAACACTATAAGCCAATAAATACTATTGCAATTACCCTTGCGTTTTGATAGAGATACGCAACAAAATTCGGAGAGAACAATGAATATTTTACAAAAATTTGAGCAAAAACAAATAGCTAGCCTCACAGAAGGCAAAAAAATCCCCGCTTTTAAAGCCGGTGACACCGTAAAAGTCAGCGTCCGCATCACTGAAGGCGCGAACAGCCGCGTTCAGGCGTTTGAAGGCGTTTGCATCGCCCGCAGCAATAAAGGCCTGCAATCGAACTTCACAGTGCGCAAAATCAGCAACGGCGAAGGCGTAGAGCGTGTATTCCCGCTTTATTCCCCGATCCTTGACTCCATCAAGGTCATCCGCATCGGCGACGTGCGCCGCGCGAAACTCTATTACATGCGTGGCCTGACCGGCAAACGCGCCCGTATCCGCGAGAAGATCGAAGCAGTTGCCCCAACCGCTGCCGCTCCCGAAGCCCCGCAGGGTTCAGTGGCCTAGCAGGTTGCTGGTTTTTGGTTGCGTGGTTACATGGTTTCAATGTCCAGAGGGTATGAAGATTTAGAGGTATGGCAATTTGCCAAAAACCTTGCGGTAAAGATTTATGCCGTTACTGATAAATTCCCTACCCGCGAACAATTCGGCATCAGCGCCCAGATAAGGAAATCCGCCGTTTCTATCCCCTCTAACATAGCTGAAGGCTCGGTTAAGGAAAGCAAGGCAGATTTTGGCAGGTTCCTGCTCATATCCATGGGTTCAACCGCGGAACTGAAAACCCAGCTAATCATCGCAAAAGAAACTGGAATTCTGCCGGAGAAACACTATATAACCTTAATAGACGAGATTAACAGGATAGCAAAAATGCTAAAATCACTAAAATCCTCCCTAACCAGGTAACCACGTAACCAGCAACCATGTAACCCCTAAACCATGCAACCCAAAACCCTATACGATAAAATCTACGAATCCCATCTTGTCGATGAGAACCTGATATATATCGACCGCCACCTAGTGCATGAAGTAACCTCTCCACAGGCGTTTGAAGGCTTACGCGTGTCAGGCCGCAAGCCCCGCCGCCCGGATGCGACCCTCGCCGTAGCCGACCACAACGTCCCCACCGAAGGCCGCAAAACCGGCATCAAGGACGAAGTCGCCCGCATTCAGGTGCAAACCCTCGAAGACAACTGCAACGAATTCGGCATCCAATACTTCACCCTCCTCGACCCGCGCCAGGGCATCGTCCACATAGTCGGCCCCGAACAGGGCATGACCCAGCCGGGCATGACCATCGTCTGCGGCGACAGCCACACCTCCACTCACGGCGCTTTCGGCGCATTAGCCTTCGGCATCGGCACATCCGAGGTGGAACACGTCCTCGCCACCCAGACCCTCGTGCAGAGCAAGGCCAAAAACATGCGCATCACCGTTGACGGCAAGCTCGGCTACGGCGCAACCGCGAAAGACATCGTCCTCGCCATCATCGGCAAGATAGGCACCGCAGGCGGCACCGGCTACGTCATGGAATACGCAGGCTCCGCCATCCGCGAGCTTTCCATGGAAGGCCGCATGACCGTGTGCAATATGTCCATCGAAGCAGGCGCGCGCGCCGGACTCATCGCCCCCGATGAAAAAACATGGAATTACATCAAAGGCCGCCCAATGGCCCCAAAAAAGGCAGATTTCGACAAAGCCGTCGAATACTGGAAAACCCTCTACAGCGACCCGGACGCAAAATTCGACGTTGAAGTCACCCTCAAAGCCGAAGACATCGCCCCGCAGGTAACATGGGGAACCAGCCCGCAGGACGTCGCCCCGATAACCGGCAACGTGCCATTGCTGGAGGATTTCGAGGACGAAAACCGCCGCGCCGCCGTTAAGCGCTCCCTCGAATATATGGGCCTCACCCCCGGCGAAAAACTCACCGATGTAAAAATCGACCGCGTATTCATCGGCTCCTGCACCAATGGCCGCATCGAGGATTTGCGCGAAGCCGCAAAAATCGCCGAAGGCAAAAAAGTCGCCGCCCACGTTGAAGCTTGGGTCGTTCCCGGCTCCGGCCTCGTGCGCGAACAGGCAGAAAGCGAAGGACTCGACAAAATCTTCCTCGAAGCCGGTTTCCAATGGCGCGAACCGGGCTGCTCGATGTGCCTCGCCATGAACGCCGACAAACTCAAAAACGGCGAGCGCTGCGCCAGCACCTCCAACCGCAACTTCGAAGGCCGCCAAGGCCGCGGCGGACGCACCCACCTACTTTCACCTGCAATGGCAACTGCTGCCGCAATCAAAGGCACACTGGCCGATGTAAGGGAGTTTATCTGATGGTGTTATCCGCTAACCGTTTTCCGTTATCCGACGAAACCGATAAGAGTTACAATTATCGGGAGCTTCGAGTCTGGAAAATGGGCATTGAGTTTACTAATAAAATATACCTGCTGACAAAAAATTTTCCTAAAGATGAAACTTTTGGTCTTTCATCCCAGCTAAAAAGAGCAGCAGTATCCATTCCTTCAAATATAGCCGAAGGCAGCGTTAAAAGATCAAACAAGGATTTTGCGCGTTTTCTTCAAATTGCCTATGGCTCCATTGCTGAAATAGACACTCAATTAACTATCGCCGAATACCAAAATTTTGTGGATAAAAAAACTGCAACCGAATTATACAATGATTTGGCCAGCCTCCGAAAAATGTTAAACGGCCTCCGCAAATCCCTAGGTAAATCGGATAACGGATAACGGATAACGGATAACGGAAAACGAAAAACCATGCAAAAATTCACCACATTAAAAGCAATCGCCGCACCGCTCAATATCCAGAACGTGGATACTGACATGATAATCCCCAAGCAGTTCCTCACCACCATCAAGCGCACCGGCCTGGGTGAAGGCCTGTTCTACGAAATGCGCTATGACCTCGAAGGCAAAAAGATCGAGGATTTCGTCCTCCACAAAGATCCTTACACAAAAGCGCAAATCCTCGTTTCCGGCGATAATTTCGGCTGCGGCTCCTCGCGCGAGCACGCCCCCTGGGCGCTCAACGATTTCGGCATACGCTGCGTCATCGCCCCTTCATTCGCCGACATCTTCTATAACAACTGCTTCAAAAACGGTATGTTACCAATTGCCCTCCCGCAGGAAACCGTCGACCAGATAATGCGCGTAGCCGAGCGCGGCGAGCAAATATCGGTTGACCTTGCCGAGCAGACAATCACTTTTGGCAACACGCTGATCCACTTCGATGTTGACGCCACAAGGAAGCACAATCTGCTCAATGGGCTGGACGATATCGGCCTAACGCTTGAAAAAGCCCCGAAAATCGATAGCTTCGAGGATACGAACAAAACCAACCTTTTCTGGCTCCACAAATATGGTACAAACCTCAGCGCATACGACACAAATTCTTAGCCACCCCGAACTGCCCGACACCTTTATTGTCGACGGCCCGCAAATCCACTGCGACGGCGGCAACGGCGCACTCGGCCACCCGCGCGTTTACCTAGAACTTGCCGAAAACGGCGAAATCACCTGCCCATATTGCAGCAAACACTTCATCCGCAAGTAAATATTGCCCCCCAAACACAAACCTGTCATTCCCGCGCAGGCGGGAATCTTATCTTTTTCTTTTTACCCCCCTCTATAGCTTTTAAAGCTTAAGATTCCCGCCTGCGCGGGAATGACAATAGTGAAAATAACAATAACTACTTACGACCTACGACTTACAACTCCCCTAATGACCAATGACTATCAACTAATGACTCCCTTGACATATGCATCAATCATATGCTATCATGCATATAATGAGGCATATATGAGAACCACGATAATACTAAACGATGAACTTGTCGCCAAAGCTTCCGAGCTAACCGGCATCAAGGAAAAAACAAAACTCATCCACAAAGCGATTGAGGAAATGATAAGGCTTGAGAACGCCAAAAGGCTTATGGCATTTGGTGGCACCGATCCAAAAGCCAGCATCGCGCCCAGACTCCGCTCAGAAAGAACATGATACTGATTGATAGCTCAGTATGGATTAACCACATCCACAAACCTAACCCCGCCTTGTGGGATGTGATTGGCTACAACAAAGGTGCCACCCACCCGTTGGTAGTACAGGAACTTGCCTGCGGGAATATAAAAAACAGAAAAGATTTCATAGATACCATTTCCTCGCTGATAATGGCAAAAACAGCTTCTCACAACGAAATAATAAGCTTTATAGAGCTTAATAAGTTGCATGGCATTGGCCTTAGCCTGATTGATGTCAACCTTCTTGCCTCAGCCCTGCTTTCAGATTTTAAAGTCTGGACTGATGATATAAGGCTAAACAACACCGCAAAAAAACTTGGCGTGTCATACCGGTAATCACCTCTCCTCCCCCCGCATCAGCCGCCTGATATTCGAGTGGTGGCGGATGATAATCAGGGCGGCCAGAAAAGCCACCAGCAAGATCACATTCCCCTCCGGCCAGTAAATCGTGGTAAGCGGCACCAGCAGCGTGATCGCCGAAAGCGCGGCCAGCGACGAAATGCGGAATAGCGCAAACACCGCCAGCCATAGCCCGATGAACGTCAGCCCGATTTGCGGGTTGAGTGCCAGCAAAGCGCCAAGGGTTGTCGCAACCCCCTTCCCCCCACGAAATTTCAGGAACACCGAAAAACAATGCCCCAGCACCACAAACAACACGCCCGCCGACGCATAACCGAATTCCCGCGCGATCAGCACCGCCACCACGCCTTTAATCACATCCAGCACCAGAGTTACCGCGCCCCATTTCTTACCCGCGACTTTGGTCATGTTGGTTGCGCCGGGGTTGCCGGAACCGTGGTTGCGGATATCCCCGATCCCCGCGAATTTGCTGATAATCACCGCGAACGGAACGGAGCCGAGCAGATAAGCCACCAAAGCCGCCAATATGAAGTACGTATCGTCCAGCAAAGCTAAATCAGGTTGAGCGGTTTCCATTTTTTGTTACACTCTCCTGTTCCCACGCAAGCGGTGGGACAGGATTTATTAAGAGGTTGTTATGCAGGAAATATATAAAGTGCCGATGGAGTTGGCAAGCAGCACAAAAATCAACGCTGAAAAATACCGGCAACTTTACAGCGAATCCGTCAACAACCCCGACGCCTTCTGGGCAAAACAGGCCGAACGCCTTGGGTGGACAAAAAAATGGCACACGGTCAAAAACACCTCCTTTAATTCTTCACTCCCCCCTGAGGGGAGAGAACCCATTTCTTCACTCCCCCCTGAGGGGGGAGATGGAGGGGGGTTAAGCGGCACTCACGAAAACCCTCCCCCATCCCCTCCCTCAGGGAGGGGTAAAAAAGAAGATTTCCCTCCCTCAGGGAGGGGGGAAGAAGGAGTGTCAATCAAATGGTTCGAGGGCGGCGAACTCAACGTTGCCTATAACTGCCTCGACCGCCACCTTGCCTCACGCGGCGATAAAACCGCGATAATCTGGGAAGGCGACAACCCGGAAGAATCCCGCCACATAACCTACAAGGAACTCCACGCCGAAGTCTGCAAACTAGCCAACGCCCTCACCGCGCAAGGCGTCAAAAAAGGCGACCGCGTCACCATCTACATGCCGATGATTCCCGAAGCGGCCTACGCCCTCCTCGCCTGTGCGCGGATAGGAGCCACCCACTCGGTCATCTTCGGCGGCTTCTCACCTGATTCAATCGCCGGGAGGATTGACGACTGCGAAAGCGATTTCATCATCACCGCCGACGAAGGCCTGCGCGGCAGCAAAAAAGTCCCGCTCAAGAAAAACATTGATGACGCACTCAAAATCGCAAAGCAGAAAATCCGCAAAGTTGTAGTCGTCAAACGCACTGGCAGCCCGATAGAATGGGACGCAACCCGCGATATCTGGTATCATGACATCACCGCCAACGCCTCCCCCGAACACAAGGCGGAAGGCCACGACGCCGAGCACCCGCTATTCATCCTTTACACCTCCGGCTCCACCGGCAAACCGAAAGGCCTGCTGCACACCACCGCCGGTTATCTGCTTTACGCCGCCCTCACCCATGAAGCCGCCTTCGACCTCCGCGAGGACGACATCTACTGGTGCACCGCCGATATCGGCTGGGTCACCGGGCACAGCTATGTCGTTTATGGCCCGCTAGCCAATGGC
>CAZJFC010000028.1:25195-25437 GCA_964545245.1 uncultured Rickettsiales bacterium
CCCCGACGCCTCCCGCTTCTGGCAGGTTGTCGACAAGCACAAGGTCACCATCTTCTACACCGCCCCAACCGCCATCCGCTCGCTCGAATCAATGGGCGACGAATTCGTGAAGAAAACCTCCCGCGAATCCCTGCGCATCCTCGGCAGCGTCGGTGAGCCGATAAACCCCGAAGCATGGCGCTGGTATTACAACATAGTCGGCAACGGCAAATCCCCCATCTCCGACACATGGTGGCAGACCG
>CAZJFC010000029.1:0-24635 GCA_964545245.1 uncultured Rickettsiales bacterium
CAGGTGGTTAGAGCGCACGCCTGATAAGCGTGAGGTCGGAAGTTCAACTCTTCCCGGGCCCACCATTCCCCCGAAAGGTTTGGTGGAACTTGACTTTGCATAAATTGTGTTGAAGCGGTTAAGATTTGATGCTATACGCATATCCGCTTTAGCAATGTGGGGGCGTAGCTCAGTTGGTAGAGCACTTGATTTGCATTCAAGATGTCGCGGGTTCGATTCCTGTCGCCTCCACCAAACCGGACTTAGAGTCCGAAAAATCTCGCAAAGCCGCGAATGGCCGCGATAAATCGGCGGTTCTATATCCGGTTCCCTTTTTGTAGGTGATTTGCTTCGCAAAAGTGGCCTTGAGGACGATTCTTTTACCCGTTAAATCGGCCATACGCCAGAATCTGTGCGGGTTTGCCAGAAATTCGAGGGCGGTTCTATTGACCTTCTCAAAACTCTCATCCACCGTCCCACAACTCTCCAGCCGCTCATCCAAAACCGCCTTTTGGTTTTCGAGTTGTTTGATCTGTTTTTCGTAGGTTGCCACCAGAACGGCGCTGTCGCTTGTCACCACCCGATCCAAGAATTGCTGGATTTTGTGATCTACGAGCTTTCTGTCCCGTAGCAGGCCGTCGCGTATTTCCTGAAAGCTGCCCAGCTTGATGTCGCGGGCGCGTTCCACCACATTTTCTACCAGTTTGATCATAGTTTTAGATGGGGCAATGTCTTTTAGCAGCTTCTCAAAGTCGGCTTCCACGTCATCCCGTTTGAGGGATTTACCGTAATAATCGCAGCCTTTGGTATGGCAGAGATAATAAGGATAACGTCCGCCACGCCCAATCGACCAGCATCCTTTGAGTGGTGAGCCGCAGCCGTCGCATAGCACGAAACCACGGAGCGGAAAGTCTTCGTTAATATCGCGGCGGGCTGGCGCTTTCATCCGGCCATGCAGCTTGTCCTGAATGCGGTTATAAATATCAAAGCTGATAATCGGCTCATGCTTCCCGCGCACCAGCCCGATGTTCCAGCGTGCATATTCAAAATAGCCGGAATAGAGCTGCTGATTCAGCATATCTATCACGCGCTGGATATGCACCCGGCCTTTCCGGTCTTTCGGAAATTCCGGCTGTGTTTCAAAAAAAGCCTGAAGCTCTACAACAGAGCTAAAGCGATCATAAGCGAACCCTTCCAGCCCCTGCTGGATAATGGTGGCCACTGGCTCATCCCGCACCATGACCTTTCCGTCAGAGCGTTTTTCCATTTTGTAGCCACGCGGCATGCGCATAATCCAATAGCCCGCCACCATCCGCGCCCGCATCCGGTTATAAACCTGCTCGGCGTTCTTTTGGCGATGATGCTGCGACACGCTAGCGAGCAGATTCTCTACCAGTTGGCTGTCCGAATCTTCTCCAAACTCAATCGAGGGCGATTGCAGAACGCCACCTGCATGTTGGATTTCCATGCGTAGTTCGATATGCGCCCGTAAGCTCCGGGCTAACCGGCTGATGTCATCAATCAGCACGATAATTTGCTGGTTTTTGTGCTGGCGTAAATAAGCCAGCATCTGCTTCATGGCCGGGCGGTCAATCAGGCTTCCAGAGATACCTTCCTCGTGGAAAACCTGAACCACCTCTAAATTTCGGTATTTTGCAAATTCGCGACAGCGCGTTTCCTGCGATGTTAAGCCGTGACCATTTTTTACCTGATCTACCGATGAAACCCGGCAGTATATCACCGCTTTGTTCGTAACCTTTTTCTTCATGCGATGCCTCCATTGTCTAAATTTCAGAAGGAGTTACATCGTCAACGATAACAGGTGGCACGTCGCAATCAACGCTGCTTTTGCGTTTTTTATCTAATAAAAGCAGCTGGTTAATGCCAAGATGATAGTCGTAGATATTTTCGACCAACATCCAAACGGCATTCACCAGATCGAGCTTTTCCTCTTCGGTCAGATCGAATTTATCGACGTATTTGCGGTAGGGCTTGAGATCGGTAATCATCCCAGCCCCCCTGACAACATCGCACTGTTAAGGGGAGAATATGCTCTGGCACTAAACGCATTATCGCGCACATCTGGCGAGCATATGGCTATATATAGCGGATTTTGTTCACCGTGTTTAGCGTTTTTATGTTCAAACACCGGAACGCCCTCCCTGCTTGGAGTTCAGGCGCATAACGATCTTCATTAGCGCAATACGGTAGCGGTAATGCGCGGTGGTGCGGCTGACACCCAGCCGCCAGCAAATGGGTTTCCACGGTACGCGGGCGGCACGAAGCCAGACAATGCGCCGGTCAGCTGCGTCATCAAGGAAGAAAATCCACTGGATGGTTTCTTCCATGCGGCTGATGGCTCCGGCGGAAGGCGGTCCCAACCGCATCGGCAATTTGTCGGCCTGCAATAGCTCCATCGTGGAAAGGATGACCGGCGGCCATGTGGATTTGAAACCCTGCACGCGCACCGGCGGCAGGCGTTTCAGCGTGTACACCGCTTCCTCGAAGCGTTCGGCAACATCGCTGACTGTCCAGTTTTTCATGATCCGGCCTCCTGCGTTAGAAGGCGCACGCCGGTAATGCGCTGGGATTGGAAACGATGTTCCGACCACCACAGATGCATGTCAGCCAGATAATGCTGCTCCAGCCATTGCTTCACAAAGCGGTTCGGGCAGGAAATCAGAACAGTAGCGCCATTGCCCTGAAGCTCCGCGCCGGTGACGATGGTGCCGGAAAGCCAGCTCTGGCAGGACGGTTTGCCATGCTTGCCTGCAAAACAAGCCAGCACATGATCCCAGCCGGTTTGCAGTTCCGGCTCGTTGCAGGCGGGCGGCGGTGTTGGATGCTTGCCGCCGGAGAATCCACCTTCCATGATTTTGGCAACGTGATCGCTGGAAGCTACCGCCCAGCTAAGGTCAATCGTCCAGCCTTTGCCCTCTAGCTTGCCAAGGCAGAAATCTGACCGGCTGATGATGTCGCAGAAATAGCGCCATGACCGCATATCCTGCTGGAAGTCCTGCTGCCACCGCTCCAGCATCTGCGCTTTGCGCTTATCTGTGAGTTTTGCCTTCTGCCCTTTGGTGAGCTTGGTCTGCACCTCTGCATTCCAAATCTGGAGCATCTGCTCTGCGATCTTGTCTGCGTCTTTTTCTGCGGGCGCGTTTCGCGCCTCCCTCTCGCGCTCTCCCTCTGCGCTCTCTCTGTTTTTTTTATCTGTAATTCTGTTTTTCTGTAGTTCTGTCTCTGAATCTGCATTCTGTAATCTGTTCTCTGTATCTGGTGCTTTTTTGCCGATTTTGTGTTTCGTTGCGTTACCTTCCGTGACGCTGCGTGACGCGGTGTGATTTTCCGTGACGGGATGTTTCTTTTTGTCGCGGGCGCGTTGGGCGCGTTCCTTGTCGCTCAGGTACTGGCGCGTGTTCCAGCTGGTGATTCGGTTATCCTCGGTAATCATGCCCTTTTCGCGGAAGGCTTGGAGGATGGCTTCCACAGCGGCCTGCTTCATATCCTGCACCACCGCGATTTGTTCGGAATCCACCTCCACCGTGCCGCGTGTTTTGTGGCGGGATGCAGCGTCCAGCACACACAGCCACACCGTGACCACATGCGCCATGGTTTGCTGACTGCGCTTGGCAATCACCTTGAGTTTAGCGTCTTCTGGCATACCGTGATAAACCCTGTACCAATCCATTGCGAAACACCGTTAATCCAGCAAGCTGGGTTGGCCGTCATCTTCCGCAGGTATGGTGGCCGCGTCATCCAAACCGAGTTTTCTGTCGATAATGTTGCTGATCCATTGCAGTTTGTTGCTGGCATTCACTACGGCGATGTCAGCTTGGCGTTCCATCTCGCCTGCAATATCTTCCGGACGCAGCCTTCCGTGGTGTACTGCTTCAATCCAATTCAATAGTTCATTTGCCGCATCCAGATCATTGCTGGCCTGATTTTCAAGCTGGCGAAGCACCCTTATATCGAGCGATTCCAACTCTGAAATCTGCGCATGGCGCATAAGATTGGTGATTATTCTGGCTATAACTGAATCGTTCATGATGACCTCCGTTTGTTTGAACTGTTCAAACGCAGGCTGCACGGCGATACGGGGGGCTGGCGTGGGGCTTGGTGAGGGCTAAGGGGTGACCTTGGGTGGGGCTGGTGCGCCCCCCTAAATGGGGATTTTGTCCCGTTTTAATGCAAAAAACCCCTGTCAAGGGGCTTGGGTGGGGCGCTGGGGTGGGCTTAGGTGGGGCTGAGAGGGGGCGCACCGTCCCCCTTGTGCATGAAATGCTTGTGTATGTAGGGAAACTTTAGCCCGCGTGGTTGGATTTTTGCTGATGGCGCGGTTCGCGCTGCTGGCTTTCTACGGCACCATTGGCTGGGTTGTTCTGAAGTTCATTTGAGGGAATGTTCAGGCGGTAATAGCCGCGATCATCGGACTTGATGAGTTCCCGCCATTTGCGCTGATGCTTGAAAATATCGCGCACGCGCAAAGCCTGTGATCCGGACTCATAAATCAGGGTTTTCCCATGTATCCACGGTTGGCGGCTGCGGGCAGCATCATGCAGCTGCTCTATGATACGCGCCTGCACGTCACCCAGCCGGTATTCATGGCCGTTCAGAGTGATATGGCGGTAATCGTTGGAATAGCGGAAGTTCCCTTCCACGCCCGGCTTCACCGGGAAATGCAGCGTGTTGTCGTCCTGCGGTAAATCGTAATTCTGCTCGAAGCGTTTGCGGTCATCCTGAAGCACCACCAGATCATGAATCCGCACAGTGATGCCGGGCTGCGGCGGTTCGTATGCAAGGCGTAAGATATGGTCTTCCTGCCTCACTGAGCGGAAGATGCGGAGTTTTGCCCGACCTGTACTGCAAATTCGATGGAAGTCTTGCGGACGCACCCCGATAAAGCCTTCCCTACATTCATGACGCACAAAAACGAACTTTCCGTCCTTGATAACGCCACGCTCCATGAAACGCATCGGCATCCACACAGAGGCACGCAACTGGTCATTTTCAATCGCGTAATATATGTCCTCCTGAGATAACCCTAAGCGCCTCCACAGGTTTTGCAGCCGGTCATATGCTCGTTCAGGAATAGCCATAGCTTCCTCGTGCATACTTTTGTTTTATCCTGCTTTTACCGTAGGGTAATTTATAAATGCTCAATCAGAAATTTCAACCAAAAAGATATATAACGCAAAAATAGCACACGCTTCGGTTGTTTGTGGCGTGATTAGCGCCGCCGCATAGCGAATCCTGCGAACGCTCGAAATAGGGAATCTGCAATAAATGGAATGCGTTCTTGTTTTTTCCATCCTTTCCTCTATTTTTCTTTTGGTAACTCTCGGAGTTGGAGCGATGGAATCAGACATAATGACAATCGATGAGGTGTCGGAATACCTCAAACTGAAGCTGAAAACCGCCTATGCGCTGGCTGCGCGTGGTGACATTCCCGGCTTTAAGGTCGGCGGATCATGGCGTTTCCGACGTAGTGAGATTGAGAAGTGGATAAAAAAACAGGAACGGCGCAATGATTAGACTGGAAGACATTAAAAAAGACGCACAGATTCGGGGAATAGTTCCGAATGAAATCGTGCGCATAATTACTGTCGATCCAGTTGGTGAGAATGCCGTTACCGTTTATTACAAAGATCATGCAGGGAAAATTGCTGAGCAGATGTTCTTCCGCTCAGATGAAGCTCGCCTAAGCCTCGCTGAAGAAGGTAGAGCTTGGAGCTTTGATGCGCCGGGTGAAGAGTTCAAATTAGGTCTTGAGGCCTATCGCATCTCGGAAGCAGCTCTGTTTGATCCCATGATGGCTGTCCATACCTCTAATGTAGAGCCTTTGCCGCATCAGATTTCTGCCGTTTACGAAGCAATGTTGCCAAGGCAACCCCTGCGGTTTGTTCTGGCAGATGATCCGGGCGCTGGTAAAACGATTATGGCGGGTCTGTTTATCCGTGAATTGTTAATGAGGGCAGACGCCAAAAGAATCTTGATCGTTTCTCCCGGCTCACTTTCTGGCCAATGGCAAGACGAGCTGTATGAAAAATTTGACCTGCATTTTGAAATTTTCAGTCGTGAAAAATATGAACTATCAGCGACCCGAAACTTTTTTGAAGAAAACAATCTGTTAATTTGCAGGCTCGATCAGCTTTCAAGAAATGAAGAGTTTCAGGAGAAGCTGAAGCATACAGAATGGGATCTCATAATTGTGGATGAGGCTCACAAACTATCGGCAAATTACTTTGGAAATAAGGTGAACAAAACCAAGCGCTTCCTTCTTGGGGAAATGCTCGGATCAATAACGCGCCATCTTCTGTTAATGACCGCTACACCGCATAATGGCAAAGAAGAAGATTTTCAGATTTGGCTTTCTCTGCTTGATGCTGACAGGTTTTATGGGAAGTTTCGCGAAGGCGCTCACAAGGTAGATGTTTCCGACATGATGCGCCGCATGGTGAAGGAGGAGCTTCTAAAATTTGATGGCACTCCACTTTTTCCTGAACGATGTGCATATACTGCTAATTATCATCTATCCCCTATCGAAGCCAACTTATACGAGCAAGTGACAGACTATGTTCGCAATGAGATGAACCGTGCGGATCGGCTTGATGGAAAGCGCAAAGGAACTGTTGGATTTGCATTGACCCAGCTACAACGGCGCCTCGCATCGAGTCCAGAGGCTATATATCAATCATTGAAGCGCCGCCGTAAAAAGCTGGAAGATAGGCTCAATGAAATGAAATTAGCAGCTCGTGGGCAAACCTCATACCCGACCGGTTTTGCTGAAACCCTTGCGCCTGAATTTGTTTATGAGCGTCGAGAATTAGACGTCCCAGAAGATATTGACGACATCGACGAAGAGATGAGCGCCGAAGAGTATGAACTCTACACCGAGCAGGTTGTGGATCAAGCAACGGCAGCGGAAACAATCCCAGAATTGCAGGCGGAAATCACCATTCTGCAAGGATTGGAAGAACAGGCGCTTGCTGTTGTGCATTCTGGCAGTGATAAAAAGTGGGAACAGCTATCCAGCATTCTTCAGGAAAGCCAAGAAATGTTTATGCCGAATGGCTCTCGGCGTAAGATGATTATCTTCACTGAGCATAAGGATACTCTAAACTATCTGTGCCAGCGTATTGCCGGACTGCTTGGCAGGCAGGAGTCTGTTGTTCTGATACATGGCGGCGTCAATCGGGATGCACGCCGGAAGGTGCAAGAGGAATTCCGCAACAATCCCGATGTTGTCGTGCTGATTGCCACGGATGCTGCTGGCGAAGGTGTAAACCTGCAAAATGCCAACCTTATGGTGAACTATGACCTGCCGTGGAATCCCAACCGGCTGGAACAACGCTTTGGCCGTATTCACCGTATTGGTCAGACGGAGGTTTGCCATCTCTGGAATATGGTGGCCAATGAAACCCGTGAAGGTGAGGTTTTCCAAAAGCTCTTTGATAAGCTGGAAATCGAAAAGAAAGCCCTTGGTGGCAAGGTATTCGATATTCTGGGTGAAGCCTTTGAAAACAAATCCCTGAAAGAATTGCTGGTGGAAGCAATTCGCTATGGCGAAAGCCCCGAAGTCCGCGCTCGGATGAGTCAGGTAATCGACAACTCTCTCGATACCAACCGCCTGAAAGAGATTATCAAGCGCAGTGCGCTAATCGAGCAGCATATGGGGCTGGAACAGCTTTATGCTGTGAAAGAGGAAATGGAGAAAGCCGAAGCCCGCAAGCTCCAGCCTTACTTTATTCGGGCATTCTTTACGGAAGCATTCCAGAAATTGCAGGGTGAAATGCGCCCGCGTGAAGCCGGTCGCTTTGAAATCCGGCATGTACCCGCAAGCATCCGTGAGCGCGACCGGGTAATTGGGGAAACCCGCACACCCACACTCAAAAAGTATGAGCGTATCTGTTTCGAGAAAAACCTTATCCGTCAGCAAGGAAAGCCAATGGCGGATTTGGTGCATCCGAAGCATCCGCTTATGTCTTCAGTAACGGATCTGGTTCTGGAGGCACACCGCACCAAATTGAAACAGGGTGCAGTGCTTGTCGATCCAAACGACGATGGCACAGAACCAAAGGTTCTGTTCATGATTAGCCATACGGTGCGTGAAGGCGGAGGCGATGGAAAGCGCGTGGTTTCCCGGCGTTTGCAATTTGTGGAGATTGACCGAAACGGACTGGCAACCAACGCAGGCTGGGCACCACACCTTGATCTTCAGCCGATTGATAATTACGACCTCAGCTTGGTGCAGGACGTGATGCGCGAACCTTGGCTCAATAACAATCTGGATGCGCTGGCTCTTAGCCATGCTACCCAGAAACTGGTGCCGGAGCATTATGACGAGGTGCGTACCCGCCGGGAGCGTCATGCCAACAAAGCACTGGCAGCGGTGCATGAGCGACTGACCAAAGAAATCAACTATCTCTATGGCCGCGCAATCAAGCTGGACGAAGATGTTAAGGCTGGGAAACAGCCACGCATCCAGCCGGAGAATTTCAAGCGTAAAGCTGAAGAACTGGAAGCACGACTGGAGCAGCGCACCAGAGAACTGACGGATATGAAAAACATTGTCTCCAGCACGCCGATTGTGGTGGGTGGGGCGCTGGTGATACCGCAAGGCCTGCTTGCCCAGCGTAAAGGTGAAACTACCTTCACGGTGGATGCTGAAGCCCGCGCACGCATTGAGCGTGTGGCAATGGAATCCGTGATAAAAGCCGAACAAGCCCTTGGCCATGCTGTCACCGATGTTTCCGCCGAGAAATGCGGCTGGGACGTAACGGCAAGACCACCGCGCAATGAGGATGGTTCCATCAAACCGGATCGCCATATCGAGGTGAAAGGCCGCGCCAAAGGCCAAAGCACGATTACCGTCAGCCGGAATGAAATTATTTATGGCCTCAATCAATCCGATAAATTCATGCTCGCCGTGGTGATCGTGGACGGAGATGCTTTTGATGGTCCGCACTACATCCGCAATCCCTTCACCATCGAACCAGACTTTGGTGTGGCGAGCGTGAACTATGATTTGAATGATTTACTTAGCAAGGCTGTTAAGCCTGAACATACGATTTAAGGAACGCCATGACACCGATAAAAATCCCTAAAAAACTAATCGAGGTGGCGCTTCCGCTGGATGACATCAACGTGGCGGCTGCGCGGGAGAAGTCGATTCGACATGGCCACCCAAGCACGCTTCATTTGTGGTGGGCGCGGCGTCCTTTGGCTGCTGCGCGGGCGGTGATTTTCGCGCAGATGGTGAATGATCCGGGCTTTGAAAATGGCAACGGATTCCAACGCGGCCTGAAGAAAAAGGAAGCAGAAAAGAAGCGTGAGGAACTGTTCCAGATCATCCGTGATCTGGTGAAGTGGGAAAATACGAATAACGAGGAAGTGCTGAACCGTGCGCGGGAAGCAATTAAGCAATCATGGCAGGAAACCTGCGCCATGAACAAAAACCACCCGCAGGCAAAAGAATTATTCGACCCAGAAAAACTTCCAGCCTTCCATGATCCCTTTGCCGGTGGTGGCGCTATTCCACTTGAGGCGCAGCGTCTGGGACTGGAATCCTACGCCAGCGATTTGAACCCCGTCGCGGTGATGATCAACAAGGCGATGATTGAAATCCCGCCGAAATTTGCTGGCCGTGCGCCGGTGGGTCCGATACCGGAAGGTGAAAAGCAATCCGAAATGCCGCGTGAATGGCAAGGGACGCAGGGGCTGGCGGAGGATGTGCGTCGCTATGGCCACTGGATGCGTGAAGAAGCCTTCAAACGCATCGGCCACCTTTACCCCAAAGTGAAGATTACTGAAGAAATGGCCAAGGACCGCCCAGACCTGAAGCAATATGTTGGGCAGGAATTGACAGTTATTGCATGGCTTTGGGCGCGGACTGTTAAAAGCCCCAACCCTGCTTTCAGCCATGTAGATGTACCTTTGGTACGTTCATTTTTGCTCTCTACAAAGAAAGGCAAAGAAGTATGGGTCGAGACAGTTATTGAAGACAATAATTATAAATTTGAAGTGCGACTAGGAACACCACCGAAAGAATATGCTCAAGGTACTGTAGAACGCACTGGTGGCAAATGTCTTATGAGTCAAACAGCAATGCCCTTTAAGTATATTCGTGAAGAGGGAAAAGCTGGTCGAATAGGACAAAAGCTAATGGCGATCGTTGTTGAAAGCAAAAAAGGTAGAATTTTTCTATCTCCAAAAGATGAGGTTGCAGAGGTGGCATTATTGGCCAATCCAAGTTGGAAGCCCGAACATGCCTTGCCTTTTAACCCTCGGAATTTTCAAACACCTAATTATGGGCTTACTACCTTTGGCGATCTTTTTACAAACAGACAGCTCGTGGCAATAACAACACTTGCTGATCTGGTAAAAGAGGTTCGAGAAAGAATTTTAGATGATGCTAAACAAGTTGGTTTCCCAGATGATGACAAAGGATTGTCAGAAAATGGTGGCGGTATAAATGCTTACGCAGATGCCATCTCTATATATCTCGGATTGGCAGTAAGCCGCACTACAAATACTGTTAATGCTTTAGCGGTGTGGTCTCAGAGTAGAGAGCAATCGGTAAATCTATTTAGCCGCCAAGCCGTCCCTATGAATTGGGATTTTCCCGAAGTAAATCCTTTCGCTGGTGCAGCAGGTGATTTTGCAGCTACTTCTGCTGCACTGGGCAAATCTCTTTTAGGCATGAATTGTGTAAACCCCGGTTTTGCATTGCAAGGGGATGCTGCAATTCAACAAATCAGCATAAACAAAGTAATATCTACCGATCCACCTTACTACGACAATATAATTTATGCCGATTTATCTGATTTCTTCTATGTTTGGCTACGCCGTGCTTTGAAGGATATATATCCTTCTTTATTTGAAACACTAGGAACTCCGAAGACCGAAGAGTTGGTGGCCTCGCAGTATAGACAAGGAAGTAGAGATAAAGCTGAAAAATTCTTTATGGGAGGCATGACTCAGGCAATGCACAGCCTTGTAGTTCAAGCTCACCCGGCATTCCCTGTGACGATATATTATGCTTTCAAGCAATCGGAAACTGACGAAGGAAGCACTGGTAACACTGGCTGGGAAACGTTTTTAGAAGCTGTTCTTGAGGCAGGATTCTCGATTGATGGCACATGGCCAATGAGAACAGAGCGACCTACTGGTGTTAAGGTCGCTATGAATGCGCTGGCATCATCCATTATTCTAGTTTGTCAAAAACGCCCACAAAACGCAGCAAGCATCTCGCGCCGTGACTTCCAGCGCGAGCTGCGCGAGCAAATGCCTGACGCTTTGGAAACCATGATTGGCGGCGAAACGGGGCAAACCCCGATTGCGCCGGTGGATTTGGCGCAGGCGGCGATTGGTCCGGGCATGGCGATTTTCTCAAAATATGCCGCTGTGCTGAACCAAGATGGCAGCAAAATGAGCGTGCATGATGCGCTTATCCTCATCAACAAAGAGATCACCGAGTTCTTGAACCCTGATTCCGGTAGCTTCGATGGTGATACGCTCTTCTGCTCGGCATGGTTCGATCAATATGGCTGGTCAGCTTCTGCCTACGGTGAAGCAGATACGCTCGCTCGCGCCAAAGGCACCTCTGTGGATGGTATTCGCGATGCAGGAATTGTAGAATCCGGCGGCGGCAAAGTGCGCCTGCTGAAATGGAAAGAATATCCCGATGATTGGGACCCGAAGCAAGACGAGCGCACGCCCATCTGGGAAGCGTGCCACCACATGATCCGCAAGCTCAACCAACAAGGTGAAGGCGAAGCTGGGATGCTACTCGCCCGTATGCCGGAAAAAGGCGAAGCCATTCGCCAACTGGCCTACCACCTCTACACGCTATGTGAGCGCAAGAAATGGGCAGAGGATGCTCGTGCATATAACGAATTGATTGGTTCATGGCACGCGATTGTGACCGCATCACATGATGTCGGACACAAAGGCTCGCAGCCTGAGCTACAATTGAATTTTGAATAGGGAGAAGAATATGAGCCTTAAACCATGGCGTGAAATCGCTCGCCCTCACAAGGACGTGCTAGAGGGTACATTTAAGCAATCGGAGTTTGCAGCTGATATTACGCAGGTGGCAAATGGCACGGCGACGCCTGAATATCAGGATGCCGCCATGTTCTTTTCGCGCACCTTCATCACCGAAGGGATGCGCCTGCTGTTAATTTCTGTTGCCCAGCGATTGGCTGGCGTAGGCGGTGATCCGGTCATTCAACTGCAAACAGCTTTCGGTGGAGGTAAAACCCATACTATGCTGGCGGTGTATCACCTTGCCAGCCGTAAAGTTGCGGCAGATAAGCTGCTGGGCGTTCCTCCCATCCTCGATCAAGCTGGCATTCAGGAACTTCCTTTCGCCAAAGTCGCGGTTATTGATGGGATTAACATTGCCCCCAGCAAGCCTATCACCAGAGGCAGCCTTACTATCAATACGCTGTGGGGCAATCTGGCCTATCAGCTACTTGGAGAAGCTGGCTATGAGATGGTGGCGGCCAGCGATGCGGAAGGCACATCACCGGGCAAGGAAGTGCTGGTGGAGTTGCTTAAGAAGGCCGCACCCTGTGTCATTCTCATGGATGAGCTGGTGGCGTTTATCCGCCAGTTTGAGATGGGCAAGCAATACAAAGCGGGATCATTTGACAGCAACATCACCTTCATTCAAGCACTGACAGAAGCGCTGAAGGCCGTTCCTAATGCGCTGTTGCTGGCATCCCTGCCAGAGTCTGACCTTGAAGTGGGCGGCACAATGGGACAACGCGCCCTCAGTTCGATTGAAAAATACTTCGCCCGCGTGGAATCGGTATGGAAACCCGTCGCTACTGAGGAAGCATTCGAGATCGTGCGTCGTCGCCTCTTTGAACATGCCGGGGAGCGTGCGGAAGTGGAAGGTATTAGCCGCCAGTTCTCAGATTTCTACCGCCAGAATGCCGAAAAATTCCCGGTCGAAACACAATCTAACGAATATTTCGAGCGGCTTTGCCACTCATACCCAGTCCATCCAGAGGTGTTTGATCGGCTTTATGAAGATTGGTCAACGCTGGAGAAATTTCAGCGCACCCGTGGTGTGTTGCAATATATGGCGATTGTCATCCATCGCCTGTGGAATTCCGATAATCGCGATGCGCTGATTATGCCGGGTTCGCTGCCACTTGAAGATGCGAATGTCCTAAACAAAAGCATTCACTACCTACCTCAAGGCTGGCAGCCGGTGATTGAGCGTGAAGTGGATGGAAAGCAGTCGGAACCCGCTAAATTGGATGGGCATGATACGCGCTTCGGTAGCGTACAAGCGGCGCGTCGGGCAGCCCGCGCTATATTTCTTGGCAGCGCCCCTACGGTTTCCGGGCAGACAATTCGCGGTCTAAAGGCCGAAAGCATCTTGCTGGGTGCTGTGCAGCCGGGGCAAACTGTTGGAGTGTTTGAAGATGTGCTGAAACGCCTGCGCGATAGGCTGCATTATCTTTACTCTGAGCAGGATCGCTTCTGGTTTGATACCAAGCCCAACCTGCGCCGGGAAATGGAAAGCCGGAAACAAATCATTAACGAGCGCGACGAGCTGATTCCAGAAATCAAGAAGCGTGTTTCGCAGGTATTTGCAAAGAATCATCGTTTTGCAGGCATTCATATTTTTACGCCATCTGTTGATGTGCCGGATGAATATGGGGTGCGACTTGTCGTGCTAGGCACGGAGGCTGGATATTCTCGCGGAGAAGGAAGCCAAGCATGTATCGCGGCAGAGGAAATTCTGCGTAAGCGCGGGGATCAGCCACGCCAGAAGCAGAATCGGTTGATTTTTCTTGCGCCAGATTATGACGTTATTGGCCGCCTGAAGGAACAAACACGCATTTTGTTGGCGTGGGAATCCATCGTTCGAGATATTGAAAATGGCAATCTCAACCAAGACCTTGCCCACCTCAATCAGGCGAAAAGGAATGCAGATGGTGCAGAGAAATCTCTAAGTCAGCTGGTTCGGGAAACTTACAAGTGGCTGATTGCGCCTGTTGAAGAGTTTGTGAAGGGGAAGCCCACTTTGAAGTGGGAAGTCGTATCTGTTTCGCCTACTGCCCAGAACCTTATCCAAGAGATTGAAACCAAGCTACGCGAAGAAGAATGGCTTATCTATGAGTGGTCACCCATCCATCTAAGAAATATGCTCTCGCAGTGGTATCTAAAGGACGGAGTCAAAGAAATAAGTGCTTTGAAGGCATGGCAAGACACCTGCCATTATCTCTATTTGCCGCGAATGCTTAACGATGCGGTTTTCCGTGATGCAATTTCTAATGGGGTAGAGTCCGAAGATTTCTTTGGATTTGCTGCTGGGAAAGATGGTGATCGCTATCTCGGTTTTGTTTTTGGTAGAGGCACTTCATGCATGATAGACGATGCTTCTTTGCTTATTGAGCGTGAAGAAGCCGTTGCCTATAAGGAGCGCACTAAACCTGCTCCAGCGCAGCATGTTGAAAATACTACATCACCTGCACCACAACAAGGAATGGCAGGTAAAGCCGAAAACACAGCCTCTACAGCAGCAATGCCCGCTCATACTGCTGTGAATGTCCAGCAAGGTGGAAAGACGCAATTCTACGGAACTATTTCCCTAGACCCCGTCAAAGCCAAAATGGATTTCGCAACTATCATGGATGAAGTGGTTCAGCACTTTACGTCAAAGTTTGGTGTTAATGTGAAAATCAACATTGAGATTCAGGCCAATAGCAAAGATGGTTTTGATCAGAGCCTCCAGCGCACGATTAAAGAGAACTGCAACGTGCTGAAATTCAGTTCTGCGGAATTTGAGGAGGAATAATTGGTTAGCCGCTCAGCAAATTATGCAATAAAAGGATACCTCTATCAGTTCTATAAAACGATAGAGCAAATTCTGTCATCTGCTGGCAATACCGAAATTACGGTTGAAGGTATTGAGGACATAGACCTAAACGAGCTGGACACCCAACACCTTATTCAATGCAAATACCATGAGGCAACACGGTTTACGCCATCTGCCGTATATAAGCCGATAGGATTAATGCTGAAACATTTGATTGGAAGCACACAAGCAGTATCAAGCTATACGCTTTACGCATATTTTGGTGAAAACTCGCCAGCAGACGACAGTTGGATCACAGATGAATTTTTAAGAAAAGCACTGAATAATCGCGATGAGAATGCAACTGTATCAGATGAGCAGATTGCATCTTTCAGGGCAAAGTTTCGCTTCATAGCCGGAGCATCGTTTGATGAACTATCCAATCAAACCCATACTGCACTGCAAACAGCATTGAACTGTAGAGCAGATGAGGTAGAGCATTATTATCATAATAATGCGGTGGCACATATTACCGAGATTTCAGCGCGGATAGATATAAACCAAAGGAGAACAACGAAAGCAGCTTTCCTATCCTATATAAATAAAAAGTGCTTTCTCTTCGACCTATGGCACTATGAATTGAAAGGTAAGCAAGCCTACATCAAAACTATAAAAGCACGGCTGAAGAGTAATAATGCGCTTGCTGATATTAAGCGAAGATTCCTTTTTATATCCCGTGAACTGGTAAACGCTCCGACTGCCGAAATAAGCCTAAATACCTTACTTCATAACTTAGTAACTCAATATGGTATTGTAGATAAGCTCTATAATTCCGAGTTATGGACAGTTATCATTGATGCAGAACCTTCGCACCTCCAAGAAGTAAAAACCTACCTTGTTAAGAATAGCATATATTTTAACGATGGATACGAGGCCGTGTTTTTCTGCGGCAGGTATTTTAATGATATGCCGCTCAAGAATAAAAGGCAGACAGGCAATAAAATCTTAAAAACAAGCCATTACTTACGGCTTATATCAGCAGCTACATTCAAGGAAAAGTTATCCTATGTTGTGGATACTGACAAATATCCGCATACATTTATTAACACTACGCGCAGTCTACACGACAACCAATTTTTTTTAGATAACCAAAGTATAGGGGTATATCGCATAGCAGCGCTGGATAATCTAGCTGATTTGAACGAAATAATTAAACGGGGAAGATAGAAAATGACAGAAAAGCCTTATCGCGTAATATGCGTAACACCCAGCTTGATCCAGCTTGAAGTTACAAACATTGATGAGTTTGCAGCAGATGAATCTAAGCAATTCAAAATTGGTAGCTATCTCAAAATCACAGATAATAACGAGGTGTCTGTAATAGCAATTATACAAAGCTATAAAATCAAAGACCCTACCGATCGTAATGACGCACAATCACCCGGCGAAGCAAGGTCGTTTATTGTAGATGCACAACCTGTTGGATTTCTCGATGCGGATAATAAATTCAAACGTGGTGGGCAACAAATTGCAATTCCGCCAACCAAAGTTGAAATAGCTGGCAAGGATGTATTGGAGCTTTTCTACAAGAGGGAAGAAAATGTAGCGGAACTTGTGCTTGGCACAATGGCGATAGATAAAAATATCCGTGTGCCAGTGGATGGCGATCGTTTTTTCTCAAAGCACATAGCTGTTGTTGGCTCTACTGGCTCAGGTAAATCATGTACAGTAGCAAAAATTTTGCAAGAGGGCATAAAGTCTGGATTGAGTGGAAATGGTGCTGGAGTATTGAACAACTCGCACATTGTAGTGTTCGATATTCATGGAGAATATGCTCAGGCCTTTCCAGATGCAAACATTCTTGGTGTGGATCAGCTTGTACTTCCATACTGGCTTATGAATTCCGAAGAGCTGGAAGAAATGTTTATCGAAAGTAATGAAAACAATTCACACAACCAAGTTTCGCAATTCCGTCACGCTGTTGTTGAGAATAAGAAGAAGCATAACACTGGGCGTATTACATATGACACACCTGTCTATTTCAATCTAAGAGAAGTATTTAATTACATCACCAATATGAATAATGAAGTAATTGGTAAGCAACCGGGTGAAGGCCAGCCGAAACTTGCTGATAGTAACGGAGACAATACTGCAAATTCTGTGCTGATTCAGAACCGCGAGGAAAGTTATTTTGATGAAGTGCTTAAATTTGTTGTTTCATCTACGGCTAATGCCACAAAAGCTAGTAGCGGACCGTTCAATGGTGAATTTGATAGATTTATTAGACGATTGGAAACCAAACTGGCAGATGAGCGGCTTGCTTTCTTGCTTAAGCCCAAGAAGGCTGACGGCAGTGAGTACAAGACTGCCGATATTGCACAAATTCTTAGAAAACTTACTGGCTACAGCAAGGAAACTGGTGAAGAAAAATCAAATATTACTATCATTGATTTGGCAGGTATACCATTTGAAGAAACGAGCATCGTCGTATCGCTTATTAGCAGGATATTATTTGAGTTTAGCTTTTTCTTTAAGAAAAACCAACCATCCGATACTGAAGTACCAATTCTTGTAGTATACGAAGAAGCGCATAAATACGTTCCCAACAGTAGCCTGACAAAATTCCGATCTGTACGCGCTGCTATAGAGCGCATTGCAAAAGAAGGGCGCAAGTACGGAATTTCGCTGATGATAGTAAGCCAACGTCCTTCTGAAATCTCAGAAACGATTTTCTCTCAGTGCAATAACTTTATTGCCATGCGCTTAACAAATCCTGCCGATCAAAATTATGTGAAGCGATTGCTGCCAGATACAGTAAGCAACATCACTGAGAATCTTCCTTCCCTTGAAAAGCAGGAGGCGATCATCATCGGTGATGCAATTACATTACCAACTCTTGTCTGCATAGACAGCATTGAAAATAAGCCGAAATCAATTGATGTCGATGTGCTGACTGAGTGGCAGAAGAATTGGTATGAGCTGGATTTTGCTCCGATAATTGCGAAAATTCAGAAGACTAATTAGTTTTCCTGCATCCCGCACGGGCTTGCGCTCTGAGCAGCGCGTAATCCTGTAGCGCCAGCGGGAATGCCGCGTCTGGCGCGGCGGCTTCCACTTCATCGGCCAGTTGGTTCTGGAAATCGCGGCTGTATTCCTTCACCGGCAGGCAGGTAGTGGCGTGGTCAGAACTTGCCGTCGCGCAGGCGCTGAGCAAGCTCAGGACGACTGCGGGGAGCATCCATTGTCGCACGAAGTTGGGCATTGCGTATCTCCAATGATTTTTTGAGGTTATCGGCGCGTTCGGCGTTGCGTCCGGCCTGACGCGCACCGAGAAGCACCGTGAGAACGGCCAGCGCGGCTGCGCCCCATGCGGCGAGGCGCAGCGCGTTGCCGGATAGCCAGCTGGTCAAGAGCGCCCACATCAGCGCAGCCCTTTGCGGCGGTCGTCGATCCGCGCCCAGAGCATTGCGGCGATGCCCATCAACGTCACGGCGAGCAATAGCCACTTCGCGCTTTCCAGATACGGCGCGATGGTAAGCAACGCAGCGGTGGCGGGTTCAATCGTATCCTGCACGGCCTCAATCGCCATCACGCCCACCGTGCCAGCAGTGGCGGCTTTGCCTGCTTTGACGGTGCGTGTCTTTTGCAGGTTTGGCGCGGCAGGTTCTACACCGGCCAGCACCAGCGCCTTGGTGATTTCGGTATCGCTGTAAGGTTGCTGGCCGTTCTCATGCTGGATGACGGCTTCGGCCAGCGGCTTTAGGTGATCGAAGCGGTGCATATCCAGCGGGCGGTTGGCCTCAAAGCCGGTGCGCTGCGCCACGGCGCGGATATCAGCATTGGTATTGTTCTCAACATCCGGAGCCCAGCGGCGGATGATGCCTTCAATGGTGTTTAGGCCGTGCTTGTCCTGATAGGTAACCAGCGTGCGAGCCAGCGCCCGGATGCCGTAAATGGCAGACTGGAAAACGAAAAACTGGCTATCGGTCTGGTCTTTGGCCAGCCCCTGCCAAGGGTCGGATGATTTGCGGATGTTGCCGGGATTGTGATTGCGGATGCCGCGAGGGAGTAAAACGGTCATGGGAAGCCTCCTTTAAGGTTGGGTGATAAGTTGTTTGATGCCTTGCCACAGCGCCAGCAGCAGGCCAGAAATCGCCGCCGCGATGCAGGAGCGTTTCGTCCATTTGATGATTTCATCGGAGCCGGTGCGGGATTTTCGCAGGTAGAGCATGTCGGCCTGCATTGCGGTGGGATCGGTGGTGTCCACGCCATATTTGGTCAACGTGTCTTCGATCCCCTCGCGCACGGCGGCGCGAATGGCTTTTGTTAATTCTTCTTCCATGATGATGTCCTATTTTTTACCAGTGCCACGGACCACGGAAGGCCAGATATTGCACATTGATCCGCACCAGCCCGCCGGTGAAGGAACCGGCGTCCGGTGTAAGCAGCAGCGGCGTGTCGCTGTAGTAACTCACCGGGTGGTAAGTCAGGCCGATATTGGTGGAATCCGCGCCCGTGCCGATACCATTGCCATAGCGCGACGTATCGCCGGACACGCCCACGCCGAAGCTGGTGACCGTGCCGGTGACTGCTTCCATCACCCGCGTATTCACGGCCAGCACGGTTGAACGGTTGGGTATCAGCATGGCGGTTTCATCGCCAAGACTGAGGTCAACATCATCCTGCCAGCGCAGCACGCGCATATATTCGCCGCCATCACACATAATCAGGCCGAAGGGAACCCAAGCAGAGCCGTCATAGGCCATGCGGGAATCCAGCGACTCCACCACCGCATCCATCCATTTGAACGGCGCATAGAACACCCAGCCGCCAGTCTGATACTGCGCTAGCTGATTGGCATGGCCGGAGAAATCCCCGGACGGACTGCTACCAACGATATACATATCACCCGCCGCAGGGCTTCCGGGCGGGCTATCTGTAATATCCGCCACCACCGGCGTGACGAACGCATCGAGCTTATTCAGCCCCTCATTATGCGTGACTTCTTTTTGGGCTTGGCCTGAGACAATATAAGGCAAGCCCAGACGTGCTGTCTGAGACATGGAATCCTCCGGTTTTGTTGATTAGATGCTGGCGCTGGCGGCGTATCCCCGGCCAACCACGGCGGAAAGCTGATAGACTTTCACACTCACGCTGCTTTGCGGGCTGCCGAAATCGGCAGTTTGCTCGGCGGCGCTATAGCTGGCGGTTGGGCTGGTGGTGGCAATCGTTCGCACTACTGTGCTGCCATCCATAATCTCCACCTCGTAGCGTTCGCTTTCCTCGCCCAGCGGAATATCCACCCCATCACGCCATTCTGCATCCACGCGAGAGCGACGCACCCAGCTGATGGTGAGATTGCCGGAGCCATCGCGCAGGCCTGTCACATGCACCGGCGCGAAGGGTTTCAGGCTTCGCCCGCTATAGGTGAAAGCCACCTCGTCGGTATTACCCAGCGAGTTGCCGACGCTCACCGCTTTGTAAAACAGTTCACGCCCGATCAGGTTGTTAGCGATTGCGGTCGTATATAAGGCCGGAGAAAGCAGGATGAACCTGTCCCCGGCGGTATGACTACCCACCGCCCATTCCGTACCCTGCCGCCCCCGCAAAAGCCGGGAAAGGCGATAGGTACGCTCGCCGATCAGTTCCGCATTCTGGAATTGCACCAGCTCGTCACCGATAAGCGCGGCGTTTGCACCATTCAGCACGGCCAGTTCACTGACGCTGGCGAGGCTTCCGCTGCTCAGTACAACCTCCACCAGATTTACCTGATCCCACGTTTCCGTGATACCGGCGGCAAGGTCGGTGATGATAACGCCGAACGTGGCCGCGCCCTCCAGCCCGGCCAGCAGGTTGAAGGTATTGCCGCCATCTTCTCCGCCATCGTCGGAACGATAGATTGCCGCACCGTTCCAATCCGCGCCATCGGGAGCCACGCCAAGGCGCAGTAATCCCTGATTTTGCACCGTATCCACCGGCAGCGGCGGCGCATCCACAAACTGCACCAGCGTTTCCGGCACCAGTACCGGCGGCATGATGTTGCGCGATGTCTCACCCGGTGGGGTGTAGAAATCGTAGGAACTCACATCCTCCGCCACGGCGTTGATTTTCATCAGGCCGTTGGCTTCCATATCGGTTTTGATGACGCGCATCTCATGCGCCACCCCGGAAACGGTCACGGTGATGACGTCGGTCGGTTCCAGCCGCACATATTTGGGCGGCACGGTTAGCGAAAAACTCAGGCGCTCCTTCCATGTGCCGTAGAGCGTAATGTCGGCTACCTGCTTGGCCTGCGTTGCACCCATGACGATGGGCAGGTTCATCGTTACCTGATCCACTGCACGCACCACCTGCCGCTGGGAAGTCTGCGTCACCGGGTCGTAATTGAAAGGCCGGTCGATATAGGTGACATTCACGCGCTGGGGCAATTCAAGCTCCTGCGCGTAATGGATCTCCAGCACATCCTGCACGCCGCTTTTGGCGCTGGGGATGAGGTCAGCTTCTGGGATAGATTTTACCGACGCATTGCCACGCGGCACGCATTTTAAGATGCCGTCGCTTTCCACCACATCGAAGAAGAACCCGGACGCCAGCTGCTCCAGCGCATTCCGCACCGTAATCGGCTGTTGCAGGATGAACCCTTCCAGCGAGGCAGTTAGCCGGGTGACGTCATAATCCGAAGGTGTGAGGCCAGCGGCTTGCAGCAACTCCGCCACCACCGCGCCCAGCGTGGAAGCGCCCAGCTTGCCGTTCACCCAATGGCCGGTTGCCCAGAGGATGGAATCCTGCCACACGCCTTCCAGATCAGGCCAGAAGGAAAATGGGCGGGCATCCCACGTCCAGATAAAGCGCCGAGCCACGAGGCCAGCATTGCCGGAGGCGGTTTCCCGCGCTTCCAGATAATCCAGCGTGCTATCAAGCGCCACGCGCTGCGCCTGAAAATCCACCCGGCCTTTGGAGCCGCGAGGAAAGAAGCTCTCGCTGGAAGTCGGGTCATAAAACACGTTGGGCTGGTTGGTGCAGCCATCCACCGAAGGAAAGCCGAACTCCGTGAACCAGACCGGCTTCATTTTGGCAGTCCATGCGGTAGCCACCGCATTCGGGTTTACATGCGTGTTCTTCCACCAATATTCGAGGTTCTTCCATGCGTAGGTTGGATCACCGCCATAGCTGGTTTGGCCAGTGCGAGCCACGGAATCCGCATAGTAATAATCCCAGCCTTCGCCGCTCTCCCAATATTCGGTGATAAGCTCCGGCGTGATCTGGATTTGCGGTAAGTCCGGCGTCAGCGGGAAATAGCTATCAATCCCCACAAAGTCGATGCCAGAGGAAGCCCAAAGCGGATCGAGGTTAAACCAGCCGCCCGTGCTGTGATACTCGCTCCAGTCAGCGGCATAGGTAATCAGTGTTCCGGGCATGGCGGCTTTGACGCTGCCTGCTAAACTCACCAGCTGCGCCACCGCCGGATAGCTTCCGGGCGAATCGGTGAAACCGGTCATACCGATCAGCTCCGAGCCGATAACAAACGCATCCACATCACCACTCAGCAGATTGGCATAGTGCATGATGAAAGCGTTATAGCCGTTGGTTTTAGTGAACCAGCTGGCCGCATCGGTGGCATTGGCAGGCTCAATGCGCCCGCGCCACGGCTTCGGCACCGGCGTAATCGTATCCACGAACGGCATGGGATAGAGCATGACATTCAGGCCACGGCTTTTCAGTTCCGCGCAGAGTTGCACCACCGTGTGATCGGAGGGCGTGCCGCCATAGGTGGGCTTGTCATCATCAAAGAACAGTACGGTTTGCGCGGTAGCGCGGGTGTAACCGGCCACGCTCCAATCCTGCGGCAGCACCTGCGTGGTGCCTTGGAATTCCACCTTGGGGATGATTTCACAATCTCCCGCATCGGTGGACGTAGCGAACCACGTCACCACCACCGCCACCCATTCCAAATTCGGCAACACCTTCAGCAGCTGGTCAATCGCCACCTGCACATCGGCTTTGCCTTCGTAATTGTGCATGTTGATGCTTTTCTTGTCGCTGGAAGGTGTGAAGGCTCCGCCGAAATATGCATAGTAACCGTCCTGCTTGGTGGTGACCTGCGTGCCATAGACAAATTCCCCCGCGCCGGGGATTATCACGATGTCTTTGACCTTATCTTCCACGCTGGGCTGGAATTTGACCGTATGGCGCACCTCGAACGTAAAATTGGGAATGCGGTTGCCGTAAGCGGCCAGCGGAAAATCTTCCACCACCACATAGGCCATGCCCCGATGCGCCGGAATCGTCCCGGCGGGCAGGTATTTGGCCATGATGTCATCGACACCTTGCTCTTCATCACCGAAATGGACGTTATACTTGCCCTGCGCGGCGGAGAGTTCCGTTTCCGTCAGCACTTTGCTATCCGCCCAAACGCGGATTACCTCGTCAATCTCACCCTCGCAAATGGCAATCGCCAGCGTGACATAATACTCATAGGAAATCGTGGTCTGGCTGGTCGTGGTTTTGCCGCCACCACCGCCTTTACCGCCGCCGCTAGAGGTTTGTGTGGTGGTTTTCTCGCTGCGTACTTCCTTAATGTCGGTTGCCCAGATGACGTTCCCAGCCAGCCGCATCGTGCCATACACCCTTGGAATGATGTTTCCATAGGTCGAAATCTGCGCCCGGAGGTCAGCAAGGCGCGGTCCCTCCTGAGTCGGCAACTGCACGCGCTGGCTTTTCGGGAAGAACGCACCCGCAGCCATGCCACCGAGATTCGCGCCAAGGATTGCCCCGGAGGGACCACCCAGCACGAAACCGGCCACGCCGCCAACAACAGGAAGGACAATATCAGCCATAGGATTACTTCAGGGAGTTAAGTTGTTTCGTTTTGAATCGGTAAACGTGGGTGAGCATTCGCAGCCACGCATCAGAAAGCGGTTGTTCCACCACGCGCCCAGCACTGGAATTGCAATGGATCAGTCCCGTGCCGCCGGTTGGGTATTCCGTCAGCAAACCCACATGCTGCGGATCGCGGAAAGTGCGGAATAGCAGCACATCGCCTTGCGTCATTTTTTCTTCCGGCACTTCGCGTAAATGCCGCTGGATAGCGCCCACCAGCCGCCCGCGCTCAGGGTACATGGAGTAATTGAACTCGTCATGCCGTGAGAGCGGATTGCCTTCGCCATCCTGCAAGCCCAGCTCGTCAATCACGCCGATAATCAGGCCGATACAATCCACACCGCCAGCGCCAGCCTTGGATTTCTTCAAGCGCCCTTGATGATGATACTTCGTGCCGAGCCATGTGCGGGCTTGCGCTACGATCTGTTGTTTCGTGACTTTACTCATTGCGGTTTCCCTTGCTCATGGTTCCCGCCGTAGTGAGCAATGCGTCCACGCCGGGAACATACGGCTCGCCACGGAAATTAAGGATGTTGCTGAATTTGCCCTGACAGGTTTCGTGGGTCTTGTCGCACCCGGCGATGATCTTGAATTCGTCACCCACCTGAATGGATTTTCCCATCGGCAGCGCCAGCACCACCTGCGCGGAAGCGAATTCCTTCACCTCCATGCGCCGCCCGTCATTATTTCCGGATGTCCATTCCACTTCGCCGCCGGTGAACCAGCCAGCCGCCTGTGTGAGTGCGGAGGCCTTGAAGGTCTGGTTATTCACTACTTCGGTGATCGTGGTGGTGACGGTGAAGCTGGCCAGCGCCACCTTGCAGCGGCTATCGCCCAGCACGGCGCGGCAAGAAGGCGAATAGACCTCGCCGATGGTCTGGCTTAAATGCTGCGTGAGGCCGCGCACTTCGGCATGGAACATCTGCGCGTTTAGCGTCACTTCACCCAGCCGCCC
>CAZJFC010000030.1:0-24426 GCA_964545245.1 uncultured Rickettsiales bacterium
GGCGGGGGCTACCAGCAGGTTGCCGCCGCCATAATTTTCGGCATAGCCGACGAATTTCATGGTTCCGTCACGCTCTATATCCACATCTATCTGGATCACAAGGTTCGCTGCGTCAACTGCCCCGGCGGGAACATTCCAGCATGGGATTATCTGTTTCATGATAATGGTGCGGATGTAATCCAGCTCGGAAACGGTGAGTGCTTCATTCGGGTTATAGTCGGAGTCGCTGCGGCTGTTAGGGTCGCTATGCTCCTGGTTGCTCGAAGATGCCGGTGTCGGCTCGGATTCATCAAGTGATTTCAATAATGAATCAAGTTCGGCGTCCTGGCTTTTTTTAGGCTCCGGCTTTTTCTCAGGTTTTTTATCCGGTTGTTTTTGCGGTTTTGGCTCAGGTTTCTGTTCCGGTTTTACCTCTGGTTTAGGTGTAGGTTTTGGTTGTGGCGTTACTTCCGGTTTGCTTACCGGAGGCTTTGGCTTCGGCGGAGTTTTTACCGGCGCGGGTTGTGGTTTCTTTACGGGAGGCGCAGGCTGCTGTTGCTGCGGGGCGGGTTTGACATTGGTTTTGTTGCCGATAGGCAGAAGCTCAACGGTGATTGGCGTAAGCTCCACTTTTTTGCTTTTGCGCGAAAACAGGTCTATGCTGCTCAGGATAAGCAACAACACAATTCCCAAGTGGAAAAGGATGGATTTGACGACCGGCTGATTCATGCAAATGATGTTATAAAATAATGCAGGTTTAAAGCAATAAGGATTATATTTTATCTGCTACGCGAATTTTGTGCCTTTGCTTCTTCAATACCGGCAATTGAGCAATCGCGCAGGTCTTTCAGCATATCAATCGCGCATTCAAAATTCATTTTCAGTAATCCGTATTTGTCATTTGAGCCTTTCTCGCGTACTTCGGACAAAATTATGGTGAGTGTATCAATCAGTGAATTCACATCACCGGTCACATTTACGTCCTTTGCTATAAATTCAGGTGAAAACTGGGCGTTCTCAATATCATAAAGTGCCGGCATATTTTTACCGATTTCTTTTACGGCTCTTTTTAGTTTTGCATTCAGGCAAATTTCCTGACGGCCTTTTGGTTCTGGCAGGTTCCCGATTTCTTCCTGAAGCAGGCGCACAACAGTGGCGATGGAAGGGCGTCTACCCTCATCAAACAGTTTTTTGGCATATGACCGGCGTGTTTCATCCATAACTACCTGAATTATATATCAGATAGTTGTTAAAACTTATTAAATTTATGTGAAAATCCGGCTATTTCCCGTGGGTTAACAGGGTGATTTTGGTGAACCCTGCGGCATTGACCTCACCCATAACCTCGGAGATCAGGCCATAATTAACACTCTGGTCGCCGCGGATGAATATGATTTTATCCGGGGTCTGGGCTTTGATGGCCTGCAATTTGACAGGTAATTCGGCGCGGGTGATTTCGGACTGGGCAAGGTAGATTTTACCCTCTTTATCAACGGTTACTTCCAGTGGTTTGTCATCAGTGCGCACCGGTGCGGCGTTGGATTCGGGCAGGTCGACATTGATGCCGGAGGTGATCATCGGCGCGGTAACCATGAAGATGATGAGAAGTACAAGCATAACGTCGACCAGAGGGGTGACGTTGATTTCGCCCATTACGCTGCCGCGACCGCGACCGCGCCTTCCGCCACCATTATTGCCGACTGAAGTGCCCATAAATTACATCCTTCCTTCATCAAGCTGGCGGGAGACGAGGGTGAGGAACTCGTCGGAGAAATCCTCAAGCCTGTTTGAGATGGCGTTAACGTCCTTGGTGAATTTATTATAGAAAATCACCGCCGGGATAGCGACGCCAAGACCGATTGCGGTTGCGAAAAGGGCTTCCGCGATGCCGGGTGCGACAATTGCAAGTGAGATGTTCTTGGCGGCAGCAATTGAGGTGAAGCTGTTCATGATGCCCCATACCGTGCCGAAGAGGCCAACGAAAGGGGTGATGGCACCGGCAGTGGCAAGCACGGACAGTTGGTTTTCAAGCTCATCGAGTGATTTATTGCGGGAGATATGCATGACTTTCTCAATGCGGGAGAGCAGACCGGCTTTTGCTTCGGTAGTTGTGGTGGTCTTGGTTTTGCCGATTTCATCCATTGCCGCCACGAAAACTTTTGCCGCCGGGTGGTTTACCTTGCCTTTGGTTTTTTCATAAAGCTGGTCGAGGCTGGTACCGGACCAGAAGCTGGTTTCAAAACGGCGGGTTTTGAAGAGGATGGTTTTATATAGTGAGAGTTTACGGAAAACAATCGCCCAGCACCAGAAGCTGGTGAGGATAAGGCCGAGGATAACAAGCTGGACGACAATATCGGCATTGCGGAACAAATCCCAGAATGACATGTCATGCGCGAGGTTCGTTGCGGTTCCGTGCAGCGAGCTTGCGGAAACATTTTCAACAGGAGCTGCGGTAATATCGTTTTCCATTTTTCTTTTAACCCGTAATTTTGTTTTTAATTTCATCCGGGATGCTCACCGGGCGGATGTCACCACGGCTGACGCATACCAGGACAATATTCATTTTTGCGAGGGGTTGCTCCCCGCGAAAAACATTTTGTGAAAGTGTTATACTTGCCCTCGAAATATTTTGCAAACTGGTTTCAACAGTAATCAGATCATCAAGCCTTGCGGGTGAAAGATACTCCGCCTCAACCTTGCGAACGACAAAGATCGCCTCCAGTCCGGATTGGCTGAACCCAAGGTCGCGCAGCCATTCGGTACGTGCGCGCTCTGCGAATTTTAGGTAATTTGCGTAATAGACGACCTGGCCTGCGTCAGTGTCTTCGTAATAAATGCGGTAGGAAACTTTATGCGTCATGGCGCATGACACTAATACAAATTTTTTTCCGTAACAATAAAATCCAGACGTATGTCATGTTCATCGGCGGGAATGAGCGGGATTTTCTGTTCGTCATAGGCCACGCCGATCCTGATTGAGCCTAGCATGTGCAGCGTGCGGTCATAATATCCGCCGCCATATCCGATACGGTGGCGTTGTTTGTCAAAGGCAAGCACTGGCACAATGATATGCGTAGGGTGAAGAGCAGGGGAGGAATCCGGCGGGATATTGATGCCGAATTTTCCTTTAATGAGGTTTTCACCGTCCCATTGCCTGAATTCGAGTATGTCACCGGCGATAACTGGCAATGTGACCGTGAACTTTTTTGCAATTAGCTGCCTGGTGAGCGGCAGCACGTCGATTTCGGAGTTTATCGGGTAATAAGAGGCAATTACTGCATCGGGCGGGAAGGTCATGTTATCTGTGAAATTAGTGGCAAGAAGTTCCGCGGCCATGGGGTTGTGTATGGTGGCGCGGTGGCGCTTCATCTGCTCTCTTATGCTGGTTTTCATGTTCTGCGCCCCGTGAATGAAAGATAGGATGGCCCCGCCTCTGCCGTTGGCAATCTGATTCGCCGAGGTCCTGCTAAATACAGGTGGGCGCAGTGTAGCAATTCCACGGAAGTGCCAGTGACCGCTCCCTATCTCGAATCTTATCGACCCTGGGAATTTATGAGCCTGACGCACAGCGCAGGAAAACCATCCTAGATACGTATAATAACATAACCCGGCGCGTATTGCAAATTAGCTGATGCGCCTATATAATAGTGAAAAGTGCGATTTTTAGCGATAATTCTGATGTTTTTGTTGGTTTCTGCCGTACCTGTCCATGCGGCGGTCAGCCTTATCCGTGATACGGAGATTGAGAAAACCCTGAAAAACTACGCAGACCCTATTTTCCGTGCGGCGGGGCTGAACCCGGACGCGATAAATATATATATTGTCAATGATGACTCGATTAATGCTTTTGTGGCGGGGGGGCAGAACCTCTTTATCCATACCGGGCTTATCCTGATATCGGAGAACGCCAATATGCTTATCGGTGTAATCGCGCATGAAACCGGCCATATGGCCAGCGGGCATATCATCAAGCGCGAGCAGGAGGCCGAGGGGCTTAGCCTGCAAACAATCCTGACGACAGTCCTGGGTGCCGCGGTAACGGTGGCAGGGCTGCCGGATGCGGGGATGGCGGTGATTGCGGGCGGGCAGCATGTTTCCATGCGGCAATATCTCCAGTTCTCGCGCGAGCAGGAGGTGGAGGCCGACCAGCGCGGTATGGATTATTTGAAAAAAACCCATCAATCCGCGGAAGGGATGCTGGGCGTGATGCAGATACTCCGCCGCCAGCAGACACTGGAATTCGGCAAGCTTGACCCTTATGCGATAAGCCACCCGCTTTCGCAGGAACGCATTGCGCATATCCGCGCGGAGACCATCGATGGGCCGCAATATGGCGATGACGGCTTTAAGGCGCAGCATGAAAGGATGATGGCAAAACTATATGGTTTCCTGCGCAAACCGGAAAACACCATGCTGAAATATACCGATAATTCAGTGCCTTCACGCTATGCGCGGGCAGTGGCGTATTACCGGAAATCCGACCTTGTGAAAAGCTTTGCCGAGCTGGATGAACTTATCCGCCAATATCCCACAGACCCATATTTTATTGAGTTGAAAGGCCAGTTCCTCGCTGAAACCGGAAAGGTAGACGAGGCGCTGCAATATTATCTGCAAGCGGATAAATACTCACCGGATTCATTCCTGATTAAATATGAGATCGGCAAGCTTTATCTGGGCAAGGAGCAAATTAACGAGGCGCAGCGGTTTTTGACCCAGGCCGTCCAGCTTGAGCCGAAAAGTGAATCAACCTGGCGTATGCTGGCAGGGCTTTACGGCAAGAAGGGGAATAAGGGTATGATGAACCTCTCACTGGCGGAGGAAGCGAACCTGAAGGGCGATAACGAGCAGGCGCGCCGTCTGGCACGAATTGCCAAGGCGGATTTGCAGAAGAATTCACCGGCGTGGATACGCGCGAATGATATCCTCGCCGATATAAAAATCAGGAAGGATAAGAAATGAAAAATCTAAAACATAAGCTGAAATATAAGCTTCTGGCGCTGCTTATAGTTGTTGCCGCTACGCCGGCACATGCGTTTGACCCGTGTAATTTCGGTGAGGAGATGTTTCAGGAGAAATATACCCCGATTTTCCTGCGTTATGAGAAGGGGCTGATTTTTTCAATTGAAAAATGCGGTGTGCCGAAAAGCTATATAATGGGTACTATCCACACCGATAACCCGGAGGTGATTGATAAGATAAGCCATGCTTTTGACCTTGTGGCGCGTTCCAATTCGGCAAGTTTTGAGACGAAATTTTTTGGCGAAGATATCACCGAACAGCTTAAGGCTTCCTATTATCCTGAAACTTCAGTCAAGACCCTTAAGGATAGCGTCGGCAGCAGCCTGTATGAAAAATATTCAAGGATACTCGCCAAGGATTACCCGGAGTTCAATGATATGGTATATTTCCGCATGCGCCCGTGGGCGGCGGCCATGATATTGCAATACCCCCAAAAAACCGGGAGCGGCAAGGTGATGGATGAACAGCTTCAGGAATTTGCCTCAAGCCGCGGGGTTGAGGTGCACGGCATAGAGTCCGGCAAGGAGTTGATTTCGTTTTTCACTGATATGAGCGCGGAAGAGGCGCTGGAGTTTTTTGAATATTCGGTGAACAATTATGACTCGCAGCAGGGTGATATAAAAAAGCTTACTGATGCTTATCTGGGCGGCAGCATTGAGGATATTTATGAAATTGCCCGAAAATCAATAATAGAAACCAAACGCGCGGGGATTCTTAAGGGTTTTGAGCAAAAGCTGATTATTGACCGCAACAAGAAAATGGTCGAGCGCACCGGGCCTTACCTCAAAAAGGGGCGGGCATTTATTGCCGTGGGCGCGTTGCACCTGCCGGGTGATGAAGGAATCCTCAAACTACTTGAGGAGAAGGGGTATTATATCAATGTGGTAAAATCCCCCGAAGAGAGTTTCGAGGAGAGTTTGCGCTAGAATGAATAGCGTACGCCCAATTCCAGATTATGCGTTCTGTATGGCGCTTTAACCTTGCCGAAGCCGACATCATATTTCGGGGTGCTGGTGGCAAAATATTTGTATCCAAGCTGGATTGCGGTTTGTTCGCTTACGGCATAGCTTAACCCGGCCATTCCCTGATAGGCAAAGACGGTATCATCAACATCGCCGTCGCTGACATTGGAAACGCCCGCGCCTGCGCCGATATAAGGAGTGATTTTGCCGCCTGTGGGAATGTCCACATAGCCGTTGGCCATCAGCGAGTGGGATTCGATATTGCCTTTGATGCCCATAGCCTTGATTTCATTATCGCGGTAAGTGTATTCACCATCGATCCGGAAGCCGTTGGAGATTTTATAGCCAAGCCCGGCGCTGCCGCTGATGCCAGAATCCGTAGAATAACCGATTTTCGCCCCGTTATTATCCTCCAGCGCGTCTTCCTTGAGGGAGGATACGCCAAGGCCAAACTGCACATAAGGGCCGGTTTCAGCCGCAAATGAAGCTTGTGAGACTGCAACGGCGATGATACTGGCAAGAACGGTTTTTATCATATATAATCTGGCTTCCTGCTTAAATGGTTAACTAAGTGTTAATTATTAACTAAAATTAATATGTAAGTCAATAAAAATGTCAGTAAAATGATTAACTTGTTGATTTATAGCTATATTATCTGAGCCTAAAATGAAGACCACTTGTACAGTATCAGTATCTTTTACCGGGGCGCACCGTTTGGTGGCGGTAGATATCCCATGTCAGGCTCTGCACGGGCATTTTTACCGTGTGGATTTAACCTTCGAGTCTGAAAAGCTGGATGATGGCGGGATGGTGATTGAGTTTGACTCGGCGAAGCAGAAAATCCAGAAATGGTTTGCCGATAACTGGGACCATAACATTATTTTGCATAAATCGGATAAGGAGCTGGGTGAGGCGATTTCACGCATTACCGGGCAGAAGATATTCTATCTTGATTTTAACCCGACAGCGGAAAACCTTGGGCAATACCTGATGAACGTTGTCTGCCCTGAATTATATAAGGGAACGGGTGCGCGGGTTAGCCGCATCCACATGCAGGAAACGCCGGAATATTCGGCAACGATTACTTCTTAATCCTGTCATACTATATTTTTAATTCCCTTTTAACTTTCTTTGCTTAAACTATCCTGCGTAGAGGTATTCTCTACCGGGGCTAGTAATCCCGCTAAAACCGGCTGGCATGAGCCGAAATTCATGTCGCGTTCCCTGCCTTTTTAAGGCCGGGAGGCGGCAATATATGTCCAGTGCCTCGCGGCTAAAAATTGTCGCGATCGTGTTTTAGCGATTTTACTACTCCCGGCTGCCAGAGAATTTGGTGGCCTTTAGTTTGTAATTTAGGGAGTATTTATGGGCAGTTTGCAGTTTCAGTTATTAGTTTCGGGATTCCGGAATTTCAGAACTTCGGAATATCGGATCAAGCACCCCCCTTTCGTCCCCCCTCATAGGGGGGAAAACAAAAAGCCCTCTCCTATGAGGAGAGGGTGGGGTGAGGTGCAACCCTTACTTAACAACCACGTAACCACGCAACCACGTAACCAGAAACAGGGTTTCTCCCTGATCGAACTCTCAATCGTCCTCGTCATCATAGGCATAGTCCTGGCCTCAACCATCCCGCTGGCCTCCGCCCATGTGAATGTAAAAAAGATAGAAACCACAAGGGATAAACTGGAACTCATCCATAAAGCCCTCAACGTCCACGCCAAAATAAACAAGGACTTGCCTTGCCCCGCCAGCAGGACGGCATTGCCCGGAACGGCCACTTTCGGTGTGGAAACCGATTGTGAAGCTGCCCCGGTTGCAGGTGTAACTGAAATAGGCACTGACCCGGATTATATCAGGATAGGGACTGTTCCTGTCCGTACACTGAACCTTCCTGAACATATGATGTTCGACTCATGGAGTAACCGTTTTACTTATGCAGTAACCAAAGCGGCAACGAATAGCGTGTTACCTGCCGGGATAATTGATATTGTAGATGAGAACGGGAACCCTGTGACCACCCCTCCGGCGAGCGCGGCTTATGTTGTGTTCAGTTCCGGGAAGGATGGCAAGGGGACGCATAGGAGAAGGGGGGAGGCGACAGCAGCCTGCAACACCTCCGCGAAGGATGGGGAAAACTGCGACAACGACATAACTTTCCGCGATATGTCACTGAATGACGGTGATGTTACCGCGCAGTATTTCGATGACCTTGTGTTATGGCGCACTACGCCGACCATTAAGGATGAGATAGGGGCATTAGGCGGTGGCTCGTCAGGCGGTGGCGGGGAAACCGAGGTTGCGGGCGATGACTGGAGCAGTTTCAGGGGGTTCGTTGCGAATAATTCAGATAATGTCTTTCAATGGCTTGGCTATGATTATCAGTTTCTTGGAACGGAAGCATCGGATCCTGCTGACGATGCGAGTGGCAGGGTATGGAATTTTGCCCGTTGCAGGCTAACCTGTCACTGGGTGCGGGGAGAATTTGCCACCCCATTGTTCGACCCTGAGGGGGTACGCAGCTATATTATCGGACCCGGCGGTGAGCATATATATAAAAGGGTTAACATCCCAAATGGCATAAGCCGTGTTTTGATCTCCTTTCCAAACTCAACAAGCGGTTGCAGCGTAAAAAGGAAATCCGCCACCCTTGGTGATGTTACCATAACCAGCAATACTTCCGTTAATTTACCCGTACCGGTTCATGTTGCGCCCGGTGATTACCTTTTTACAGGTAACACTAGCGACACGGAGAGTTTTACCTGCGAATATCGCATGGGTGGCTGGCAATCTACCCAGCCATATTTTCCTCCCAACTGGGAGAGTGCCAGCGCGGCCGAAAAATGTGCTATTGATCCCAATGCAATTTATCATAACGGTGAGTGGTTTCCTTTCCATAATCCAGTATATCCTTATAATCCTTACTATACATTTTCTGCCAGTTGCTATCTGGCAAGAAAAGGTGATCACGCCATGTGTAAAAAGGATTTTACTTTACCCAACCCACTCCCCCCTACGTCCACTGGTAGTGGCATGGGAAGCGGTAACTTTCCCAGCGATCCGGGTTCGGCAGGATCATGCACCGTCAAAATCCAGTTTGTTGAATAACGGTATGGATTATGCGGGTTATCTATTCACCCTTGCCGCGATCTTATCGGCGTTATCTTCACGGCTGAAATGGGTGACGAATTCACCATTTTCATCCATCAGGTAAACCAAATCGCTATGCGCCATCGTGAATGAATGTCCGCCGCCATGCGCTCCATGGGCAGCGTGGTCGTCATGCCCTGCATGGTCTGGTTGTTTGGTTTCAACTTTGGCGGCATAAGCATGGTAGAGTTTCTGCACCGCTTTCAATTCTTCCTCAGTGCCGGTTAAACCGATGATGCTGGAATCAAAGTTCCTGAGATATTCCCTGATAACCTCAGGCGTATCGCGCTCAGGGTCAACTGTGATGAACAACACCTGAACCTTGTCCTTATCTATATCCTCCAGCGCGGTGGAAAGCACTGAAAGCGCGGTTGGGCAGACATCCGGGCAGTTGGTGAAGCCGAAGAAGACCAGCAGTTTTTTGCCGCGGAAATCAGTGTCGGAAACTTTATTGCCGTTCTGGTCGGTCAGGGTGAAGCTGCCGCCGATCGGCACTTCCTGCGCTGCCGGTTCCCCGCCTTCGGATTTCGGGGTGACAGGTAATGTGCCGAGTTGTGTGGTCACGAGGAGAAGCACGGCAACAAGGATAATGGGAAGGATAAGTTTGCTATTCATAAATTACTCCTATGTCTTTTCTGTAAAAGCCTTCCGGCCAGTTGATTTTAGCAATTTCCTGATAGGCTTTCTCGCGCGCCTGCTCAAGTGTTCCGGCAATCGCCGTGATGCCGAGCACGCGTCCGCCGGTATTCACCAGCTTGCCGTCTTTTTTAGCGGTTCCCGCATGGAAAACAGTCGCCTCAGTAACGTCTTTCAGTTTCTTGATAGCTGTTCCCTTTGCGTATTCCTCAGGGTATCCGTTCGCGGCATAAACCACGGTGAGGGCGGCTTTGTCAGAGAATTTCGGCTCTTCAAGGCCGAGCATAACCTGAACCAGGTCATTTTCCAAACGCGGCAGGATGCTTTGCGTTTCCGGGTCGCCCATGCGGCAGTTATATTCAATCAGTTTCGGGCCATCCTTGGTTATCATCAGCCCGGCGAACAGAAAGCCTTTATAATTAATATCCATTTCTTTCAGCACTTTCAGCGTTGGGTGGATGATTTCGTCCATAATGCGTTTACGCATTGCATCATCGATCATATCGGCTGGCGAGAAAGTTCCCATGCCACCTGTATTCTGGCCGGTGTTTTTGTCTCCCACCCGCTTATAATCGCAGGCAGTGCCGAATTCATAAACCACAATGCCGTTGGAAATGACGAAGAAGCTTGCTTCCCGCCCGACAAGGCATTCCTCAATTAATATTTCGCGTCCGGACTCTCCGAATTTAAGGTCAACCAGCATTTCCTCCACGGCGGTGATTGCCTCGCCGATAGTTGCGGCGACCACAACACCTTTCCCGGCGGCAAGCCCATCTGCCTTGATAACGATCGGCGCGCCTTGCTCACGGACATATTGTTTGGCTTCTTCTACCTGTTCGGCAGAGAAGCGTTTTGCCTTTGCGGTTGGGATGTTCCCTTTTACGCAGATTTCCTTGGTAAAGGCTTTTGAAGCTTCAAGCTGTGCGGCGGCTTTGGAAGGGCCGAAAACCTTGATCCCGCGGGTTTCAAGAAAATCGGAAATTCCGGCGACCAGCGGTGCTTCCGGGCCGACAACCACGAAATTTACGTGTTTTTCGCGGCAGAATTCAACGATACCGTCAAAATCAGCGGCGCGGATGGGGACGCATTCGGCGACTTCGGCAATACCGGCATTGCCCGGCGCGCAGTAGAGTTCCTTGCATTCGAGGGATTTCTTTAAAGTGGCGCAAAGTGCGTGCTCGCGGCCACCTGAGCCTATTACTAAAATATTCATGCGCAGCTTAATAGACCATTTGCCGCGGCAAGTAAATTATAAAAATGCCTGGGTAGGCTACCAATTCACTTAAGATAAACAAGGACTTATCTTGTGAACTATAATATAAACTTCTTCATATCGGAAGGTTTGCTTGCATCCTTCAGTTTTTCGGAAACATAATCCTTATCGATTTTGAGTTTCTCGCCTTTTTTATCCGGTGCCTCAAAGCTGACTTCCTCTAGTAATTTCTCAAGGATAGTATGCAGCCTGCGCGCGCCGATATTTTCCACGCTCGCATTAATGTCCGTGGCGAGTTTCGCCAGTTCCTGAACCGCATCATCAGAAAATTCAATCTCAACTTTTTCAGTGCCGATAAGCGCAACATATTGTTTCAGCAGGCTGGCTTCCGGCTCTTTCAGGATGCGTACCATATCTTCCTCGCTGAGCGGGTTAAGCTCAACGCGGATAGGTAAACGCCCTTGCAGTTCCGGCAACAGATCCGAAGGTTTGGCAAGGTGGAACGCGCCGGAGGCAATGAATAAAATATGGTCGGTTTTCACATTACCATATTTGGTTGAAACAATCGTTCCTTCAATCAGCGGCAGCAAATCGCGCTGCACGCCTTCACGGCTCACTTCACCGCCGCGCCCGTCATTGCGGCTGGCGATTTTGTCGATTTCATCGATGAACACGATGCCGTGGTTTTCTACCAGGGTTATCGCGCGGCTGATTGCGATTTCCTGGTCGGCGACTTTTTCAAGTTCTTCATTGAGGACGATTTTTTTAGCCTCAGCCACCATCATTTTTTTCGGCTTTGGTTTGCTGCCGCCCATTTTGCCGAGGATGTCGGTAATGTTCAATATACCCATCTGCGCGCCGGGAATGCCCGGAATGTCAAAATTAGGGAACCCGGAATTCGCAGGCGGCGCTTCATTCACCGCGATCTCGATTTCCTTGTCGTCGAGTTCGCCGGTGCTGAGTTTCTCGCGGAATTTATCCTTGGTTTCTTCCGATGATGATTCGCCAACCAGCGCGTTGATAATCCTGTTCCTCGCCGAAGCTGCCGCCTTTTCCTTGTTTTCGTCGCGCAGTTGTTCCTTGGTTATCTGCACGGCGATTTCGGTGAGGTCGCGGATGATGGATTCGACATCGCGGCCGACATAGCCGACTTCGGTGAATTTGGTTGCTTCCACTTTCATGAAAGGGGCGTTTGTGAGCTTGGCGAGGCGGCGGGCGATTTCGGTTTTGCCGACGCCGGTCGGGCCTATCATCAGAATGTTTTTCGGCACGATCTCATCGCGCAGCGAGTCTTCAACCTGCTGCCTTCTCCAGCGGTTGCGAAGGGCGATCGCAACGGATTTTTTGGCGGCGGCCTGCCCGACGATATGGCGGTCAAGCTCGGCGACAATTTCTTTGGGGGTAAGTTCTTTTTTGCTCATTTTTTAAATCCACCCGGCAGGATGCGGGAATTAGAGTTCTTCAACGGTGAGGTTGTGGTTGGTGTAAACGCAGATATCACCCGCGATCTTCAGGGCTTTCTCGGCTATTTCGCGCGCGCTCAGATTCTGGTCATAAAGCGCTTTTGCGGCGGCGAGGGCATAATTCCCGCCACTGCCGATGCCGATGATCCCGTCTTCCGGTTCAAGCACATCGCCATTGCCGGTGAGAGTGAGGCAGACATCCTTGTCGGCGACGATCATCATCGCTTCAAGGCGGCGGAGATATTTATCGGTGCGCCAGTCCTTCGCGAGTTCCACACAGGCGCGCATAAGCTGGCCGGGGTGTTTTTCGAGCTTTGCCTCAAGGCGCTCAAATAGGGTGAATGCATCTGCGGTGGCTCCGGCAAACCCGGCGACGATATTCCCGCCCGGGCCGATCCGGCGGACTTTACGCGCGTTTCCTTTAACAACGGTGTGGCCAAGGCTGACCTGCCCATCACCGGCGATTACGGTTTTGCCGTTTTTGCTCACGCAAAGAATGGTCGTGCCGTACCATGTATTCTGGTCTTTATGTTCCATGAAATGGATATAGTTATCATTGGCGAATATTCAAGCCCGCAATATACCCCTTGATGTGTCGTCATTCCGGCGAAGGCCGGAATCCATCGTTCGGAGACCGCCATCACTGCTGGGTTCCACATAGCTTATTTTCCTGCGGAACAAGTCCCGCATAGAATATAGCTTCTGGAATGACAATTCATAATAAAACTTGAATTTAAGCTGGCTTGCCTGCATCATCTGTCATATGAACTATACGAAAGCTCTTATTAATCACGCTATTTGGCTGGTAATTGTTGGATTAGCTGTAGCCGGAGTCGTGATTATCGCTAGGAATGCATTCCCAGTTTTGAAAGAGAACCCTATTGTTTTGGTTATATTTATGGGTCTTGCTTTTTACCGTGCAAGAAAATTCACTATAGCTAGAAATCACTAATTGAGAATTGTACTACTCAAGCACGCACTTTGCGGCTTCGTCGGCGAGTTCATCCATCGCGGTGAAAATATGCGGGTTGCTGGTCTGGAGTGCGTTAACAGTCGCCATATCCCCCGCTTCAACCGCTTCGCCTGCCTGTGTAAGCAGGATCAGGTCACGGTCAGGAAGGCGCTTGGCAAGCAGCCCGGCCTGGCAGCGGCAGGTGAATTCCACCTCGCCCGCTTTGAGGCATGATTCGATATAGCGCTTATATCCGGCGCTGACCTGCGGCAGTTGCTTCAGGCGGTATTGTTTCCACAAATACCCTGCCGATGCGCCGGTGATGATAGCAAGGACGAGAACCACAAAAACCATATTGCCTTTCATTATGCCGCCTTCCTCTGTTGTTCTTTTAAGCTTTTCACGCCCGGCAGGTCTTTCCCTTCGAGCCATTCAAGGAACGCGCCGCCTGCGGTTGAAATATAGGTGAAGCTCTCCGAAAGCGCGGCATGGGCGAGGGCGGAAACGGTGTCGCCGCCGCCGGAGATTGATTTGATTTTGCCTTCCGCGGCAAGCGCCGCAACCACCCGCGCAAGCGAAACCGTGCCGACATCGAACGGCGGTATTTCAAACGCGCCCATCGGGCCGTTCCACACCACGGTTTTGATATTCTCCAGTTTTTCCGCGGCAAGCGCAACGGTTTTCGGGCCGATATCAAGCATCATCCCGTCACCGATATTATCCACATTCACCACTTTTGAAGGCGCGTATTTCTCGAATTTATCAGTCACCACGCCATCCACGGGCAGGAATATCTCGCAGTTTTTCTCTTTCGCCTGCGCCATGATTTTCGCTGCGGTTTTCACCAGCTTTTCCTCGCAGAGCGATTTGCCGGTTTTGTAACCTTTAGCTTTCAGGAAAGTGTTTGCCATGCCGCCGCCGATTATCATTAAATCCACTTTCTCCATCAGCTTTTCGAGCAGTTCCAGCTTGGTGGAGATTTTCGAGCCGCCGATGATTGCCGCAACCGGTTTTTCCGGCGCGCTTAAGATCAGTTCAAGGTTATCAAGCTCATCCTGCATCAGCCTGCCGGCGGCAGAAGGAAGATATTCCGCAATTCCCACCACCGAAGCATGGGCGCGGTGCGAGCATGAGAACGCGTCATTCACGAAAATTTCGCCATGTGCGGCGAGTTGCTTCGCGAAATCCGGGTTGTTTTCTTCTTCTTCATTATAGAAGCGCAGGTTTTCAAGCAGGAGGATCTCACCTTCCTGAAGCGCGGAAACGGCTTTTTCGGCTTCTTTCCCGATGCAATCCACCGCGAATTTAACTTCTTTCCCGGTGGCGGCGGAAAGCCCGTCGGCGATTGGGCCGAGCGACATTGAAGGGTCGAACCTGCCTTCCGGGCGGCCAAAATGGGACATCACAATGACTTTTGCGCCGCGTTCGGAAAGCTCATTGATGGTGATGGCGGAGCGGGTGATGCGGGTGAAATCGGCGATTTTGCCGGAAACGATAGGCACGTTAAGGTCAGAGCGCACAAGAACACGTTTACCGGAAACCTCGATGTCATCAATGGTCTTGAAATCGCGCTTGAAGTTCTTTTTCATGGTGCTTCCCTTTTAAGGTTATGAAGCATCATGGTCAATAGCTATTAAAATGCCGGCTGGCCTTTGAGTATATGGTGAATTCGGCGGTTTAATGGATAGCATCATAGTTGATCGCGCTAACCTGTTTCCAGCGCACATAATCGTTGAAATAGTTTGCTACCATATCGCCGTCGTTAATGGGCATATCTAGGAACAGCGAATTGGTGTAGTTGCAATTTTCGCCGTCTTTTGCGGCTGCGTTACAGGCTTTGGCGAGGCTACCGTTGCGGTTAAATGCGCCGTTGCCGTCACTGCCGTGGCTTATCAGCGCATAGGCGGTTATGTTCAACTCGTAGGGATGATATAGCAGGTGGCCACTACCATCCTGCATGATGATTACGCCGTTAGTATCGGTTGTTTCATAGGCATCGTAGGTAGCCTTATTTACTGCAAGGTTCCTGATGGTCGCATAGGTGATTCTGTTACCCCAGCCGTCGAAAGCGTGGCTTTCCGGGAGGCCGAGGCTTTTCACCGGAACCATGCCGATCCTGACCCTGCTGGTGTTCACATCCACAGTTCCTGCGGGCGCGGCTGCGTTGCAGGCGGTTGTGGAAATGCCGAAACCGGCAGTACCGCGTAGCGCGGTTCTGGAAGACGGGCAGGGCAGATATCCGAATTTTATGAGATGCACAACTAATGCCCGCTCGATCGCATCAAGTTTTGCCTGGGTTTCTTTTATCTGGTGGCCTTTTGTATAGCCGTCGACAAAGGTTAAGGTGCTGGCTACCAGAACGCCGATTACTACCATAACAACTGATAACTCAACTAACGAGAACCCCGTTTTGTGGTCTGTGTTGCGTATTACGCAGCTTATGGTTTCATTTTGAGAATTACGCATATAAATCCCTGGGTACAGGCGCTTTCATCATTTCAGTCTAGGTTAATAAGGTTAAATTGGTATTAAAACGGGATGGGATTGCACCGGTTAATAGAAAACCCCGGCTGACCGGGGTTTTCCTGCGACTAACAAACAAAGGATTAGTGAATTAATTCGTTATATATTCCCGGATGGCTTCTTTCTTGGCGTTAACGGTGTTTTCGCGCTGCAGGCTGTAGGCAGCATCGTTGATTAAAGCCCAGAGCAACTCGGTCTCAGAGAGATCGGTAAGGTTGGTGACAACTTTGACATTGCCATGATGCCTGGTGATGGAAATTTTGACGCCATCAGTTGGGGGGCTACTATGTTTCTCGGCCTGTTGGCCTTTGAAGTTATAGTGAATGACGTTTTCTTTTTCCATGTTCCGATCCCCCTGATTTCCTAAACCTTAACACATGGTTAATAATGCTTCAATATTTATCTTATATTTTAACAAAAGTTTCACAATGGTAAATAGTACCTAGAGTCTAGTACCTAGCATTCTAGGTACTGGACTCTGGACTCTAACTACTGTACCGAGCTTTTCTCGCGTGAGTGGTACTCATTAACCTCTACCCTGAGGCGTTTCATCAGCTCGTCGCGGGTAAAGATATAGTTATGGGCTTCCCAATATTCCTCAATGCGGGTGAGTATCTGGCCGATGGCGCGGCCTTCCTTGACCCCCATGGCGATGACGTCCCCGCCATAGATGGGGAATTTGGGGATGCGCCAGTTATTGGCGAAGGCGAGCATTTCGTCCAGCTTGTGGGGCAGCGTGCCGCGCGCGGCGGCGATATAGGTTACATCAAGGAAGCCGTCGCGGCCAAGGTGGCGCATCACACGTTTTGGCTCGTTGAGGTCGATATTGGTGGAAATTGCCTTTAAAACCCTGATTTGCTCACCGGAAAGCCGCCAGTGGTCAGACAGGATTTGCAAATTATAACCCTCAATGACTGCCAGACGCCTTAAAAGCGGTGCGTCCGGGTTGATTTCGATAAGGTTTTGCAGGCTCTGGAAGGAAACCTCGCCGGGAAAGATGAACGGCAGGATACCATAATTCTGCATGTGGGTGAGCACTTGGGCGCAGTTGTTAAGCTCCAGTATTTTAAACATTTCCGCCTGAATGCGTTCGCCGGAAAGGTAATTCACCTGCGCGGCATGGCGGGAGCAGGCGCGGGCTGCCGTTTCATCCGGGTTGCCCCTGCCGAATTTGGCAAAAAACCTGAAAAAGCGCAGTATCCTGAGGTAATCCTCGCGGATGCGCTGGTCAGGGTCGCCAATGAACAAAACCTTGCCGTTGCGGAGATGGTCGATCCCCCCGAAGAAATCCAGCACTTTGGCCGATGCGCTCAGGTAAAGTGCGTTAATGGTGAAATCACGGCGCTGCGCATCAAGTTCCCATTCATCCACGAAGCTCACCTCGGCATGGCGGCCATCGGTGGCGACGTCGCGGCGGAGGGTGGTTATCTCGAATTTCTTTTCCTCGCTGAAATAAGCGGTGACGGTCCCGTGCTTGATCCCGGTCGGGATAACCTGAATTTCCGCCTTTTTCAGGTGGTAAATAACCTGTTCCGGCGTCCATTTTGTAGCAAGGTCGATGTCCTTTACCGGCAACCCGGCGATGAGGTCGCGCACGCAGCCGCCGACAAAACGCACATTATCATCGCCGAGCGCGTCGATAATGGCCTGTGTTTCAGGAAATAGCAGTTGCTTCAGCATTATTTAACTAATTTTTGTTATTCTGTTTCTAACAACCGCGGCAAGTAGTTGCGGCTGAATGGGGGAATATAGGATGAGAAACAAAGAATTTGAAGATATTTCTATCCCAAAATGGAAATTATCAGGCAACATGGCTTCCGGCAAGGTTTACAGGGTGTTCAAAAATGCGACCGAATTTGAAACCGTGGAGGCTGAAAGCGCCAAGGAGGCAATTTCCAAGTGCGGGTTGAAGTCAGCATTCATGATTAAGCCGGGCGCGATGGACGAGGTAACACTGATTGACCAGTCCATGCTGCTGCCCGATACCTCATCTTCCGACACCCCGCCGCCAGCGATAGCGTAAGGATTATTTTTTGCCCCCGTGCGGCGCTGCTGCGCCTCCGATGGGCTGCTCGCATCCGCTCACGCTCAGGGCTGGCTCGGCTCCTGCCTCGCTCTCTAAACGCCCCATGCTGGAGTATGGGATTAAACTCCGGCGGGAATCTTTTTCTCATAACTGACAAGTTGCTAGCGACCAGTGACTAGCGACTAATATCCGCCACTTATTGCAGAAAACTTGCCGCTTAAACTATCCCAATCCCGGAAACTATTGTTTTATCGTTATTTTGGGGTTAGAAGCACTTTTATGATAGATATAAAACTGGTTGATTTCGCGCAATATCTGGCCGATGAGGCAAGGAAGGCCATAATCCCTTATTTTCGCCAGAATGTCGCGGTTGAGGACAAGGGGGACGCATCCCCGGTAACGCTTGCCGACAAGGAAGCCGAGAAGGTCATCCGCAAGCTGGTCGAGCTTAACTTCCCGGAACATGGGTTTTATGGCGAGGAAACCGGTGTAAGTGCCGAAGACGCCGAATTCGTATGGGTGATTGACCCGATAGACGGGACAAAATCCTTCATTACCGGCCGCCCGCTTTTCGGTACGCTGATCGCCCTTGTGCAGGACAAAAAGCCGGTAATAGGCGTGATTGACCAGCCGATCACCAAAGAGCGCTGGCTGGGCGCGAACGGAGTTACGACGTTTAACGGCAGCCCGGTCAGGACACGCCAGTGCCACGATATCAACGCAGCGTATTTTGCCACGACTTCGCCGTTTTTATTTGCGGCGGGTGACGAAAAAAAGATACGTGATATAACCTCCGCCGTTAAATGCACGGTTTACGGCGGGGATTGTTATTCATATGGCCAGCTTGCCAGCGGCGGGGTAGACCTGGTTATCGAGTCCGGGCTTAAACCCTATGATTTCTGCGCACTGGTCCCGGTGGTGGAGAACGCCGGCGGCAAGATCACCGACTGGTACGGCAACCCATTGGAACTTGGTTCCACAGGCAAGGTTATTGCCGCAGGCGACGAAGCAATTCACAAAAAAGCCCTTGAATTCCTTTAAGTCGTAGGTCGTAAGTCATAAGCTAGTTATCCGTTATCAGTTATCAGAAAAGATTCCCGCCTGCGCGGGAATGACAGAACGAGGCAGGAGCCGAGCCAGCCCTGAGCGCGAGCGTATGCGAGCAGCCCATCTGAACCGCAGGAGCGGTGAAGGGGGCAAAAATAAATTGAGGCAGGAGCCGAGCCAGCCCTGAGCGTGTAATACCAGTGCGAGAACGATTCCGAGGGCTTCAGCCCGAAGGCAAGCCCATTGAGGGCGCTAGCCTTAGTGGCGACTGAACGATAATTATTAAGCGAGCTTTAGCGAGCGCCGCACGGGGGCAAAATTATATATCCTTCACCGGCAGGTAAACGCTGAAAGTGCTGCCGACGCCCAGCGTGCTTTTGATATCGAGCGTGCCGCCGTGGCGGTTCAGGATATGTTTCACGATGGAAAGCCCCAGCCCGGTTCCGCCGAGTTTTTTGCTGCGGCCTGAATCGACGCGGTAAAACCTTTCGGTGAGGCGCGGCAGGTGTTCGGGGGCGATGCCGTCGCTCTGGTCGATGACGGATATCTGGATGGCCTTGTCATATTTTTCGTTGAGTTCGATCGGCAGCTTGCGCGAGATTCTTGTTTCAACCACGATTTCCTGTTTCGGGTGGCCGTATTTGATGGCGTTCGAGATAAGGTTATTGAACACCTGCCCAAGCTGGTCTTCATCGCCAAGGATGGGCGGCAGCTCATTGACCGCGTCAATGCGGATGGTGATATTCTTCTGCTGCGCCTGCCACTCCGAATGTTTTTTCGCCTCATTGATGATTTTGAGCACATCGACCTTGGCGGAGGGCGGCGTCGTATCCGATTCGATTTTTGACAGTGAGAGCAAATCTTCCACCAGCCTGCGCATGCGGTGCGCCTGTTCATAAATTATCGTCAGGAACTCCTCGCGCGCTTCGATATCCTCCTTGGCGGCGGCCTGAAGGGTTTCCGTCAGGCCGATGATACTGGCGAGCGGGGTTTTCATCTCATGGCTGGCATTGGCCACGAAATCGGCCTGCATGCGGCGCACCTGCTTGAGCAGGGTGAGGTCGTGCAGGGTGAGGATGACATCGGTCGAGGAGGGCGAGTTGGCGGGGAATTTGGTGACTTTGGCAAGGAAGTCGCGCCTGATTTCGCCATCCATGACCTGAAATTCGATTTCCTTCACCTGCGTTACGTTTTCCACGGCGTTGATGAGGTCGGTCACGGGGAGGACCTCCTCAAGCCTGCGGTGGATGATGCGGTGGCCGAACATGTGCCGTGCCATGCCGTTGGTGCGGGTGATGCGCTGGTCCTTGTCGAGGATGAACAATACATCGGGCAATACCTCGATCACGATTTTGTTTTCGGCGACGGCGGCTTCAAGCTGGTTGCGGCGCTGCTCCCATGATTTATGCAGCTCCTCCACCGCGCCGGAGAGTTCTTCGAGGTTGTTGAGGAAGCTGAGGTCAGGCTCGTCGGGTTTTTTGTCCTGCGCGAGTTTTTTAACATAATCCGTGAGCGCCGAGATGTTGGTTATGTACGGGTGGATGAAGAAGGTACTGGCGGCAAGTATGGCAAGGATTGCGATTGTGCCGTGTTCATAGGTGAGCTTGCCCCAGATGGCGTAAATCAGGATGACGGTGATCGGCGCGGCGGAGATGAGCGCCACCGCTTTGAACAGCTTGACGAGGGGGTTCTGCGCTGGCGGTTTTTTATTCGACATTGGCGGATTTTATGCCAGAAATAATTATAAATCACCAGTTTGCCGAATTATCCCCCTCCGGCAATGCAGATTTTTTCAGGCCGTGCCCTGAATATTATTTTGCGAGGGCGCGTGAGGATCGATGATGGCGTTCCCCTATACCGTCGCGGGACTCGGTGTTGTGCATATAACTCCCCACTGCCTTCCCATATTCATCAAGGAATTTCCTGTCAGATGGCAGGGTTATTTTGAGCCTGTCTTTCCTGCCGGAAAAATTGATCTCAGTCTCTAATCCTGTTGCGGTTTTAATATCTGAAACCATGGTTAACAGCTTCGTTCCGTCGGTGATGAGTTCCCCTGCAGGAGCCTGCAGTGTGATGGTTACATTCCTGCCGGAATGGGTTTCAGCTACGGATTTAATTCTGGTATGGGTATGGTGGGCAAGGTTGTAGGCAATGGTTTCTGCGAGGCTTAGCGGGGTTATGTACTGGACTCCCAGATCCTCGGCAATCTGCTCTACTGTCCTTACAGCCGGAGTATAGTATAAAACTTCCGAGAAACTGATTGCTTGCGCATTAAAATCTCGCGTGGTGGTGGTGGCAATTTCCCTTAGCTGCCGGGCTTCACAAAATTCAGAGGCACGCAGGCTCCTTGTCAGGTGGAGTTCCGTGAGCAGTTCCGGAAGGTTGGGTTTCCCGTTTTCGGTGGATAGTGGCTCAAGAACCTGGGACGGAGTTGAGAATGCGTCAGCAACGACAGGCTGGCGGTTGATGCTGCCGGTAAGGATTGCTTCATTATGAGGCTCGCGGGCTTTAAATGCGCCAAGGGTGAGCGCCTCGGCATAGGTTTCGGCGGTTATCTCGCCTTGTTTATGGGGATATTTAGCAATTACGGTTTCAATGGACGGGGCGGTAAAAATCCTGAAGTTGAATGTAAAATTATCTTGGTCGGGAGTTGAACTGGCGACCAGCCAGATAGCAAGGTCTTCAATTTCTTCTGCCCGCAGGCTATGTTCTTCCTGTGAGCGGATGTTGTCATACCTGTCGATTGCTTCCCCTAATCCTGCAAATAATTCGAGCGCCGTTTCTTTCAAGTAAGTAAAAATTCCCATAAAATCCCCTTAAGTTAATTTACTTCCCAGAGTGGTTTTATATGGATTAATTAAAATTTGCAAACTATTTCTTCCAGCGGTTATTTCAGTAATATCCCAATTTAAAGCAGCGGCAATGATATCCTCATTTTTTCTGTCACCATTATTCTTTTTCTATCATCCTTACCACCAAGCGGAGATGACACAGAGTGTTTTTATGCTGCGGATTTACAATTTTTTGGCTTGAGCTGGTATATTTCCAAAATTAATACAAATTAAATTTCTGCAAATGCGGTATAAAAAACCCCGCTCATTGGCGGGGTTCCTTATTTTTGTCAGCGGGTTGAGTTTAGAAGCCCATGCCGCCCATTGCGTCCATGCCACCCATGCCGCCAGCGCCACCTGCACCGGAGTCTTTCTCATCTTCTTCATCAGCGATGAGCGCTTCAGTGGTGATGAGCAGTCCGGCAACGGATGAAGCCGATTGCAGCGCGGTACGCACGACTTTGGTCGGGTCGATGATACCGGCGGTGATGAGGTTTTTATACTCAAGCGTCTGCGCGTCGAAGCCGTAATTCGCTTCTTTGCTTTCGAGCAGTTTACCTGCGACAACAGCTCCGTCGAGGCCTGCGTTAGCCACGATCTGGCGGATTGGGGCCTGCAAGGCGCGTTTAACGATGTTGTAACCGGCTTTCTGGTCTTCGTTAGCAGCTTTGAAGATTTCTTTTTCAACTGCGCGGGTCGCGAAAAGGAGGGTGGTCCCGCCGCCCGGTACGATGCCTTCCTCAACCGCTGCGCGGGTTGCGGCGAGGGCGTCGTCAACACGGTCCTTGCGTTCTTTCACTTCGATTTCGGTTGCGCCGCCGACTTTCAGCACGGCAACGCCGCCTGCGAGCTTGGCGAGGCGTTCCTGAAGTTTTTCGCGGTCGTAATCGGAGGTTGTTTCCTCGATCTGCGCCTTGAGCTGCGCGACGCGGCCATCGATTTCCTTTTTCTTGCCGGAGCCATCAACGATGGTGGTATTGTCTTTATCGATGGTGATGCGTTTAGCGCGGCCAAGAAGTTCAGGGGTGACTGATTCAAGCTTGAGGCCGATTTCCTCGGAGATAACCTGCCCGCCGGTGAGGATGGCGATATCTTCGAGCATGGCTTTGCGCCTGTCGCCGAAACCGGGAGCCTTAACCGCGGCAACTTTAAGTCCGCCACGGAGTTTGTTGACGACTAAAGTCGCCAGCGCTTCGCCTTCGATATCCTCTGCGATAATGAGGAGCGGGCGGCCACTTTGCGCGACAGATTCAAGTACCGGAAGGAGTGGCTGGAGCGCGGTGAGTTTTTTATCATAAAGGAGGATGAACGCGTTTTCGAGTTCAGCAACCATTTTCTCCGGGTTGGTGATGAAGTAAGGGGAGAGGTAGCCGCGGTCGAACTGCATGCCTTCAACAACCTCGATTTCAAATTCGAGGCCTTTGGCTTCTTCCACAGTGATAACGCCTTCCTTGCCTACGCGTTCCATTGCTTCGGCGATTTTTTCGCCGATTTCAACGTCGCCGTTAGCGGAGATTGTCGCAACCTGCGCGATTTCTGCTTTGCCCTTGATTGCTTTTGAGCGTTTTTCGATTTCTTTAATCGCAATTTCAACCGCCTGGTCGATACCGCGTTTCAAATCCATCGGGTTCATGCCTGCGGCGACTGCTTTCACGCCTTCGAGGATGATGCTTTGCGCGAGCACGGTCGCGGTGGTTGTGCCGTCACCTGCGTTGTCGCCGGATTTGGAGGCCACTTCCTTGACCATCTGCGCGCCCATGTTCTGGAATTTGTTTTTGAGGGTGATCTCTTTTGCGACGGAAACGCCATCTTTCGTGATGCGAGGCGCGCCGAAAGATTTATCGATCACCACGTTGCGGCCTTTTGGCCCCAATGTCACTTTTACCGCATCCGCGAGGATGTTCACGCCTTTCAGGAACTCAGCGCGGGCTGCTGAACCGTGGATTACTTTTTTGCCTGTAGCCATTTTTTATTCTCCTAAATTTTATTTTGTTGTGTGATTTGGGTTTTGTGGATTGTGGTTTGTGAACCAAGCTTCACAATACTCAATCCACAAGCCACAATGTTATGCTGCTTTTTTATCTTTCTTAGCCGGTTGAAGAATGCCGAGAATATCGGATTCCTTAAGGATGGTGAGTTCCTTGCCGTCAACCTTGATCTCGGTTCCGCCCCATTTGGTGAACAGCACGAGGTCGCCGACTTTAACATCCAGAGGGATGCGCTCGTCGCCGTCTTCGTTCCAGTTGCCTGGGCCGATAGCAAGGACTTTGCCCTGTGACGGTTTTTCCTTCGCGGTATCGGGGATGATGATGCCGCTGGTGGTTTTTTCTTCGATGCGTTCGATAACAACGCGGTCGCCAAGTGGTTTTATGGATGACATGGTTTTATCCTATAGTTTTAGTTGTGTTGTTTTTTTAAGTGGAGAGGTTTTACACCATAAACCCCAGCAAACGCAAGGGCTTTATGGGCCGCTCCCCAGGATTTCGTATATGAAGATAATTCGCGCTTTCCCCGTTTCAAGGGGGGCGGCGGAAATTTTTTAGGTTTTAGGTGTCAGGGGTCAGGTTTTAGGGCACCTCCCCCATCCCCTCCTGATAGGAGGGGAGAAGAAGATATTTCCCTCCTGAT
>CAZJFC010000031.1:0-23090 GCA_964545245.1 uncultured Rickettsiales bacterium
CTCCCCCATCCCCTCCTGATAGGAGGGGTGAAAGAGATATTTCCCTCCTGATAGGGGCGGACGCTGCTCCCTCTCCTATGAGGAGAGGGTCGGGGTGAGGTGCAGGGGATGGAATTCCGAAGTTCCATTACAGCCACAAGTCACAAACCACCATTGTGGGGCATGCACGCTATACGCTATAAAGCCAGGGACAAACTGCAGGAAGAAGCGGCAGTGGCAAGCCGCGCGTCCAGGGTGGCCAGAGGCAGGCGTTTTCTTTCCGCAAGCTCCAGATAAGCCGCGTCATATATGCTGAGCCCGTGCTTTTCCGCTATCCCGGCCACGCGGGAAACCGCCAGGCGTGGTGAATCATTATCATAACGCATGGGAACCATGTCAAAATCCCGCAAGGCAGAGACATAGGCTTCCCTGCTTATGCGCTTCCTTCTCGCAAAAGCTGCCAGAAGCCCGTTTACCACCTCATAACGCAGCAGGACCGGGGCTTCCGCTACTGCGCCATTTCCAAACGAATCAAGCAGCTTATCCGCCGCCGGTGATTCCTCATCTTCCAGAAGCCATGACAAAACCACCGAGGAATCCGCGATAAAACCCATTATTTCCGGCCTTCCTCAACCAGTTCCTTAAGGCTGATGCGGGGCATCCCCGCGGGGTTCAGCTTCCTTCCCGCACGGCGTTCCTTCAGCCCGGCAACCAGCCTTGCAAGCTCTCCGGGACGTTGCCGCCCTTCGGGTATCATGCGGGCAACCGGCATATCATGCCGGGTGATCACCACCTCCTCGCCACGCTCAATACGCGCCAGCAATTCACCAAACCTTGTTTTTGCCTCATGCGCTGAAATTATTCCTTCCATAACCATTCCCTGAGTTGACCAGTTATCAACCAGTTTATGCTTAACCACTTCAAATGTCAAGATTTTTCTTAAAGCCGACGCGGCTGTCTTGATGGAACCTCAGAATTTCAGAGAATTGTCATTCCCGCGCAGGCGGGAATCTTAAGTTCAGAATCCACCTCCCCCATCCCCTCCTGATAGGAGGGGAGAATTGTAACTCCCTCTCCTATGAGGAGAGGGTCGGGGTGAGGTGCAGGGGATGGAACTTCGGAAATTCAGAATATCTGATATTCCGAAATTCTGGAATTCCGAAGTTCCATTGCAGTCACAAACCACTAATATTCACCCTCGCCACATCCACCGTTGGCGGTTCCTTGCAGCCGGTGGTGGTCGGGAAGCTTATCGGCAGCCCATTCAGCACCCGTACCGCGAGATAGGCAAAAGCCTGCGCCTCGAAAGCGTCGCCGTTATGGCCGATCTCCTCAATCGGCGCGGCGCGGGTTCCCAGCGTTTCCATGATGCGCCTGTTCAGCCTTCCGCCGCCCGTAATGTAAAATTTTTCCACCGGGAAGTTGAAATAATTATTGCTCATCATGATGCTCATCGCGGTGAAGGCGGTAAGCGTGGCAACCGCGTCCTCCGGCGACAGATCATGCACATGGTCGAGGGTGAAATGGTTGCGGTCGAGCGATTTTGGCGGCTGCACCATGAAATAAGCGTCAAACAGATATTCCGCCAGCACTTCCTCATCCACCTGCCCGCGCGCCGCCACCCCGCCGTTTTCATCGAATTCCCTGCCGAAATGGCGCTTCATGATGTCGTTTATCATCGCGTTGCCGGGGCCGGTATCGAAGGCCAGCAGCCCGCGCGTGGGCGAAACCCAGGTGATGTTGGCAACGCCGCCGATATTCACGATCGCCACCGGTTTGGGCAAATCCTCGGTTATCGCGGCGTGGAACACCGGCACCAGCGGCGCGCCCTGCCCGCCTGCCCTGATATCCGCATTCCTGAAATCGCTCACCACTTTCATCCCGGTGAGTTCGGCGAGCAGCTTGCCGTCGCCCATCTGCCATGAAAAACCGAGGTTCGGCTTGTGGATTATCGTCTGCCCGTGGAAACCTATCACATCCGCCGTTCTTCCCAGTTTTTTCACCGCCTCCGCATGGGCAACGGTGAGGTCGCGCTCCAGTTCTTTATCAGCCACATTATCAAGGTAATCCGCCAGTTGCAGCCCGCGGTGGCCAAGCCCTTTGGCGCGGTTTATCTCCGCCCTTATACGCTCGCGCAGCGAATCATCATAAGGAATGGAAACAAACTCCCCGTAACCGGTGATCTTTTCACCGTCGGTTGTGATAATCGCAGCATCAACCCCGTCCAAAGATGTGCCGCTCATCAACCCGATTGCCGTTAGTGATTGATTAATCATTTCTCGATACTAGATTAAATCAGGGATTTATATACTTTACCGGTAAATTATGCGAACGTTATTTTACATGATGTCATTGCGAGGAGGCAACGCCGACGAAGCAATCCAGCCTGGATTGCCGCGCTCCCGCTGGTCGCTCGCAATGACGTCTGTAAAGGGTTTCCGGCTTATCATAATTTTATCCGCACTGTTCCTCTCCGCCACCCCTGCCGCGGCATACGAGTTGACAATCGAGGAAATCTTCAACTGCGCCGCCGGAAAGATCCCCAATGACGAGGAATGCGCCCTGCCCCTTGAGGAACGGCCTTACAGTGTTGGCCAATACATCTTCTGCCAGAACGAATGCCAGTACAACATCATCAGTTCCATCCGTGAGGCGAAGTTCAAAACCGTTAACGAGCGCGGCTTCTATGAGAGCAAGCCGATAACCATCTGCATCATGCCCGGCGAAGAAGATGACCAGTCAGTCGCCTATAAATTCTCCGAATGGTATGAAAACAATGAAAAAGACCACAAGCTTTCATTCAAGCAGGAAGCCGGGCGGATCGCTGAGGAACTTTATCCCTGCCTGATACAAAACTAATCAAATAACCAAAATAAAAATAACAACTAACTTTGGAAAATATCATGGATATCAAATTCGACAAAATCTCATTCACCAAGGACACCGTCCTCGCCGTACCTGTGCTTAAAGGGAATAAACTCGGCAAAGCCGCGGAAAAGCTGGATAAGGACTCCAAGGGAGCCCTCCGCAGCGCAATCAAGAACTCCGGTTTCCAGGGCAAAAAAGATGAGATGATACGCATCCTCGCCCCTACCCTGCCCGTGGCGCAGGTGATCCTATTCACCTTCCCCGCCGACGGCAAAAGCCCTGAAAAAGCGCTGAAAGCAACGGGCGGCAACCTTTATTCATACATCAACCGCCACAAGATAAAATCCGCCACCTTGCTGGTGGAAGAAGGCTCAGGCAAAAAACAGACCGCCGATGAAGCCGCAGCGCTGATCGCCCTTGGCGCGAAGCTGAAATCATATTGCTTTGATAAATATTTCACCACAAAGAAACCGGAAGAAAAACCGCAATTACAAAAGCTTAGCCTGCTTTCCGGCAACCCGGCGAAAGCAAAAGCATATTATGCGAAAGAATGTGCTCCGGTGGTGGAATCGGTTTTCCTGACGCGTGATTTAGTAAGCGAGCCGCCTAACGTGCTTTACCCGGAATCTTACGCCGGGCGCGTGAAAGAGCTTAAGAAAATCGGCCTTGAAATTGAGGTTCTTGATGTGAAAGCGATGGCCAAGCTCGGCATGGGCGCGCTTTTGGGCGTTGGCCAAGGCTCACGGCGTGATTCCCGGCTGGTGGTGATGAAATGGAACGGCGGCAAAAAAGGCGCGAAACCGCTGGCTTTCGTGGGCAAAGGGGTGACTTTCGACACCGGCGGAATTTCGATAAAACCCGCGAACGGCATGGATGAAATGAAATACGACATGGCCGGTTCCGGCGCAGTTGTCGGGCTTCTCAGCCTGCTCGCCCGCCGCAAGGCGAAGGTTAATGTTGTCGGTGTTATCGGGCTGGTGGAAAACATGCCCGACGGCAACGCGCAGCGCCCCGGCGACGTAGTGACATCGATGAGCGGCCAGACGATTGAGGTGCTCAATACCGACGCTGAAGGCCGTTTGGTTCTGGCGGATGCGCTGTGGTACACGCAAAGCAAATACAAGCCACAATTCATAATCAACCTCGCCACCCTCACAGGAGCGATTTTAGTGGCCTTAGGGTCAAGCAAAGCGGGTTTGTTTAGTAATAATGACCAACTCGCCGAAAACCTCTTTAAAACCGGCGAAAAGACCGGCGAGGAGCTATGGCGGCTTCCGCTTGGCGATTATTACGACAAACAAATTAACTCCGACATCGCGGATATGCAGAATATCGGCGCCGACCGCGAGGCCGGTTCGATTACCGCCGCCGTGTTCCTGCAACGCTTCGTGAACAACGTGCCGTGGGCGCATCTCGACATCGCAGGCACCGCATGGACGAAAAAAGGCGCGGCCACCATCCCCAAAGGCGCAACCGCCTACGGCGTGCAGCTCCTTGACCAGTTAGTGCGGGATTTTTATGAATAGGGTTGCGTAGTTGCTGGTTGCATGGTTACGTGGTTATTTGTATACCATGTAACTACGTAACCATATAACCAGCAACCAAACCTATGGAAATCGCCTTCTACCACCTCACCTCATCACCGCTGGAACGCGCCCTGCCCCTGCTGCTTGAAAAAGGCTATGAGGCCGGGATGCGCTCGCTGGTGGTGGCCGATAAGGACAAGGTCAAATTCATCGATGATACGCTGTGGACATCCTACCAGCGCAAATTCCTCCCGCACGGGACGACCAGGCCGGAAGTACAGCCGATTTTCATCACCGGTGAAATCGCGAATGACAATAACCGCGAGGTGCTGGTCATCACGAATGGCCTTCTACTTCCCTCCCCCCTATCAGGGGGGAGTGAGGGGGGTGCATCTCCCGGCTTTAAAAAACTACTCGATATTTTCAACGGAAACCTCGAAAATGAGCTTGGAGAGGCGCGGAAAAGGTGGAAATCTTACAAAGACGCCGGGTACGAGCCAAAGTACTGGTTTCAGGATGAATCCGGAAAATGGGAACAGAAGTCATAAAACTTTAAAATAACTATTGTATACTACGCACAGGAGAAAAACTTATGTGTGTAATGTACCTGCCGCTGCTTATTCCAATTATTGTAATCTCATGGATATTTTATTTTGCTCATAGCAGAGCCGTACTCGACAAATGGGCAAATAATAACGATTATATGTTGCTTTATGCAAAGCGCTCCATGTCAATTTCCCCCGGCCCATTCAAATGGCGCTGGCGTGGGCAGGAAGCTTACCAGATCAGCGTAAAGTCCGTTTATGGCGGCCAGGAACGCAGCGGTTGGATCATGGTAACCAATTTCTGGCCGTTCCCGCCAAAGTTCGATGTCCGCTGGGATATGGATTATGATAATTTTGAAACTGCCCTTCAGGCTAACGTTTAAAAGATGATTTCAGGGAATAGGTTCAGGATATGCTTTTTCCCTTCGGTTCCTGTGGCTGCGACGAAAAGACCTGCGCTTTCAGATTCATAAGCTCTTCACGCCCCACATCTTGATGACGAAATTTAAGAGGGCCGCCTTTGGCAGCTTCAATTGCCTTATCCATCTCTTGTGGTGAAATACGTTCATTTGAATTACCAAAATTTCTATCAACCTCAGACAAGGTGATTGCATTAAGCTTTGCTTCAACCATATTTCCTGCGCTTTTTATGGCAGCTTTGTCTATAATTGGGTACCCTTCAAGGGCATTTTTATAGGAACTCCTTCCCCTTCTATTTTACTGCCAGCACTTGAAAGCGCTGCCTTTGCCTGTTTAATCGCTTCTGCCATATTACCCGGATTGTCTTCCATAACATTACCCTAGATTAATTCTCCTCATCCTAACATTCAATTATTAAAAATGCATTACACGCACTAATTTTTAGTGTTTCACGTGAAACAAATCTGATTCATCAGACTTGAATTTATACGCGCTTTATAATATCCCCCTCTAATCATAACTTGATTTTGCGGGGAATTTGCTGTATCACCCGCCCATGAATTTGACCATCAACCATCAACCATCAACCATCAACCACTACGACGTCATCGTCATCGGCGGCGGCCACGCTGGCTGCGAGGCGGCGGCAGCTTCTGCGCGTGCCGGGGCGAAAACCGCGCTGGTTACGCATAAATTCTCGACGATTGGCGAGATGTCGTGCAACCCTGCGATCGGCGGTATTGCGAAAGGAACTATCGTAAAGGAAATTGATGCACTGGACGGGGTGATGGGAACCGTCATCGACCGCGCGGGGATTCACTATAAAATGCTCAACTCCACCAAAGGCCCTGCCGTATGGGGGCCACGCGCGCAGGCGGACAGGAAACTCTACCGTGAGGCGATGCAGGAGATTCTTTCAAATTACCATAACCTTACGATTATCGAGGGTGAGGCGGATGATCTGGAAATTAGCAAAAATGGTGGTTCAAGGCGGCTTTCCGGGGTGATTTTGGCCGACAGGACCCTCCTCACCTGCTCCTCGGTGGTGCTTACCACCGGAACGTTTTTAAACGGCCTGATCCATATCGGCGAAAAGAAAATTCCCGCAGGACGTGTAGATGAAGCCCCTGCAATCGGCCTTTCAAAAACACTCGCGCGGTTCAAACTTGAGCTTGGGCGGCTCAAAACCGGAACCCCTCCCCGGCTTGACGGCAAAACCATCAACTGGGATATCCTCGAAGAACAGAAAGGCGACAACCCACCTACCCCGTTCTCATACCTGAATGACACGGTAACTGTGCCGCAGATTTCCTGCCGTATCACGCATACCAACGAAAAAACGCATGAGATTATCCGCGCGAACCTGCTGCGCTCGCCGATGTATTCCGGCCAGATCCAATCCACCGGGCCGCGCTATTGCCCTTCGATCGAGGATAAAATCTCACGTTTTGCCGATAAGGAACGCCACCAGATTTTCCTTGAGCCGGAAGGCTTAAACGATGACACGGTCTACCCTAACGGCATATCGACCAGCCTGCCGGAAGATGTGCAGCATGCGCTGGTTGCTTCCATCCGCGGGCTTGAGAATGCACGGATTATCAGGCCGGGTTACGCGATTGAATACGATTATGTCGACCCGCGCGAACTGCACCCAACACTTGAAACCAAGAAGATCAAAGGGTTGTTTCTGGCAGGGCAGATTAATGGCACCACGGGTTATGAGGAAGCGGGCGGGCAGGGGCTTATCGCGGGCGCGAACGCCGCACTTTCCCTGCAAAACAAGGAATTCACACTTTCACGCAGCGAATCATATATCGGCGTGATGATTGACGATTTAATCACCCTCGGCACGCAGGAACCATACCGCATGTTCACCAGCCGCGCCGAATACCGCCTGACCATCCGGCAGGACAACGCCGACCAGCGCCTGACGCTGAAAGGCATCGGCGCCGGGATCGTGGGCGAGGCGAGGGCAGGGGTGTTCACCGAAAAAATGTACGGGCTGAATACGTCGCTCGCGCGGCTGAAATCGCTGATTACCACGCCCAACAAGCTGGCGGGGCAGGGCGTGAATATCAATAAGGACGGTGTGAAACGCAGCGCTTTCGACCTTGCCGGACACAGGCAGGTGGGGCTGGACAAGGTTATCGAACTATGGCCGGAACTCGCCGGAATCCCCGAAAAAACGCGTGAGCAGATAAAGATCGAGGCGATGTATAGCGGCTATCTTGACCGCCAGAACGCCGAAATCCGCGAATTCCGCAAGGAAGAAGATGTCCGCATCCCGGCGGATTTGGATTACCACGCCATCCCCAGCCTTTCCAACGAGATGCGCCTGAAGCTGATCAAAGCGCAGCCAGCCAGCCTTGGCGCGGCAGGCCGCATTCCGGGCGTTACCCCGGCGGCGGTGGTGGCGGTGATGCAGGAAATCAAAAAACGCCAGCGCGAGAAAGAAAAAGCATCAAAAAACAATGCTGCCTAGCACAGTTACCTAGGCGGCAGGGCAGGGGAATCCGCCCCTTTTTGCTGCTGCTGCGGAAGCGGAGCCGCTTTAAGCTCGCCCCTTTTCAAGCTTTCCGTCATTTTTTCAATAGCCTCGTCCACTGTTCTCATCCGCGTCTTGTCATAAAGCGCTTCAAGCTCGGCACCAGAAGGAACCGGATGGCCTTGCCTTTCAAGACGATTTACAGCCTGGACAAAAGGCGAGCCGGTTGCAAAATTATATGAAGAATGAACGCCACCCTTTTCGGCAGCCAGCTTATTGAATTTTTCCGTGCCTGTATTCAGATATTCCAGCGTGACTTTACTAAAGTCGCGTCCTGCCTCGGCCTTCGCTCCTTCGCCTAAGCCTTCTGCCCATTTCATATCAGCCATGGCAAGGTCAAGTTTCTGTTGCTGCGGCCCGATCTCCTTACGCACCTGCATAAGCACCTCTATTGCCTTTTGCTTATCTTCCGCCGTTGGTTTAGCTTCGTCCGCCATATCCTTTCCCTTTGTATTTGACATTAATATCCGATTCTGGATTATTCGATCAAGTAATACTAACATTTTAATATTACCCAATTATTACCACCTCTAAATTTCTATCATTGTTTCACGTGAAACAATTTATCTTATGAATGAAAAAATCAGGCTATATATAGAGCTTCTGAAGAAATGGCAGGTGAGCGTGAACCTTATCTCACCTAATACGCTGGCCGAAATCGAAACCCGCCATATTATTGACTCGTTACAGCTCAAAAAATTCTTTCCTGCCGAAGCAGTGAACCTCATTGATATCGGAACCGGGGCAGGGCTGCCCGGCATCCCGCTTGCTATTGAATCCGGCCTTAATACCTTCCTTGTGGAAAGCGACAGGAAGAAATGCCTGTTTCTTGAGGAGATTATCCGCCAGACTGGGTTGTTTCACGTGAAAACCGTCAACTCGCGCATCGAAAACGCGGCGCTGAGCGGCCGGGAACCGGGAAAAACCGTAATCACCGCCCGCGCCCTTGCCGACATAAAAAAATTATTGGAAATAATAAAATCACTACTTGAAAACAACCGCATCGATGATTATACATTGATATTACCCAAAGGCAAAAACGCTGATGCCGAAATCGGGGAAGCCAGAAAATCATGGCGCTTCGATTTCGCGAAATACCAGAGCACCACCGATTCTGCCGCCGCAATAATTGTTATAAACCGCTTCGAAAAACTATGACCCAAAGCCCAGAAAGCAACCCACCGACTGTTCGCCCGGCAAAAGTTATTGCCTTCGTGAACCAGAAGGGCGGGGTGGGCAAGACGACTTCAGCGGTGAATATCGCCGCCGCAGTGGCGCTTGCGGGCAAACGCGTGCTGCTCATCGACATGGACCCGCAGGGCAATGCTTCAACCGGCGTCGGCATTTCGTCATTCCAGCGCAAAATCAATTCATATCAGGTTCTCACCAGCGATGGCGAGGTGGAGGAGGCGGAGGTTGAAACCGAGATCCCCAACCTGAAAGTGATGCCGGCCACGGTTGACCTTTCCGCCGCCGAATTCGAGCTGCGCGACGTGGAAAAACGCGAATACCTACTTAAATCCAAGCTTGAAGGCGCGAAAAACCGCTATGATTTCATTTTCATCGACTGCCCGCCCGCGCTTGGGCTTTTGACACTCAACTCGCTGGTGGCGAGCGACACCATCATTGTTCCCATGCAATGCGAGTTTTATGCGCTCGAAGGTTTGAGCCATATATTGAAGACGATCGAAATGGTGAAAAAAGCGCTCAACCCGGCTATGCAGATCGAGGGCGTGCTACTCACCATGTATGACAAGCGCTATAACCTCACCGCGCAGGTGGAAAGCGATGTCCGCGAATATCTCGGCAACCGGGTGTTCCATACCGTCATCCCGCGGAACGTGCGCGTTTCCGAAGCACCAAGCCACGGCAAGCCGGTCGTGGTTTATGACAAGTCTAGCGCCGGTGCAACAGCTTATACCGATCTTGCACGCGAATTGATCGAAAGACAGAATCAATACTATCTTATCGACCAGGAAGATGTTATCCAGACCCCATACAGCGACAAGTTTGATGCAACAGACGATGCCGCCGCCGCCAATGCCGCAGTAAACAGCGAAGAACCGGCAGAAGGTGAGGGGGAAAAAGTTGCGGCGGATGACTCTGGCGGAAAAAACAACGACAACAATAAAAAATTTGAAGAGGAAGCAGCATGACCACCACTGAAACGGAATCCAAGCCGAAAGCATCGAAAGCAGGGCCAACAGCCAGGGAATTCTATGAAAATCTCCAGAACTATACCGGCAAATTCGCTTACCCGAATGAGAATGACCGGATAAAATATGAAGCAAAGCTCGCTGCCACACGCGCACAGGCCGCTGAAAAGGAAAAGCAAAAGAACTCCCTCGGCAAGGGCCTTGCAGCGCTGATCGGCGAAAATAAAAGCAGCAACTTCGATGAAGCGCTTGTTTCGCAGCAAATGATAGCCGTCACTAAACTCGCGCCTTCCAAATTCCAGCCGCGCACCGAATTCGATGATGAAGCGCTGACCGAGCTTGCCAAATCAATCGGCAAGAACGGCGTTATCCAGCCAATTATCGTGCGCGTGAATGCTGCAAAAACGGGACATTACGAAATTGTCGCCGGTGAACGCCGCTGGCGCGCCGCGCAAATGGCCGGGCTTACCTCCGTCCCGGTTATGGTGAAAGACCTCGCCGATAAGGAAGTGATGGAAATGGCGCTGGTGGAAAACGTCCAGCGTAAGGATCTGGGCCCGCTGGAGGAAGCCTTCGCATACCGCCGCCTGCTTGGCGAATTCGGCTATACGCAGGATGATCTATGCCGCACCGTCGGTAAATCCCGCCCGCATATCGCAAATTTGCTGCGCCTGCTTTCCCTCCCGGAAGAAGTGAAGCAATTGCTCAATAACGGCAATATTACAATGGGCCACGCCCGCGCCCTGCTTGGCTGCAGCGACCCGATCACGCTGGTGAAAAAGATAATCAATGACGGTTTGAGCGTGCGCCAGACCGAGCAACTCGCCCTGCAGGATTTCAAGAAAGCCGCCCGCGCGACCGGCCCGAAACAGAAGAAAGCCGCTGAGAACAAGGATAGCGATATCCTCGCGATTGAGGACCTGCTGAGCACAAACCTTGGCTCGACCGTGAAGATCAAGGCAGATGGCCGCAAGGGCGAAATCAAGATTGTTTACAATTCGCTTGAGCAGCTTGATTCCATCCTGCAGAAACTCGGCGCTACCGCTTAGGAAATTGTGCTGTAGTGTCAGTGACAGTGTGAGTGTCAGTTTCTTACTCCCACTGACACTGTCACTCCCGCTCTCCCGGACGGCTATTGATTGCCCCCACGTATTAAACATTTGTTAAAATTATCCCTTGTAATATTAATTTAATATTAATATATTACGCTACCCTATCGTTCAACTTACCGGGAATCAATTATGGCAACATCACCTTTAAAAAAAGAACTGGATATAAGCCTCCTTACAAAAGCACAGGCCTCATCCCTGTTGTATTTGATGGCGGAATTCGCGAATTCCTCACGCCCGGTGGAGCATCATAAAAGTTATGGGGCGAATATTGCGCTCCGCACATATTCCTCAACTGAACCGGTACCGGTCGCGCTTGAAATCACCTATGATAGAAAATCCGGTTTACGCATTTCAGAATGCGAAGCTGAGGCTAACCGATTTTTTTTATATACGCTCAATAAACACGGCCTGACCCCGGAGCAGCTATTCGATGCCGACATCCCGGATCCCGATAAACATCTTCATACCGAAACTACGCACGGATTTATCAAGTTTTCCCTGCCACTCGTCCATTGCGATAAAAATGACCCGAAAAACATCAAGCAGGCTGAAGCGAAGGATAGGCTGAAAGCCATAGAAACCAAGGCAGGACAGTCGCTGGAAAATATAGTGAACCCTGGGCGCTATGTCGCCAAATCCATTGCTGGTGCATTTAATAAAATTTCTTCTTCCCTGGGGAAATCCGTCAATAATGCAATTAAAGAGGCAATCCCTACCATCCCCTGGGCAATTGAACGGGGGGCGTTAGAACCCTCGGCGCAGGCGTGCTGGCGGCGGGCAGCCTGCTTCTCCTCATCGGCTCCGACAAAAAACACAATGATGGCAAACTTACTGAAGCCGCGAAGGGTTTCGGGAGGGACATTCCCGGAATGGTCGTTTCCGGCCTTGAAGAAGTAGGGGGCGATAAAGTCGCGCGCCCATACCGCGAGGTTCTGGAGAGCGATAAATCGGCAGGGGCTAAAACGGGCGCCATTATTGATGTTGCCGCAGGACAAATTGATGTTGCGCTCAACGGTGAACGGAAAGAAACAAATGCCCAAAAACCGATAAAATCACCGACAGTAGAAACACCTTCCAGAGCGCTTTTGCCGGAATCTGCCACACCTGCCTCTACGCCTGAGTTGCAACGGGCGCAATAGCTTAGTCATTAGCGCACCTCACCCCAGCCCTCTCCTCATAGGAGAGGGGGCTACAACTTCACCCCTCCTATCAGGAAGAGATGAGGGGGCAGGAGAGTGGAAGAAAAAAACTGCCACTGACACTCAACTTCCTAATGACCAATGACCAACGACTAATGACTAATTACACAATCAGCCGGAGGAGGGAGTGGCGGCATGCGGTTTCCGGCTCCAAACCGGAGGCTTTTGAATCGAATTCTGCCCTGGAAAGCCGCACTAAAGCTGACTTTATCTGGTTTTCGTTCCACTTGCGCAAACTTGCCTTGAACAGCTCTTCCTGCCGGAAAAAAACCTGCGGGCGGAGGGATTTTACGGCAATTTCCGCCGACATTCCGTTCATTATCATCATTTTTGTGTTCATAAGCCGCTGGAAATGCCACGAAACCGCGCGAACCACCGGAATTGGGTTAACCCCCTCAAGAAAGGCCCTGTTCAGCGCTTTTTCGAGTTTGGCTGAATCACGCATCGAAATCGCATATGAGATATCGGTGAGGGTGATCTCGCTGTTATCGGCAAGGATCGCGGTCACATCCTCGAATTTAAGCTGCTTTTCGTCGCCGAGGTAAAGCAGAACCTTCTCGACTTCGTTATTCGTCACCTGCTTGTCCTCGCCAAGGTTGGCGGCAAGGTAGTCCAGCGCGTCCGGGTCGGCACGCACACCAGCCTCGCGCAGCTTTTCGGCAACATATTTGCGCACCGAGAACGTATCATCCTTATAACAGATGATAGTCATCAGGGTTTTCGAGTCCTCAAAATATTTGCGCAGCTTGGAGTCTTTTTTAAGCTCGTCGGCGGTGATGATGAGGAAAACATCCGGGTTGGGCTTTTCCAGCGCCGCCGTAACCGCTTGGAGGTTGGCATCCGCCGCGTCCACCAGCTTCACCACGCGGCGGTCGGCAAAGAAACTCACCGAATTAAGCTCGGCATCAAGCAACCCCTCATCGGCTTTCAACTGGTCGCCGGTGATTTCGGTGACGGACATCGAATCCGCATCCGGCAGGAATGACTTGGTAAGCTGGCGGGCGATATCGCGCACCGCTCCCGTATCCGGCCCATAAACCAGCACCGCCGCGCCTTTCGGCGCTTTTATGAATGAATCGGCTTTGCTTGAGTATAGCTTCATAATGCTAGCGTATAGCGTACAGCGTATAGCGTACAGTATTTTTTAGCAGATAATTAATTTTTTTGATAACTTATCCCTCATTGACCACAGCATTTTGTTTATTTCTTCAATCCTTATCTGCAAGATTTTAAACCTGTCATCGTCAACTAGTTGCCGCCTGTTTGCTATTATTAGCTGGGTTTCCAACTCGGCAATGGAACCTCTTGCTATTGCGAGATACTGGATAAATTCCTTCCTTGAACTGCGGTTATAACCCTCTGCTATGTTGGAGGCAATGGATACAGCCGACCTTTCTATCTGGTTAGCAAGGCTATATGTATATTTTTTGGGAAAACCCTCGATGCACTCCAGAATTATATCAGCAAGCTCAATTGAACGTTGCCAGACTTTCAATTCCTTAAAGCTCTGAACCTTCATATATCTACCATAAATCTATACGCTACACGCTGTACGCTATACGCTCAAGTTCAAAATCGCTGATTTCAGGGGAGATTTCAATTTTACCTTCAAGCTGGTTTTTGAACCATGTCATTTGCCGTTTTGCATAGTTGCGGACGTTCTGTTGGGCTTTGGAAATTGCCTCATCCAGCGTTATCTCTCCGACGAAATGCCGCGCGAACTCAGGCACGCCGTGGGCTTTCATGATGGGCAGGGCAGGGTCCAGGTTCAGTTTTAATAGCTCGCGAACCTCGTCCAGCGCGCCGTTTTTTATCTGGTCGTGGAAACGCTGGTTGATCTTTTCATAAATTGTTTCACGTGAAACATTTACATAAAAAACCTTAAACTCATCCCGTGAATATGGATGTTTCTCATCCGGCACGTGGAGCGACTTTATGCTTTGCCCGGTATGTAATTTCACCTCAAGCGCCCGCCGCATACGCTGCGGGTTGCCGTCCGCCTCATCGCCCAAAGCCGCGGAAACCTCGGAAATATCCATCGCCCGCACCTTCTCCCTGATATCCGGCGGAGTGTCGGGGATGTGTGAAATGCCGTGGAACAGGGCGTTGAAATAGAGGCCGGTTCCGCCCGTGAAGATTAGCGGATAGCGGACAGCGGATAGCGTATAGTTTTTTTCTTCCTGTACGCTACCTATCACCTGTTTTGCCAGCTCCAGCCATTTGGCGACGGTACAAAGTTCCGCGCCGCCCATTACACCGTAAAGATAATGTGGCACCAGCGCTTTTTCTTCCGCAGTGGGCTGGGCGGAGAGGATGGGTAGTTCGCGGTAAATCTGCTGGCTGTCGGTATTTATAATGACACCGCCGGTTTTTTGTGCTATCCGGAGCGCAAGCGCCGATTTGCCCGAACAGGTGGGGCCGCAAACCGCAATAAATGGATGTTTTCCCGTCATGTATACCATAACCTTACTGGCTGATCCGAAAAAGCGCAACCTCGACCATTCCTGCCTTATCGACACTGCTGAAGGCACGAACGCACGCCAGGTTGTCATCCTTGAGGAAAAACTCGCGGTGCGGCTCGAAAAAGCGCAGGACACGGTTTTTGAAACACATGGCGCGGATGTGATTATCGAGAAGAACCCGCGCAAAAAAAAGAAGCTCCTGCTTTGCGACATGGAATCGACCATCGTCAAAAATGAATTCCTCGACGAAATCGCCGATTATCTCGGCATCGGCAAAAAAGTGGCGGAAATCACCGAACGCGCGATGAACGGCGAACTGGGTTTTGAAGGCGCGCTGATTGAAAGAATCAAGCTGGTGGAAGGGCTAAAAGAACAGGAAATTCAAAAGCTTATAGCGAAAAGAATGGTTTATAACAGCGGCGCGAAAGAGCTTATTGAGTGGTGCCGCAAAAACGGTGTTTACACAATGCTGGTTTCCGGCGGCTTCACCGCTTTCACCTCCGTTGTGGCGGGGGAGCTGGGATTCGACGAACACCATGCGAACAGGCTGATATTCAAAAACGGCGCGCTGGCGGGGGTTGAAAAGCCTATTCTTGGCAAGGAAGCAAAGCTCGAATTCCTGAAAAACAAAGCTGCCGGACTGGGAATCGGGCTGGATGAAACCGCCGCGATCGGCGATGGCGCGAATGACCTGCCTATGCTCGAAGCCGCCGGGCTGGGAATTGCCTACCGCGCGAAACCGAAGGTAAAAGAGGTAATCAGGACGCAGCTTAACCACGCTTCACTGGCCGAGGTGAGGTATTTGCTTGGTTAGTCATTAGTTGGTTACATGGTTTATGACGAGGCCGGCAGGCTGAGCCAGCCCATCTGCTTATCCGCCGAAGGCTTGACGAAGGGGGCAAAAAATTAACTATAACTTCGCCAGGATACCGCGGGTGCGTTTTTTGCCGTCTTCCACGGCGGGCTGGTCGTAGGGGTTCACCCCTAAAAGCTTTGCCACGATTATTGTCTCGATCATCAGATGCGCGATAAGTTTGCCGAAATTAAGCTCATCCACCGCTCCCATCTCGATCACCCGCACCGGGCGGCCAGCGGCGGCCAGCGTGGCAACGGTCGCTTCCTGCTCCGCATTTATCACATCAGCCATTGTTTTGCCGTTGAGGTAGCCAAGCTCCGGGTGGCCGGTGCTGATTCTGGTTTTGCCGGAAAATTTAACGGTGATGAAATTATAGAATTTATCTTTCCTGCCGCCGAGATAAAGCTGCATCTGGCTGTGCTGGTCGAGCGTGCCGATTGATTTGACGGGGGTTGAGCCGGTGCCGTTCTTGCCCACGCTTTCCGCCCATATCTGGCGGTACCAGATATTCAGGTCCTCCAGCCGGTCGGGATAGGTCATCATGACATTCTGCCAGATATCCTTCCGCATCAGCGCCACGTGGATCGCCGCCGATTCCGCTGCCAGCTCCGCCTGGTCCTCCACAAATTCCATCACCCCGCGGCGCAGGGTTTTCGCGTCCAGCCCTGCGACAACGCCCGGCATCAGCCCCACCAGCGAAAGCAGCGAGAAACGGCCGCCGATATCCGGTGCATGTTCATAAACCGTGATCCCGCGTGATTCGCAGATCTGCCGGAGCGGGTTTCCGGTTTTCATGGTGATGCCGTAAAAATGTTTTGCCGCGTCAAGGTGCTTGGTTTTTTCAAGGCAGTAAAGGAGCTGGACAATTGTTTCAACGCTGGTGCCGGATTTGGAGATTGCCAGAAAAGCGGTTTTTTCGAGGTCAAGCCAGCGGAAGATGCGGTTCCACCCTGCCGGGTCGATATTCGGCATGAAGATCACCTCGGTTTCGGGGTTAAGCCGTTCTGCCTGCGCGAAGCTGGCAAGGGCATGGCCGCAAAGGCTTGAGCCGCCCGTCCCAAGGATGATCAGATGCCTGAAACCGGCTTTTATATTCGCCGCGAACTGCTCAATTCCGGGCAGGTCCGCCTCCTGCGCGGCAATTGAAAGTATCGGCAAATTGCCGGTTTTTATGTCCCCGCGCAGCGTTGCAAGCCCTTCCAGCGCCTCTTTATGCAAAACCTCCACGTCGGAAGGGGATAATCTGCCATCGCCGAAGCAAAACCCGGTATTTTGTTTGTAATCCATGCGCCGCATGATAGTCAGCGGAGGTAAAATATCAAAATTTAAATGCCGGAACCACGAAGGATAACGCTTTCTTTACCGTATTGAATAATAATAGGCGCATGAAAAAACGGTTTCTCATATTGTTGTTTGCCATCCTTGCCCCTGCTGCGGCAATGGCGGAGAACATGCTTCCTGCCGCCAACCAGGTCATAAATGACCCGGCGCTTGACCAGGATTTAATCTACCGCGCCGCATTTGGCCGCGCCGCGGATGTTGAGGTGCTGCTCCAGAACGGCGCGAACCCCAAGGCGGTCAATGCGGCAAATGTCCCGGCGATATTGGTCGCGGTGATGAACCGCAAACCGGAAGACACGGAAACCGCAGGTATCGTGCAGCTTCTCCTTAACGCGGGGGCGGACCCGAACACTGTCGGCCCGAAAGGGGAATTGCTGGTTATCGAGGCGATAAAAAATTCCGGCGTGGAGGTGGTCAGGGTCCTCCTTTCCAACCCCGACACGGTTATCTCGGTGAAGGACAGGCAGGGGCGCGGCCTTCAGGCAATTGCCGTTGAGCGCGGCGACCAGGCCATTTCCGACGAGATAAAAAAAGCGATCGACGCCGAGATCAAGCGCTCGCAGGAGGTGAAAAGCGGCGAGAACCTGCGCAAGCTTATCCAGCAATATGCTTTCCTCAACTGCGCGAATGAATACCTGAATTATTATATCAGCATGGATAGCGGCAAAAATATGGATGCGGTCTCGTTCAAAAAAGTTATCGACAAGAACGAAAGCGAAATCAGGCTCACCGAGAACAAAACCAAAAAGGTTTTCGGAACTGAATCCCGCCTGTTCCGGCAGATCGAGCAGGATGCAAAAACCGCCATCGCCAACGAGCTGAACGCCATGCAGAGCGACAGGCAGCGCCTTTTTGAAGGGGTGGGCAGCGACCATGACCTTAACAAACGCTGCCGCCGCATTGCCAATAAATGGGGCGTACCGGCGAATTAATTATTTTTTTGCCCCCTTCGCGGCTCCTGCGGCTTCCGTCTTCGCCAAGGCTTCGCCGGACAGGCAGATGGGCTGCACTCCGTGCGCTCAGGGCTGGCTCGGCCCTGCTGGCCTCGTCATAAACCATGTAACCACGTAACCATGTAACCAACTAATGACTTTACCCTTCCTGTGGGCTAGAATCCGCCGCAAATGAAAATATTGGGCATTGAAACAAGTTGTGATGAAACCGCCGCCGCCGTGGTAACGGATGCCCGCGAGGTTTTGTCCAATGTAATTTACAGCCAGATTGCCGAACACGAAGCCTATGGCGGGGTTGTGCCGGAAATCGCCAGCCGCGCCCATATCAAACATTTGAACAGCGTAATCAAAAAAGCGCTGGCCGATGCAAATACGGAAATAAACGAAATCGACGGCATCGCGGTGACGGCGGGGCCGGGGCTTATCGGCGGGGTCATCGTCGGCGTGATGGAGGCAAAAGCCCTTGCCAGCGTGCTCAAAAAACCGTTCATCGCGGTGAACCACCTTGAAGGCCACGCGCTGACCGCAAGGCTTACTGATGATGTTGAATTTCCCTTCCTGCTCCTGCTGGTTTCCGGCGGGCATTGCCAGATTTTGCTGGTGAAAGGGGTAGGGCAGTATGAGCTTTTAGGCCAGACGCTCGATGACGCGGTGGGCGAAAGTTTCGACAAGCTCGCCAAAATGCTCGGCCTCGGCCTGCCCGGTGGCCCTAAAGTGGAAAAGTGGGCGGAAAGGGGAGATATGCACGCTTTTAAGCTGACCCAGCCGCTAAAAGGTGACGGCTCATGCAATTTTTCATTCTCCGGCCTTAAAACCGCAGTGAAAAAGAAAGTGGACGCCAATGACGCGAAAACCGGGGATATCTGCGCCGTGTTTCAATATACGGTGGGGGAAATCCTTACGGAAAAGCTTAATAACGCGGTTTCACGGCTCGAAAACCCGCCGGAAACGCTCGTTGTGGCGGGCGGGGTGGCGGCAAACCGCTATTTAAGGACGCGCATAGCGGAGGCCGTGCCGCAATTAAGGCTGGTTGCCCCGCCGGTAAGACTATGCACCGACAATGCAGCGATGATCGCCTGGGCCGGGATTGAAAAACTAAGGACAGGGCAGCAGGACGGGCTGGATTTCGCCCCCCGCGCGCGCTGGAAATTAGCCTAGGTAATTATTTTTGCCCCCTTCGTTGCTCCTGCAACTCAGATGGGCTACTCGCACCGCTCGCGCTCAAGGCTGAGCCGTTCTCCTGAACGGCTAGCGACTAACAAGGCATTCATAACCGCAATTCCGCAATAATTCCCTCAAACGCTTTGCTTGACTTTACTTCGCCGCTATCCGCCGCTTCACGGAGTGAAACATCAAGCGGGACTTCGCCAAGGAAAGGCGCGTTAATTTCCGCCGCGAAACGCTTCGCGCCGCCTTCGCCGAAAATATGGGTTTTGTTGCCTGAAAGCGGGTCGATAAAATATGCCATATTCTCAACCACGCCCAGCACCGGGATATTTACCCGCGTGAACATTTTCACCGCTTTTTTCACATCCGCCAGCGCGACTTCCTGCGGGGTGGAAACCATCACCGCGCCGTCAATCACGTAATTCTGCGCGATGGAAAGCTGGATATCACCCGTTCCCGGCGGCATATCGATGAACAAAACATCCAGTTCCGGCCATTTCGTGCCAAGGAAAAGCTGGTGGATGGCCTTGGTCGCCATCGGCCCGCGCCATATCGCCGCATCATCCTCATTTATCAGGAACCCGATTGAATTAAGGAAAACCCCCGCTTTTTCATGCGGCACCATCATATTGTCGATGAATTGCGGCTTGCCGGAAAGCCCGGTCATGCGGGGCAGGGAAGGGCCGTAAATATCGGCATCAACCACCCCCGCCCTAAGCCCGGCAGAAGCCGCCGCAAAGGCAAGGCTAACCGCAATTGTGGATTTTCCAACGCCGCCTTTGCCTGCCGCCACCGCGATAACCTTCTTCACGCCGGGGAGTTTCTGCCTCCTGTCCAGCGCCGCCGCGCCCTTGTTCTCAACCTTTATATGGCCTTCCGTACCGGTCAGCACGGCAGTCACTTTTTCGACGCCGGGCAGGGCGAATACCGCGCGCTCGCACTTCCCGCACAATTCCTCATCCTGCGTTTCGAGCACGAAGCCGATCTTCCCGCCATTGATGACAACACCACTCACTTTATCAGGAGAAATGTGCGTGCTTAGCGTTTCAAGAATTTTTTCTTTTGTAATCGTGGACATTGCCCTTATATATAGTGGCATATGAGCGACGACAAGAATTTTGACCCGTGGAGCAGCCCGAAGGAACCTAAAAAGAAGGCTTCAAACCCCGGCAACCGTGGCGCAAACAGCGGCAATAGCAGCGGCGGGCGCGGAACTCCTCCTAATATGGATGATGTGTTCAAGAAATTTGCCAGCAAGGCCAACGGGTATTTCGACGGCCCCAAAGGCCCCAAACGGCTGATCGCCACTGCCGCCCTCGCGATTTTTGCGCTATGGGTGGTTTTCGGCTCGGTATTCATTGTGTCCACCGCCGAAGAAGGCGTTGTCCTGCGCTTCGGTTCCTATGACCGCACGGTGGACGAAGGCTTAAGCTTCAAGTTCCCGCCGCCGTTCGAGCGGGTCTATATCCGCAATGTCGACAAAATCAACGAAATCAATGTCGGCCGCAACAAGGTGAATGAAGAAGGGCTTATCGTCACCGGCGATGAAAATATTATCGACACTGAAATCGTCGTGCAGTGGAAAATCAAATCCCTGAAGGATTACCTGTTCAACGTGCGCGACGCGGATGAATGGCTTTCTAACGCTTCCGAAAGCGGAATGCGTGAGGTGATCGGCAACGTGCCGATCTCCTTCGCGCTGGGTGAAGGCTCAGGCCGCGCCAAAATCGCGCAGGAAGTGCAGGATGTTTTGCAGGAAATGCTCGATAGCTATGGAACGGGAATCGAAATCGTCGGTGTGCAGCTAAAATCCATGGACGTGCCGCCGGATGTCATCGACGCGCAGATCGACGTGCAGAACGCCAAAACCGAGCAGGAACGCGTGAAGAACGAAGCCGAAGCCTATAGCAACGATATCATCCCAAGGGCGCGCGGCGAAGCGCAGAAAAAGCTTCATGCCGCGGAGGCATATAAGGAATCCGTGCTTTCCAAGGCAAAGGGCGAAAGCAGCCGTTTCCTTGCGGTCTATGAACAGTATAAACAGGCGAAAGACGTAACCAAACGCCGTATCTACCTTGAAACCATGCAGGAAATTTTCAAGGATATGGATAAGATCATCCTCGACGATCAGGGCAAGGTGATGCCTTACCTGCCGATTGATAAATTCGGCAAAAAAGGAGGGAATGCCAATGCTCAGTAAGATCATCGACAGGCTCGAAAATAAATATGTGCTGATCGGCGGCGGGATCGCGCTGCTTCTCCTGTTCAGCACCGTGTTCATCGTCGACCAGACAAAACAGGCCATCGTCCTCGAATTCAAAAGGCCGGTGAGCATTATCAAAAAACCCGGCCTGCATTTCAAGGCACCGTGGCAGACCGTCCAGCAATTCGACAAGCGCGTGCTCGACTATAACACCGCCAATGTAGTGACCATCATCGCCGGCGACCAGAAACGCCTTGAGGTTGACGCTTTCCTCAAATACCGGATCTCCGACCCGCTCAAATTCCTCCAGTCGGTCAACAACGAAACCGGGCTTATCCGTAACCTCGACCCGGTGCTTGAATCCAGCATGCGCAAAGTCATCAGCGAAGTCCCGCTTTCCACCCTGCTCACCGATAACCGCGTGAAACTCATGCGCGATATCAAAACCCTGGTGAACTCCAAGGCAAAATCCTACGGGATCGATGTGATCGACGTGCGTATCATCAGCGCCGATTTCCCGCAGAAAAACCGCCGTGACATTTACGCAAGGATGATAACCGAACGCGAACGCGAAGCCAAAAAGCTCCGTGCGACCGGCGCTGAGGAAGCCACCAAAATCCGCGCCGAAGCTGACCGCGAAAGGACTGTCCTGCTTGCCGAAGCCGAGAAGAAAGCCCAGATATTACGGGGCGAAGGCGATGGCGAAGCGGCAAAAATCTATGCTGAGGCCTTCAACCGCGACCCGGATTTCTATAAATTCTACCGCACCATGCAGGCTTACCGCGAATCTATCACCAGCAAGGATACGCAGATGATCATCTCCCCTGATAGCGGCTTCCTTGAAATGATGGGTAAACACTAGAAGGATATACCGTGAAGCAACGTATATGCCATACCGGTGACCAAGTTGAAAACCCGTCGGTAATGCCTATATCACATGAAAGAACTATCACATGAAAAAACGGAAGGAATATGAACAGGATAATTGCATCAGCAATCTTTTTTCTAACCTCAGTAACCGTTTCCGCCGCAACGCCCGTACCGGCCAGCTTCGCGGATCTGGTTGAAAAACTAAGCCCGGCAGTGGTCAATATCTCAACCTCGCAGACCGTGGAAAACCCGCAAATCCAGCTCCACGGGGTACCTTCTTTCCCGCCCGGCTCCCCGTTCGAGGGGTTTGAGGAGTTTTTCAAACAGCAGCAGCCCATGCAGCGCGGCCCTGCGCGCAAAGCCACCTCCCTTGGCTCCGGTTTCATTATCGACCCAAGCGGGGTTATCATCACCAACAACCACGTCGTCCGCAGCGGGACGGATGTTAAAGTCACCCTCCACGACAACACCGAGCTTGCCGCGAAGATCATCGGCTCCGATTCAAAGCTTGATATCGCGATCCTGAAAGTGGAAGCGGGAAAACCGCTCCCCTTCGTCAGCTTCGGGGATTCTGACACAAGCCGCGTCGGCGACTGGATCATCGCCATCGGCAACCCTTACGGCCTCGGCGGTTCCGTCACCGCGGGGATCATCTCCGCCCGTGGCCGCGATATCAATGTCGGCGCGTTCGATGATTTCATCCAGACCGACGCCGCCATCAACCGCGGCAATTCCGGCGGCCCCATGTTCAACATGAACGGCGAGGTCATCGGCGTCAATACCGCGATCTTCAGCCCCAGCGGCGGCGGCAATGTGGGGATCGGTTTCGCCATGCCTTCATCCCTCGTGAAACCCGCAATTGACCAGATACGCAAATTCGGCCACGTA
>CAZJFC010000032.1:0-3706 GCA_964545245.1 uncultured Rickettsiales bacterium
AAATCATGGCACATGCTCGCACTCTCTCTCGAACTCTTCTTCAACAAACACTTGCTCTGCAATAAAAAGTAAACACTCCCGCCTGCGCGGGGGTGACATATACATTTCCGTGGTTAGACGCTTTTTCTTAAATTAGGCCAGAAACTATTTCAGGCTTTTCATTTTGTCGGTCAGCTTCTTATTCGCCTGTGAAAGCGCATCATCAGCGGCTTCGGAATATTTCGCAGGGTCTGCGATAAACTCATATTCACGGCTGGAATTTGAGCCGACACCGCCTAAAGTGCCGATAATATTAACCGCCACTTCGGCTGCCTTATAAGCCTCGCTATTGGTGTTTTTAACCTCAGCGAAAGCTTTTTCGGAGCTTATCGGCTGCCCCAGCTTTATCGTCCCGACATTGCTGCTGAACGAACCGCCCCAACCTCCGATTATGCCGATCTGGCTTGCTTCGGGGGAAACAGTCACGCCCTGCCCGACCTGGACAGATGAGCTTTTGGTTGACCAGCCGCCGTATTTCTCAGCATTGGCGAAATCCACGCGGTAATTTGCATAGATGACCTTGCTTTTTGTTTCTTCGGCATATTTGGCAGCGCCAGAGAGCGGGTTGCCGAACCCGATACCCGCCGAAAGCCCGCCAAACCCTCCGAATGGCTTAATGCCGCCAAAACCGCTTGGCGCGAATGACCTGACAATCAGGGCATCCGAGAATATGCCGCCGGAAGTATCTTCATAAGGATTTGAAAGAGCAGTTGTATCCTTAAACGCTTCATGCTCCAGCAATTTAGCGCGGTCTGCCACTTTGTACCCGTTCGCTTTCAGGTCAGCCACGAAGCTTGCATAAGCCTTGTCGGTGATTTTCTGCAATGCCGCGTCATCAACACCCACGAGCTTGCTGGTCGCGCTGGATTTGCCGCCGAACCCGCCGCCAAGCAATCCGCCACCGGCTTTTGAGGAGTCATTCTTGGTGATATCGAAAGAAACGGTGAACCCGCCGATAACGACTTCCTCAACATCCTTGAATGCACCGGCGCTATCAACCGAGATTTCATCTTTGGTCACCAGCCCGAACAATCCGCCCGATTGTTCCTGCCCTTTGGTTACGGATTGCGTTGCGGAAGGCCCGCCTAGGCAGGCGGTAAGCGGAAGCAGAGATACTGCGATAAGAAGTTTTTTCATTTATAATCCCCTGAGTTTATTCTCTTAAAAAATTACAGGCTTACCCAAAAAGCCCTTAGTCATGGATAAGCCAAGCGGGAATTATTTCAACAGGAATTTAATTACTTGCGGCAGCTTTTTTAACCGCCCCTTTAACTGCGCTTCTCGTGAGCAGCGGCTCAAGCAGGATGCCGTTACTTGCATTTGGCCCGTATACCACATTGACCGGGATGCCGTAACGCTTGAAGGTTTTGATATATTCCAGCAGGATTTTTGACGGTTTTGTCATATCGCCACGCATCAGCACAACATCATTCTTCGTGAAAAAGCGGCGCATATCTTCCTTGTCCAGCACCGCAACCTTATTGGCCTTGCAATTCACGCACCATTCCGCCGTGATATCCACGAACACCACCTGCCCGCCCTCCACAAGCCGGGAAATTTCCCTTTCATTGAAATTCACCCATTCATCCTCGATTTCCACTTCCGTCTTTGTCTGGGCATATAAAATCGAACCCAGCCAGAGGAATGTGAGCAGGAGCAACACGCCCATGAGATTTTTAACATAAACCATCCATTTGCCGGGTTTCGGCAGGAATTTAACAAGTCCGGGGAACACGGCGAATATCAGGAATGGCAGCGCCATGCCGATCCCCATCATTATAAAAATCGCGAATATCTCAAAAATATTGCCTACCAGCGCAAAGCCTACGGCAGTCACCACAACCGGCGCGGTGCAGGCAGTGCCAAGGACGGTGGCAAGCACCCCAGCCATGAAGTTCCCGGCGAGGCTGTTGCTGTTTTCCCCGCTGCCGGAGATCCACGAGGGCGGCCTTAAGTGGAAAAACCCGAACAGGCTGAGCGAGAAAAGCAGGGTGATAACCATCAGCGTCAAAACGAAATATGGCGACTGGAAGTGCAGCCCCCAGCCGAGCTGCGCGCCTGTCTGCCTTAATATGGTCGTGAACACGGCCATTGCGATGAATGAGAATATTATCCCCAGCGAGGTTGCAAGGAAACTGACCTGCGCACGGGATTTCTCAACACCTGACTGCTTGATGACGCTCAGCACCTTAAGCGAAAGAACCGGCAGAACGCATGGCATGATGTTCAATATCAACCCCGCAAGCAACGCAATGAACATGATGGAAACACCAAATTCGCCAGTGGCGGGTTCCGGCTCCGCGGTTAAATCAAGGGAATAAGGTATGCAGATATTGCTGCACACCGCGCCGCTCACTTTCACCCTTACTTTCGCGTTTTCGCCAATTTCCGCGTCAACCGGAAAAAAGACCCGTCCCTTATAGCCGTTTACCTTGATTCCGGCTTCATCAATCACCTCATAATCCGGGTAGATAACTTTCTCCAGTTTAAAATCCCTTGAACCGCTCCAGTCGAATTCTGTGGGGATACCGGCCTCACCGGGGTCTTTGGCATAGGTATGCCAGCCTTCTTTCATCTCAAGCTCAATGCCGAACTTATCACCGCCGGAAATGATCCTGCCACTGATATATTCCTCATTCGCCTCAGCGCCAAAGGCGGAAAGGAAGAATGCGGCGATTAAAACAAGCCTATACCTCATTTACTGTTTTCCCTTTTAGCGCAGTGGCGATTCCTTCATTCATGATTTTTTCCGCGATTATTTCCGTGGCATGGTTCAGTTCTTCGCGCAGCCTGTCAATTTCCTCACGGTTATTGCCCTGCATTGCCTTTTTCAGCGCATCAATGCCGGAATTTACCTTCTTATCCACTATACCATATTTTTCTAAAGCCGGGGTTAATGAAACCAGAAGCCGCTCCGCCTCAAGCTTTGCCTCGCTTAACAGGCGTCCGTCCATGTCTTCTTTTCCATGCTCCATACTGTCGCGTATCATCTGCCCGATCTCTTTTTCCGTAAGGCCATAGGAAGGCTTGACTTCAACCTTTTGGTCGCCTGCGGAAACCGTGAGCAAGCCATCGGCATCAACGGTGAATACCACCCTCACCTTCGCCACCCCTGCGGGAGCCGGTGGAATCCCCGTCACTTCAAACCTTGCGAGTGAACGGCAATCCTGCACCGCTTCGCGTTCGCCCTGCACCACATGGATTTGCATCCCCGTCTGGTTGTTCTGGAAAGTGGTGAATTCCTGCGCGTAGCTGCACGGGATCGGCGTATTGCGGTAAATGATTTTTTCGACAATGCCATGCATGGTTTCCAGCCCAAGCGAAAGCGGGATAACGTCAAGCAGCAGGTTATCCGAACCTTTAGTGAGCGCCTCGGCCTGAATTGCCGCGCCAAGCGCCACCACTTCATCAGGGTTGATGTCATTCAGCGGGGCGCGGCCAAAGAACTCCTCCACTTTCTGCTGCACCAGCGGGACACGGGTTGAGCCACCGACCATCACCACCCCTTCAATCTCGGCCTTTTCCAGCCCGCAATCACGAATGGCTGCCTCGCATATCTTTATCGTCCTGTCCACCAGCGGTTCAACCGCCGCCTCGAACTCGGCGCGGGTCATTCCTTCATATTCCTGCAATGAAGAAAGCTTTTCCTTCATCGCGCGGCCATTTT
>CAZJFC010000032.1:3806-21144 GCA_964545245.1 uncultured Rickettsiales bacterium
TTCATATTCCTGCAATGAAGAAAGCTTTTCCTTCATCGCGCGGCCATTTTTTGCGCCGAGCGCCACCAGCTTTTCGTCAAAATCATCACCGCCGAGCTGCGTGTCGCCCTTGGTGGAAAGCACCTGGAAAACCCCTTTCTGCATCAGCAGGATCGATATATCGAACGTGCCGCCGCCAAGGTCATAAATCGCGTAAATCCCCTCCGCCCCCTTGTCCAGCCCATAGGCGAGAGCGGCGGCGGTTGGCTCGTTGATAAGCCGTAAAACCTCCAGACCGGCAAGCTTCGCCGCATCCTTGGTCGCCGCGCGGGAAGTATCATCAAAATAGGCGGGAACCGTTATCACGGCTTTTTTCACTTCCTTGCCCAGCGCATCTTCGGCACGGGTTTTCAGCATTTTCAGGATTTCCGCGGAAATCTCCACCGGGGTTTTCCCTTCAACTTTCTGCGCCGGCTCATGCATCCTGCGCTTGATTGAATGAACCTCCTTCCCGGCTAGTTTCACCACGGATGGCAGGATATCCCCTATAATATGCGGTTTTTCCGCACGGGAAACGGCAACCAGCGAGTTGGTCGTCCCAAGGTCAATTCCCACCGCCTCCTCAGATTCATGCGGAAGCGGGGTTTCACCCGGCTCATGTATTTGCAGTAACATCTTCAACAAACTTTTTTAAATATTTGAACTTTATATATTTTTGCGCCATCGCTTCAATATCATTCTTGAGGAAATCCTCCTGCGCCGCGCGATATAACCCTGCGATCTGCACCTCCGCCTCCTGCACCGCCTGCGCTGGTGGGTTCTCACGCAGTTCCATAATCTCCATCAATAGTTCCGGCGGTGCAACCAGTTCATTTCCTGCATATAATTCAATAATATATTCAAATCTCCTGAACTTATCCTTAAGAATACTATAGGCCTCATTCACCTCGGCGGATTTATGCAGGGCTGTGGCTTTTTCGGCAGCGTTGGCATTAATATAGCGGTCGGGGTGATATTTTCGTTGCAATTCAAGGTATTTTCCAGTAAGGAGCGCCGGGTTTAATTCCAAATCCACCGGAATTTCAAATACTTCGAAATGGTTTCTGCTCTTTTTTGTTGACATATTAATAAATATTTACTATAACGCGCCCGCAAACTTAATAAGGAATATATGGTACACGAACTCAGCCCTGCATATAAACTCAGACCCGGTTATCAGCAAGGTGGTGTTTATCTTGCTCCCAACCCGCGCCTGAGCCTTGATACAGGCACTCCAGCTTATAACGCCATGATGCAGAAAGCAAACGCAAACGCGTTTAGCGAGCAGTTCCATGCAGATATTGCAACAATCACCAAAGCCCTTTCCATACTCCACAGCTATGCCCCGCAGAAAATTGAGTGGCTGAATAAGCAGTGGCATACGCTGGGAAAAAATGGCTCACTTGATGAACTGCGTGGGGATTCAAAACTCGCGGGGCAGCTACTCCCTTTAACCATGGCATTTTTTGAGCACGCGGATGACCGCCTGAAAGAAAGATTTGATGGCCAGCCGCGCCCCGCAAGCTATGAAGAGGCTTACCGCGCGGCAGAAAGAGTGCGCGATGCCTGCGGGTTGTTCCATACCGTAACTACCTCCCTTGCCCAAATGCGGCGCAATTCATATCAAGAGCTTAAGCAGTTCAGATCAGCGGCCCCTGCCCAAAACACTGATGTAGTTAGTTTTGAGGTCATCACTGCGGCTGAACCTCCCGCTGAAAGGGTTATATCTTATGCCGCACTGGTTAAGGATGGACAGCCTTCCGTCGAGCAGCCCAGCAATCTCAGAGGGGCGTAGGAATTTCTTCCAGTCATGCGTGCCAACCGGCAGAAGGCGTAACACATACTCCGCGCCGATAATCGCCTCCACATATGATTTTGCGGTGCGGTTAATTGTTGCAACAAACATCAACCCGCCCGGCTTCAGCATTTTCACGCAGGATTCGAGGAACAGGCCCACATCCGCGACATGCTCAATAACTTCCATGTTGAGTATAACATCAAATTTTTTGCCGGTGGCCGCCACTTCCTCCGCAGTGCTGTTCACATAATTGACCTTCACGCCGGATTTTGCCGCATGGGCTTTCGCCACCCCGATATTCTGCGCCGAAGCATCAACCCCCGTAACATCCGCCCCCAGCCTTGCGATTGGCTCGGAGAGCAATCCGCCACCGCAGCCGATATCAAGGAACTTCAGCCCTTTGAACAGAGTCAGGTCGTCCGGCAACCCAAAATGTTTAATCGCCTGCTCGCGGATATAGCCAATCCGCACCGGGTTCATCTGGTGGAGCGGTTTGAACTTGCCTTTTTCATCCCACCATTCATCCGCAATTCGTGAGAACTTCTCAACTTCTGCGCTATCTATTGTGGTTTTTGCCGTTTTCATTCGCCTGCCCTATTGCACCGCGCATTTTTCTTTTATCTTGCCGCTGGCGGCGATGATTTTATCAAACGCGGATTTAAATTCTGGCTTTTCCTTATATGATGGCGCTTCCGGCGAGCCTTCTTTGTTGAGAATGAGGAAATTCACAAAAGCTATCATTTCCGCGTCATTCAATTCATAATCGATGATTTCCGCCTCGCATTCGCAGTTGAAATGCTCCGCCTTGCGCTCGTCCGACTTGCATATCTCAACAAAATATTTATGCGCAAGCTGCGCCGGGTTTTGCTTCTCCTCGCACGCTGTTGCAAGCAAAAGGACGGCTAAAAACATTACTTTTTTCATGCGAAGAAAATAACCCGAAACAGCCTTTGTGTATATGAAAATTTTCCGGGGTCAGTCCGATTAACTAATCGTGCTTTTTAATAAATTCACGGATTACAGGCACAACGAATTCGCGGAATTTGCTGCCGTTAAAAATGCCGTAATGGCCGACGCCTTTTTGCAGATGGTATTGCTTTTTGCTTTCCGGCAGGTTTTTGGCAAGTTTCAGCGCCGCCTTGGATTGCCCCACGCCCGATATATCATCCTTCTCGCCTTCAAGGGCAAGAAGCGCGGTTTCCCTAAGGTTCGCAAGATTGACCGGACGCCCGCGCGAAACCATTTTGCCTTGCGGCAGCGCGAAATCCTGGAACACGACTTTGATTGTCTGCAAATAGAACTCGGCGGTCAGATCCATCACCGAAAGATATTCATCGTAGAATTCCTCGTGCTTTTCCGCGCTTTCGCCGTCGCCAATGATAAGATGGTTAAAATACTGGCGGTGTTTTTCGATATGCGATTCCGGCTTCATGGAAATAAACCCCGCAAGCTGCAGGAAGCCCGGATATACCGGCCTCATGAACCCTTTATAATTGAACGGCACACGGGTGATGAGGTGCTGCTCGAACCATTCGATCGGTTTTTTGTCGGCAAGGTCATTCACCATTGTCGGGTTGATGCGCCCGTCAATCGGGCCGCCGATAAGGATCATGCTTTTCGGGTGATATTTATTTTTCTGCTGCTCCATAACGGCAACCGCCGCCGCAACCGGCACAACCGGCTGGCACACGGCCAGTAAATGCACATCGCCTTTCAGGCACTCGGTGAATTCAATCACGTAATTGATATAATCATCAAGGTCGAAATCACCCTCGGTCATCGGTACATCACGCGCGTTGAGCCAGTCAGTGATATAAACATCAAAAAACGGCAGCGTGTCCTGCACCGTGCCGCGCAGCAGCGTTGCATAATGCCCGGACATCGGCGCAACGATCATCAGTTTTGGCTGTTTCAGCGCTTTATCTTTCGTGGCTTTCCTGAAATGCACTAATTCGCAGAACGGCTTTTTAAGCACCGTTTCCTGCTCGATTTTATATTTCCTGCCGCTCACCGCAGTTTCGGTGATGCCGAATTCAGGCCGCCCGTATTTGCGGGTAAGGCGCTCAAAAACACCAAGCCCCGCATTGGTGGTGCGGCTCATGGTGGAATGGAAATAAGGATTGAACGGGTTGTTGTTCACATGCCGCATGGCCTGGGCCATTGCGCGGAAGGGTGAAACTGCAAGATGATGCCACTCGTAGAGATTATAAAGGTTATATTTCACGGTCTGCTTTTATTTCGTTTATGAAACCAGAGTATCCGCTGAAATGATGAAGGAAAGCTTAAACCGTGAAAACACATTATAAATCAGTGATTTTCTGCCCGCAGTGTTACCTGCTTATTAGTCATAGCCACAGACTTACGACGACGACCTACTCTACTAATGACCAATGACTAACAGCTAATGACTAAACTAGTCAGAAAGCTTGCGGCGGAGCTTACGCGCCCGGCGCTTGGATTCCTGCTGCTCGCGCACGCGTTTAACCGATGGTTTCTCGAAGTGGCGGCGGAGTTTAAGCTCACGGAAAACGCCTTCACGTTGCAGTTTCTTTTTCAGGACGCGGACGGCCTGATCAACGTTATTATCTCTTACAGTTACTTCTACCAAAGGAATTACCTCAAATTGATTTGTTTAAATTTGGAGTTGTGCTTATACTTCCGCATATGGATGACAGTCAAGCAAAAATTCTTGAATATTGCGTTAAAAACTGTGTTTTTGACGGATGGACGAAACACCTGCTCGAGGATGCCTGCAAATCCGCGGGGCTGGAAGCGAATTACTGGCGCATAATTTTCCCCGGCGGGGTGATTGACGCGGTGGACGCGCACACCGACCTTGCAACGCATAACATGCTGGAAAATACCGATATTTCCGGCCTGCGTACCCCGGAGAAAATCCGCGCTTTTATAAAATACAGGTTGGAAGCAGAGTCCAAAAACAAGGAAGCCGTGCGTTCCATCATGGCGGTTTATGCCTTGCACCCTGCTCGCGGCCTTAATGCCACATACCGCATCGTTGACGCTATCTGGCGCGCGGCGGGCGACAAATCCACCGACTGGAATTTCTATACCAAGCGCCTGATGCTGGCCGGTGTTTATTCCTCAACCCTGGTTCACTGGCTCAATGACAAGAGCGATGGCGATGCCGAAACATGGGTATTCCTCGACAAACGGCTGGAAGATGTTGCGAAGATCAACAAGTTCAAATCCAACGTAAAAGAGTTCGGCAGCAAGGTATTTAGCTAGTTAATTTTTGTCCCCGTGCGGCGCTCCTGCGCCTCCGATGGACTGCACTTCGTGCGCTCAAGGCTGGCTCGGCTCCTGCCTCGCTTCTAACTCTATCATCCCCGTGAAAAATTTCAGGAATGACGAATCCCTAACTGAAACTAAAAACTGAAACTGACAACTAAACTAAGCCGCTTCTTTTTCTTCTTCAGGCGCGGTTTCTTCGGCAACAGCTTCTTCAACTGCCCCTTCCCCCTCTACCTGCTCCTCGGCTTCGGCAGCGGCTTCCGCCTCAGCGGCGGCGGCCTCAACTTCACTGATATGCTTCCGGCAGTTGCCGTCAACATAAGCGCCGTCTTCAATCTGGATGCTCTGGTGCAATATATCACCGGTCACGCGGGCGGTTCCGCCGCAGATAATTGCGCGGGCGGTGAGATTTCCTTTCACTTCGCCGTGGATCTCGATTTTTTCTGCGGTGATGTCACCGTTCACCACCCCGCCTTCACGCAGGATCAGCGAAAGGCAGCGGATGGAACCATCGACCTTACCTGCGACTTCCAGCGCGGCTTCGCCTGTGATGTCGCCCGCGATATGCACTTCCTTCTGGATGACAGAAGGCGCAAGCGGTTTTATTTTTTTAACGGATAACTTTGGCATAGTAATACTGGATATTGCCAGACTTGCTTAAAAATTTCAAGGGATTGATTGGTTTTTGATTATAACGCACCTCATAATGCAGATGGTCGCCCGTACAGCGGCCTGTACAGCCCTGCATACCGATGATCTGCCCACGCTCGACCATATCGCCTTTTTTCACGGCAAGCCCGCTCATATGGCCATATCTGGTAGCAAAACCATAACCATGCGCGACTTCAACCATTATTCCATAACCGCGCTCACGGCCTGCACGCACCACTTTTCCGGGGCCGGTTGCCATAACGTAAGAGTTTTTGCTCGCGGCAAGGTCAATTCCCGAATGCATTGCCCAGCCACGGCCAAACGGGTCACGGCGGATGCCGTAATAGCTGCTCACCTTATTGAATGAAATAGGCACCGAATAAGGCAGGTAGCTCACCATTTTCTGCAATTCAAACAAATAGTTAAGCTCGTTGATGAACTCACTGGTAATCATCAGGTTTTCGTTTGAGTCGCTAGCAATATCATGCAGGTTCGCCGGTATATAAGGCCCGCCCATATTTTCGCGGTTGCCGGGGATTTCCTTGCCGGTGATGGCTTTATAATCCACCCCGGTGGAATTGAGGAAAGATTCAATCGCCGCAATCCGGTTGACCGAGGTTTTCTGCAATTCTTTCAACAGGTTATCGCGCTGTTCTTCGAGGCCGCTTACCGTATCACCGCTTTTTTTTTCAGCCTTGCTGCCGCTTGCGGTTTCAAGGTCAGGATAAATGACAAAATTATCGAATTTGTGCAGCGCCTTGATATATTCTTCAAGCATGAGGATGTCATTTTCGACCGATTCAACACGCCTTTCAGTGGTTGAATAGTCATGTTTGCTGTAGCGGGTGCTGGAAATAAGCTCATTTGACGCGACCACCCTGCCTGCGGAGAAAGGTATCCAGCTAAGGCCGAGGAGCAGGATGATAACCGCCGCCATCTGGAAGTTCTTGGAGAACTTGAGGTGCATGGTGCGGTGCTCCGAAAGGATGACGATCCGCCTGTCATGAAAGAGCCTGTCTACAGCGTCTGAAATGGACTTAATTACATTTCTCATCAATAAAATTCCTCATCCGGTGGCGAAATATATAGCTATTATTTCCCTAAATGCAAATTTTCGGGTAATTTTATTCATAAACCCTTGTATTATTTGCATAAGCCATGCACTTCGCCCACAGTCGAATTTACCATTCCTTAACTATTCTGTCTAATGAAGGTTTTGTTACATAAATAGGTCACAGGTAACAGGGCACGGGTCACAGGGATGAATAACTGTGACCTGTCACCTATCACCTGTGACCAAAAAAGGAAAGCCCCGGAGATGAGCGCGAACCGGGGCTTATAACCAATACTAGGACTAGTAGAATGGTTAATCTGTTTTATTCCGCCAGTCGTTTATATTGGTAACTGTGGCTTTTTTGGATTCGACTTCCGTCATTTTGAGGATGTCGGTTTCGATTGTCGGCTTGGCGTAGAAATAGCCCTGGCCGTAGCGTATGCCGCATTCGGCTAACATATTCGCGGCGGCGATATTCTCCACTTTTTCGCCGACGACATCAACGCCGAGGTCATGGCAAAGGCGTCCAAGTGCTTTGAGCAGCGTCCTGCCGTTGGTGGAATTTATCGCTTCGTCGGAGATATAACTTCCGTCGATTTTTACAATATCCACCTCAAGGTTGCGCAGGTATTCAAACGTCGCCTCCCCGGTGCCGAAATCGTCAATGCAGCATTTTATGCCCATCTCGCGCAGGCGCTGGAAGAAATCATTGGCGACTTTCTTGTTCACGATGCGCGCGGATTCAGTGATTTCCACCATTATCTGCGGGCAAATATCGCGGTTTTCGTCGAACATCTGCTCGACACTGTCCATGAACACCTTGCTGGAGAGCGAGTAACCGGAAAGGTTCACCGAAAGCGCCGGTTTTATGCCCTGCCCCGCCATGTCGCGGATAACTTTCATGGATTTCACCAGCATTTTCATGTCGAATTCGCTGATAAGCCCAACGTTTTCGCCGAACTCGATGAACTGGAACGGGTTTGAGAACGCTTTCGCGTCGCGCAGGCGGGTCAGTACCTCGAAATGCGAAACCTGCCCGTTGCTGACATCCACGATCGGCTGGAAGGCAAGGTCGAACAGCTCGTTCTGCACCGTGTTCTTGAATTCGGAAAGGCGGCAGACGGTTTCGCCGATCATCTCGTCATAGCAATCCACCAGCGAGAGGTATTTCATGTTGCTGTTTTTCTGCTCGCTGAATTTGTTGAGCGTATAAACGATTGACTGCACCGTATCTTCCTCGGAAACGTCCTTGATGGTATCAAGGCTGATGGTCACATTGGAAATATCAACCCCCGCGCCGTCTTCCCAGTCGTTGTGCGCGGCCTGTACAAGCTGGTTTTTCAGGGTTTCCGGGTTAACGGAGCCATCATGCACGAAGCAGATGATATTCTCTTTAATCAGCCCCGCCGAATCATTGTTGAGCGACTTCATACGCACCGAGTCGGAGATATGGCACATTAGCCCCTGCGCATTCTCCTCACCCATCTTGTCCAGGCCGGAAATAACGAAAATCGTCATTTCCACCACGTTTTCGGTGAATTTGCTCATGGTGAGCAGCTTGTTCACGGTAAGGCTGAACTCGCTCTTGCGGAGCAGCCCGGTGCGGAGGTCGCGGCGGGCGACGTCGGCAAGGTTGATATCCTTACGGAAAGTGCTGAGCGTCAGGTAATAATGCCCCTGCAATTCGGAAATTTTATAGCCGGACATGATGAACGGCGCGGAATGGCCGTTTTTGGCCTTAATGCGGATAGCGACATTGTCCACGCGGGATTTGGAATCCGTATCCAGTAAATATTCGCCAAGGTCGGTGTCATCATCGTGAAGGATGGTAAGGAAGTTCTTGTTCACAATTTCTTCCGGCTGCCAGCCTATCAGGTTTTCAATCGCGCCATCGGCAAAAACGATCTTACCGGTGGTATCCAGTTCCATTAATATGTCCGCGGATGCAAATGCGAAGGCAACGAATTTATCCCTTTCGCGTTTCAGCTTATCAACAGTGCCAATAGCTTTATTGGAATCAGCCCCCAAATTCATGTCCAACTACCTGTTTTAAGTCCCCCCAAAAGCGCATCCCTACGCCTTTGCTTTAAACCATTAAACCACCAAAAGGTTAACATGCGCTAAACTTTGCCCAAAAGATGGGAATAAAAGTAAAATTATTTCAAATTAGCGCGAAATTCCGGGCATTTGCTGCGGTGCAATGTAGTCATTAGTCGTAAGGTAGGTACTCCCTCTCCTATCAGGAGAGGGTTGGGGTGAGGTGCAAGACGTGGAACTTCGGAATTCCGGAATCTCGGAATCCCAGAAATTAGGAAGCGTCACCCCGTGCCTGTCACGGGATCCGGTTCAGGTGGCAACGCCGGAGCAGGTTTCGCTAACCGGACCGCGCAACAACTGCGCAATGACGCATAATCTCTGCACCGTCATCCCAGCGAAGGCTGGGATCCAGCCTTGATGCAGCCTCCCCATGCTGGATTCCTGCCTCCGCAGGAATGACAATTTTCCGATGTTCCGAAATTCCAAGATTCTGAAGCTCTATCTCCCTAGCAACGCAAACACCCCATCCAGCGTATCGACCACCTGATAAAGCGCCTTGGTGCGTTCGCTGGCGAAGCCGTGGCTTAGGAATTCCTCGGTCATTTCGACCCATTTATCCCAATAGCCTTTGTAATTATAAAGGATGATCGGCTTTTTATGCATATGGAGCTGCGCCCATGTAATAACTTCAAATGTTTCGTCCATCGTACCAAACCCGCCCGGCAAAATCACGAACGCGTCGGATTTATCGAACATCATCTGCTTGCGCGCGTGCATGGTTCCCACGATGTAATGCTCGGAAAGCCCCTGATGCTCCGCCTCCAGCCCCTGCAAAATCGTCGGGAACACGCCGATCGCATAGCCGCCTTCCTTCATCACCGCGTTTGCCGCCGCGCCCATCAGCCCGCAATCGCCGCCGCCATAAATGAATTTCAGCCCGCGTTTGGCAATCTCGCGCCCGATTTTTTCCGCTTCCTGTTTAAAATGCCCCGCAACATTGTTACTCGCGCCACAAAACACGCATACTGATTCAACTGCCATTCCACACCCTGATTTTTTCGCTAGCTATAACGCATTATTCCGAATTATCAACTATGTTCATCCGACCTGTTTCATGAATCTGACACTGAGAAGCCCAGCGGGATACTTACTGAGTTCCATCACCAACATGCCATACCGGAAACGGCGCTAACAAGCGTGGATCTACTACATCCATCATGATATAATGTAGGTTGTTATCTCAGCAATTGCACCCTTTTGAGGTCGGCGGTCTGGATCTCTAATATGGATGTTAATTTCTGTCCCAGTTCGGACGGTGTGACGTTATTGAAAAAATGCGGCACGATACTGTCATCCTGCCCTTCGGTGCAGGCTTGTAAATGCTGGGCAACACTGCTATAGCCATATGCGATAGCATATATCTCCACGCCCTGCGCCTTGATGCGGCTGCATACGTCACGGTAGACCTCAGCCCTTCTTTTGGTTCCAAAAATATCACGGAAGCCGGAGACCATGTTATCTCCCCCGTCAGAGATGTGGACAATGATCTTTTTTGCTGAGGTATAGTCACTCCCGAGCGGGCGGCGTGATTCTCCACCATAATCCTCAATGACAGACCTTTTTGAGTTCCATATGTGCTGGTAAGCAGGAGAAAGGATCAGCCATGCATTGAACAGGCCTGACAAACCATGCGTACGGTTCCCAAAAGCACTCAGCGAATCAGCATGAGTTTTCAGAAGTGTACGGTTATTTGTCAGGGGTTGTATGTAGCTGCCTTCAGGCGGTTCCTGCAATTCTCTAACAAAATTATTGCTGACACTCTCGGTTTCGGATGCCGTTCTATGCGATGTTATGGTTAGATCGTTGACACTTCGCATCAGCGTATGGCCAGGAGTACCACCCGCAGGCAGGATGACATTGTAATTTTGCCATGTAAGGTCATAAAATGGCTTACTATAGTAAGAATGATATACATTCTTCACTAAATATTCTACTTTAAGGTCTGTTGCTTGAAAAATATTGTCGAACGGATCGAAAATCGATACATATGTGAATGGAACTATCGCACCGTAGCTTTTAGAATGCGGGTCGTCACTGAAATAACTGTTTATCAGCCCGCCCAACGCAGACTTCAGGCGCTCGATTTTACTAATACCACCAATCATACCGATCATGGAATAGGTAACGTCCAGTGAAAATGCAACGAGCACATTATTGTCGCTGCCGGTTGTCGTGCTGGATTTTGTATTCCTCCAACCAGCCTCGCTCTCAGCGCATATCTGTTGTGCCCGCTTACTGATTGCCTTGGTATCAACGAAAGTACAGGTACGTACCGTTACACTTTCATTGCCCACCGTAACCTCAAAATCCTCAATGGCCCCGCTCATCTTGGCCAAGTTTTGCCCGTTCTGGAAATTACTGGAATATGCACCCAGCGCATACTGCCTTACCTCCCCCGGCGGAATTGTTTCATTCTCCCATCCGGTGGGATTCTCAGCTATCTTGCTTATCTTATATTTCAGGACAAACTCAGCGGCTGCTAGCGCCGCCGCATCTACCGCATTCTTCTGCTTGATTGAAACGGTCTGGTTTATGTTCAAATCCACTGATAGAAGCAAAACCCCTAATAACAAGGGAAGCACTATGGCGATCACTATTCCCAGACTACCCGAATCATTACGCCCGAACCTGGAACCACTAAAAAATGAATTGCGGATTTTCATAACTCCCGAACCTTATAAATAAATATTGCATTTAATATAAATTGTAGCGTTAAAAGCTTAATTTATTCTTAACTACAGATAACCAATCGCCCTATATTATATGAAATTTTTACTACACTTATGGGATATGGCTTGATGATATTTGAAAACAGCACACAATTATATCAGCAAGAAAACCACATGACGAATGATGGAGAGATGAAAAGCCACACTTTTGAAATTAATCACCCATATTAACTATATATTTACAAAAAGCTGGAATACCACTATCCAAGCGGCTAGAAATTTTTAAGAAGGAAAACACATGAAAGCTACATTAAAAAAACAAGAAGGCCTTAAACGCGAATTTGAAGTCGTGATCCCAGCCGCCGCATTCTCCACCCGCAAGGAGCAGGAGCTTAACAAACTCAGCAAACAGGTTAAGGTTCCGGGTTTCCGCCCCGGCAAAGTGCCGCTCAACGTAGTCCAGCAGAAATATGGCGAATCTTTGAACAATGATGTCCTGAACAACCTCCTGAAAGAATCCATGGAGCAGACATTTAAGGACAACGATTTGCGCCCATGCCTTGAGCCGCGCATCCAGCCCGAAAAATTCGAGGAAGGGCAGGATTTCAAATACACGCTCGCATTCGAGATTTTCCCTGATGTCCCTGAATTTGACTATTCAAAACTGAAAGTCACCAAACCGGTAGCCGAGGTTGACGCAAAAGACGTTGATGAAAGCCTTGGCCGCATTGCCGACGCGAATAAATCATTTGAGCCGAATTCCGCTAAAACCGTCGCCGCGCAAGGCGATATCGTTTCCATCGACTTCACAGGCAGCAAGGACGGTGTTGAATTCCCCGGCGGCAAAGGTTCGGGTTTCACGCTTGAGCTTGGCTCCGGCCAGTTCATCCCCGGCTTTGAAGATGAGGTCGTGGGCATGAAAAAAGGTGACACAAAAACCTTCCCTATCACCTTCCCGGCCAGCTACCACGCGCCGGACCTTGCCGGGCAAAAAACCGAATTTGAAGTAAAACTCAACGATATTTTTGAGGCAAAACGCCCGGAGATCAACGATGAATTCGCAAAAAAGCTCGGCCTCGAAAGCGCCGCGAAACTGAAAGAGGAAATCGGGAACCAGCTCAAGAAAGACCTTGAGTCGTTCTCTTTCACCAAAGCAAAAAAATCGCTTTTCGATGCGCTTGACGAAAAACATACTTTCGCGGTTCCGGAAGGAATGATTGAGCTTGATTACAATTCCGTCCTTCAGCAAATGAAGCATGAAACCCCGGACGCTGATGAAAAAGAGCTTGAGAAAAAAGCCAAAACCCTTGCTGAGCGCCGCGTTCGCCTTGGCATCATCCTTTCCGAGCTTGGCCGTGTGAACAACCTGCAAGTCACCAATGACGAAATCCGCCAGGCGGTCTGGGCGAAAGCCACCTCATTCCCCGGACAGGAACAGCGCGTGATTGAATTTTACCAGAAAAACGCAGGCGCGCTTGAGCAGATCCGCGGCGAGATACTTGAAGACAAGGCCGTAAATTTCCTCCTCGGCAAAGTTTCCCTCACCGAGAAAAAAGTCAGCCGTGAGGAACTTCTGAAAGACGAGGAAGATGAGGGTGAAGGCCACGTCCACGGCCCTGATTGCAACCATGCCCACGGCGAGGAAGGCCACGTCCACGGGCCGGACTGCAACCACGGCGAAGAAGGCAAAAAGAAAAAAACAACAACCAAAAAGAAGAAATAGCTTATGATTACTAAAGATGACGTAATGGAAAAATTCACCAACACGCTTGTTCCGATGGTAGTGGAGCAGACGAACCGCGGTGAGCGTTCTTATGATATTTATTCAAGGCTTCTGAAAGAGCGCATCATTTTCCTTACCGGGGAAGTTGAGGACCATATGTGCACGCTTGTCGTCGCGCAGCTTCTTTTCCTCGAATCCGAAAACCCGGACAAGGACATCTTCATGTACATCAACTCGCCGGGTGGCGTAGTCACTTCCGGCCTTTCGGTTTATGACACGATGCAGTACATCAAGCCGAAAGTGGCTACCGTATGCATGGGCCAGGCGTGCAGCATGGGTTCGCTTCTCCTCACTGCCGGTGAACCGGGAATGAGGTTCGCGCTGCCCAACTCGCGCATCATGATTCACCAGCCATCCGGCGGCTTCCGCGGTCAGGCGACCGATATCGAAATCCACGCGACCGAGATACTTGAGCTGAAAAAACGCCTCAACGACCTTTACGTGAAGCATACCGGCCAGAAACTCGCGGTCATCGAACGCGCTATGGAGCGCGATAATTTCATGTCGGCGGCGAAAGCGAAGGAATTCGGCCTTGTCGATGAAGTAATTGCACAACGCTCCGACGCAAAATCTAACAAAAAAGACTAGATTAATGAAGTTTTAAGTGTCTGCGAAGTAGGATTGAAATAGAGATAGTTTATGTCCAAAGATAAAGAAGAAAACACATTATATTGCTCGTTCTGCGGCAAAAGCCAGCACGAGGTAAAAAAACTTATCGCCGGCCCTACCGTCTTCATCTGCGATGAATGCGTCGAGCTTTGCGTTGAGATAATCCGCGAGGAAACCAAGGCCTCGCCTATCAAATCCGGCGAGGGCGTCCCAAAACCGAGCGAGATAATGGACGTCCTCAACGATTACGTTATCGGGCAGGTGCGCGCGAAACGCGTCCTTTCGGTTGCGGTTCATAACCACTACAAACGCATTTCGATAATGGACAAAAACCCGGATATCGAAATCAACAAATCCAACATCCTTTTAATCGGCCCTTCCGGTTCGGGTAAGACATTGCTCGCGCAATCACTCGCCCGCTTCCTCGACGTGCCGTTCACCGTGGCTGACGCTACCACCCTCACCGAGGCGGGTTACGTTGGCGAAGACGTGGAAAACATCATCCTGCGCTTGTTACAATCGGCTGATTACAACGTTGAGCGCGCGCAGCGCGGCATCGTTTACCTCGACGAAATCGACAAGATCGCCCGCAAAGGCGACAACCCTTCAATCACCCGCGACGTTTCCGGCGAAGGCGTGCAGCAGGCCCTCCTCAAACTGATGGAAGGCACGGTTGCCGCAGTTCCTCCACAAGGTGGCCGTAAACACCCGCAACAGGAATTTTTGCAGGTTGATACTTCAAACATCCTGTTCATCTGCGGCGGCGCGTTCGCAGGTATCGAAAAAATCATTTCCGCGCGCGGCAAGGGAACTTCAATCGGCTTCGGCGCGGAAGTCAAATCCGAGGACAAACGCCGCACCGGTGACGTATTGAAAGATGTCGAAACCGAAGATTTGCTCAAATTCGGCCTTATCCCTGAATTCATTGGCCGCTTGCCGGTCGTCGCAACCCTTGAAGACCTTGACGAGGATACCCTTATCCAGATCCTTACCCAGCCGAAGAACGCGCTGGTCAAGCAATACAGGAAAATGTTCGAGATAGAAAACGTCGAGCTTACCTTCACCGAAGACGCCCTACGCGCCATCGCAAAAAAAGCGATTGACCGTAAAACCGGCGCGCGCGGCCTGCGCTCAATCGTTGAAAATGCCCTCCTTGACCTGATGTATGAAGTGCCGGGACAGGATGATATCACCGAAGTCATCATTGACGAAGGAGTTATCGGCGGCAAAAAACAGCCTGTGATTATTCGCGGTGGTGAAGGAAAAACCAAGGACAAAAAGAAGTCTTCCGCTAAAAAGGCGTAGCTAATCATTAATCATTTTGCTAAAACTGCCGCATGAGAAGGCTCGGTGGCGGAATTTATGAAATTGACCTCACTCCGCGCGCGAAAAACCGCCGCGCCGCAAAACCGCTGTTATGGCTCGTCCTGATTTTTGCAGCCCCTCTGTTTTCCATCGCCGCCGAAATCGAGCTGCCCGACCTCAAAAAACGTGAGGAAGTCTTCATCGAAGCCGCCAGCCTTGATTATGACCACGAAAACGAGGTTATCCACGCCGAAGGGAATGTCGAAATCGTCAAGGGCGGCAGCGTGCTTTTCGCCGACCGCATCACCTATAACCAGAAAACCGACACCGTCACCGCCGAGGGCAATGTCAGCACCGTCGGGCCGGACGGCAGCGCGATATTCACCGAAAAAACCGTCGTCACCGGGGATTTAAAACGCGGCGTGGTGAATTTTTTCCGCGCAAGGCTTTCCGATGGCTCGCTCATAGCCGCAGCCAGCGCCAACCGCGTCAGTGAAGAAATGCTGGTGCTCAACAAGGCGGTATATTCCCCCTGCCCGGTCTGCAAGGACAGCGACAACCCGCAATGGCAGCTAAAGGCAAAAAAAGTGACGCTGGACGAGGCCGGGCAGAAAATCAAATACGAGGACGCCTATATGGAAGTTTACGGCGTGCCGGTGATGTACACGCCGTATTTCTCGCACCCGACGCCGGACGCCGACCCGAAATCGGGCTTCCTGACGCCAATCATACGCACCGACTCCAACCTTGGGGGGATCCTTCAGGTTCCATATTTCTGGAGCATCGAGCGCAATATGGACATGACCTTAAAACCATTCGTAACCACCAAGGAAGGGCTGGTCGCGGCGGCGGAATTCCGCCATCTCAGCCCTTATGGCGGATATATCCTTGATGGCAGCATCACGCGCCCACGCGGTTTCGGCGAGCTGGCCGCCGAAGACCCGGAAGACAAGGAAATCCGGGGGCATCTGGAAGGGCGCGGGAAGTTCGACCTAAGCGAGCATTGGGATTTCGGGTTTGACGGCAAATTCACCAGCGACGACACCTACCTGCGCCGTTATAACTTCGACAATACCGACATGCTGACCAGCCGCGCCTATTTCGAGCGCATTGACGACCGCGATTATTCAATCTTCCAGAGCGTGTATTTCCGCGGCCTGCTCGCCGAAGATAACGAAGACATCACCCCGATGGCGCTGCCCTATTTCCGCAACCACATCGAAAGCAGCAAGGGCATCATCCCCTCTTTCGGCGGCTCAAAAATCTGGGCGGATATTTCCGGTTTCGGCGTCCAGCGCGAGGTCGGCTCCACCAACCAACGGCTTTCGGCGGTGGCGGGCGCGCTCATCCCCTACATCACCAGCGGTGGACATATCTTCGAGCTGACGGCTACCCTGCGCGGCGACCAGTACCACCTTGACGATCAGGATGATAACAACATCACAAGGTTCATCCCCGAAGCCTCTATCGGCTGGCGGCAGCCGCTCGCCAACCAGTTCGGGAACGGCCACAGGCTGCTGGTCGAGCCGGAAGCCAAGATCATCGTTTCACCCGATAATGATTTCAATGAGGACATCCCCAACGAGGACAGCCAGGATGTGGAATTCTCCGACCTCAATTTTTTCAGCAATAACCGTTTCCGCGGGCTGGACAGGGTGGAAAGCGGCACAAGGCTGTATTACGGTGTGCGCGGCGGATATTACGCCAATGATTTCGACGTGAATTACGTCATCGGCCAGAACTACCAGTTCTCCCAGCCGCGGAGCCTGCCCGCCAATACCGGGATACAGGATAATTTTTCCGACGTGGTGGGACGCATCAGCACCAACATCAACAAAAATATCGATATTTCCTACAAATTCCGCTTCGACAAGAACAGTATGAAAGCGCGGCGCAACGAAGTTGACCTCATCATCGATTATGACCCCGTCAAACTCAACATGACCTATTTCTACCTTGATTACGACTTCACCAGCAGCGCCGATAACCGTGAGGAGATCAGCGGCACGGCGCAATACAAATTCGCTGATGAATGGAGCGTCGTCGCCGGTGGCCGCCCATTGCATCAATGCTTTTCGAGTCGGCGAGGTTGCGGCGGCCAC
>CAZJFC010000033.1:0-7091 GCA_964545245.1 uncultured Rickettsiales bacterium
TGTGACCTGCTCCCTGTCACCCGTCACCTAAAACCTAACCCCCCGCTACCCGCAATTCCTCAAGCTCCAGCCATCTTGTTTCGGCTTTGGAAAGCTCCTCTTTTGCTTTCGCGTAACGGTGTGAGGCAGCATCGAATTTTTCCGGGTCGGAACTATACAAATCAGGGTCGGAAAGCAATGCGCCAAGTTCGGAAACCTCATCTTCCAGCACGGCGATTTTCGCTGGAAGTTTTTCCAGCTCATATTTCACCTTATTGGAAATTTTTGGCTTTGGTTTTTCTGCTACCGCAACCGCAGCCACCTTCTTTTTCGGCACGGATTTCGCCTGCTCGGCCTCTTTCATCGCCAGATAATCCGAATATCCGCCGATGAAGCTTTCCACCTTGCCGTTGCCTTCAAAGGCGAGGATTTCCGTCACCGTGCGGTCGAGGAAGTCGCGGTCATGGCTCACCACCACCAGCGTGCCGGGGTAATTGGCGATGAGTTCCTGCAATATGTCCAGCGTATCCATATCAAGGTCATTGGTCGGCTCGTCGAGGATAAGCAAATTGCCGGGGCAGGAAAGGATTTTCGCCAGCATCAGCCGGTTCTGCTGCCCGCCGGAAAGCGTACCTACCCTGTCTTTTGCGGCTTTCGGGTCGAATAAAAAATCTTTCAAATAACCGCATACGTGGCGCGGGCGGCGGTCTGCACCCACTCCAAGGAATACATAATCGCCGCCGTCCGGGCAGAGGGTTTTCCATATCGTATCGGTCGGGTCGAGCGAGGAGCGGTTCTGGTCGAAATAAGAGATATCAAGCGTTTTCGCGCGGCGGATAAGCCCCTCGTCAGGCTGCAATTCATCCACCAGCAGCTTGAGGAAAGTCGACTTCCCGGAGCCGTTGCGCCCCAGAACGCCGATCCTGTCGCCGCGCAGGATGGTCATGGTGAAATCCTTTAAAATCGTGGTTTTCTTCCCGTCGCGCTGGAAGGATTTATTCACGTTCTTGAACTCCACCACGCGCTTGGAGGAAACCGTCACCGCCAGCGGGTCAACCTCAATTGAGGCGGTCGCCTTGTTATAAGCGGCTTTATCGGCGCGGATTTTCTCGCGCAGGCGGGCAAGCTGGTTGAGCCTCCTGATGTTGCGTTTGCGGCGGCCTGTAACACCGCCCTGTGTCCAGTCAATCTCGGCGTCGAGTTTTTTCTGCATGTTTTGCAGTTCCCGCGCTTCCTGTTCCAGCACCATTTCCGCCCAGTCGTCGAAGCCGTCATAACCTTTCGGGCAAACGCGGATGATGCCGCGGTCTATCCAGAACACTTTTCGCGAAATGGCACGCAAAAACGCGCGGTCGTGGCTTATGCAGATGAGCGCACCCTTATAAGCCGCGAGATATTGCTCCAGCCATTCAATCGCGCTTAAATCCATATGGTTGGTGGGTTCGTCAAGCAGCAGGATATCCGGCTCGGTGATGAGCGTGCGGGCAAGCCCCGCGCGGCGTAGCTGGCCGCCGGAAAGCTGGCCCATCTTCGCATCCGGGTCAAGTTCCAGCGGGGCGATTATGATGTCGGCAAGGTGCTCTTTTTCGTGCAAATCATCACCTTTTTTAAGCCCGGTCAGCACGAACTCTTTAACCGTATGTTCCTTATTGAATTCAAAGGTTTGTGCCAGATACGCAAAGCTTGTGCCGGGGTAAACGAAGCGTTTTCCCGCGTCAAGTTCCAGATCCCCGGTAATCAGCCTCATCAGCGTGGTTTTGCCCACGCCGTTCTTGCCCACAAGGCATATCTTATCGCCCTCGTTGATATAGAGGTTGATGCCCTCGAAGAGCGGTTTTCCGCCAAAACTGAGGAAGGCTTCTTCAATGCCGATGAGTAAGCGGTTTGCCATAACTACCGGGCGTTATAAGGGGTTTATAGGCAATTTGCCTAGTAAATTATTTTGTTCATGAATAGCCAGCAACCAAGATTGGCACCTCACCCCAACCCTCTCCTGATAGGAGAGGGAACTTAAGTTCACCCCTCCTATCAGGAGGGAAATATTCTCTTCACCCCTCCTATCAGGAGGGAAATATTCTCTTCACCCCTCCTATCAGGAGGGGATGGGGGAGGTGGCAAGCTACAGACCACAGACTACCGGCTACCGACTTATAATCATTGAAAATCTTGGGCACCGGCGCTATATTGCGCCAAATGACCGAAGAACAAACCGCCACCAAACGCACAAAACCGGACTGGATTCGCGTTAAAGCGCCCAATAGCCGCGAGTATATGAACACGCGCGAGCTTATCCGCGAGCACAAGCTCAACACGGTCTGCGAGGAGGCCGCCTGCCCCAATATCGGCGAATGCTGGAGCAAGAAACACGCAACGGTGATGATTTTAGGCTCCGTATGCACCCGCGCCTGCGCCTTCTGCAACGTGAAAACAGGCCGCCCTGACCTGCTCGACCCGCATGAGCCGGAAAACCTCGCGGCGGCGGTGGGCAAGCTCGGCCTTTCGCATGTGGTGATAACCTCGGTTGACCGGGATGACCTCGAAGACGGCGGCGCGAGCCATTTCGCGCAGTGCATCAACAAGCTGCGCCTTTCCGCGCCCAACACCACAATTGAAATTCTGACCCCGGATTTCCGCGCGAAACAAGGCGCTATCGAAACCGTCGCCCGCGCCCGCCCGGATGTTTATAACCACAACATTGAGACCGTCCCGCGGCTTTACCAGACCATCCGCCCCGGCACGCGTTATTTCCACTCGCTCAGCCTGCTCCACCGCGTGAAGCAGATAGACCCTTCGATATTCACCAAATCCGGCATCATGGTAGGGCTTGGCGAAACCAAAGAGGAGGTTTTGCAAGTGATGGACGACCTCCGCGCGGCGGAAGTCGATTTCATGACCATCGGCCAATACCTGCAACCAACCCCGAAACATGCGCCCGTTGACCGCTACGTTGAGCCTGCGGAATTTGAATATTACAAACGCGTGGCTTACGCCAAAGGTTTCCTGATGGTGGCAAGCAGCCCCCTAACCCGCTCCAGCTACCACGCCGGAGAGGATTTCGAGCGCATGCGCGCCGAGCGCGAACGCAAACTCGCGGCGGAGAAGGCGGCATAGACTTCAACACGGAAATATGCTATGATTAACAGCGAGTTTGAATGGGATGAAGACAAAAGCCAGAAAACATTTGAAAGCCGTGGTTTTGATTTCGATTATGTGAAAGAGATATTTGGCGGCTATGTCCTTGAAAAAACAGATGAAAGAAGGAATTACGGCGAAACAAGGATAGCGGCTATAGGCGAAATTGAAGGAATTGAATACTTTGTGATTTACACGGATAGAAATGGAAGAAAACGGATAATTTCAGCAAGAAGGGCTAATGAAGATGAACGAAGAGAATACCAGAAAAGCAAGGCTCGGAAAAAGTAAAGGACGCATCAACAAAGAGAAAGTCCTCTCCATGACCGAAAAGGAAATCATGGCCGATGCCCAATCCGACCCTGACGCGCAGCCGACAGATGAAAAATTCTGGGAAAATGCGGTTTGGGTTTATTACGGCGATTCAGGAAACAAGAAATTTTCCTTGGCAAAAGATATAGTAGAGTGGATGGAGAGCAATAACCTGGAGCCGCACAGCTATATCAACTCGCTCCTGCATAAACAAATGCAAAACCCGCCACGCGCATAATTCCGGTAACAGGCAACTAGCGGAGAAGGCGGCATGATATTTCTGTCATCCCTGGCTTGCTTGTCCGCCGAAGCCTTGCGAAGGGGGAATCCGGATGCAAGCTCAAGACGGGCATGACAGAAAGGGAGGAAACCAAAACACAAAATGGCAAAAGCAAGAAAAGGCGTAATAGTCACCATCTCCAAATTCATCGTGTTCCAGCTTGGCTGGCTGGGGTTTGCCGGGTTTGTGGCCCTTTGCCTTGCGGTCGGGCAGAACGCGATGGGCGCGGATGCCAAATTTGTCTTTACTACCATCTCCTCCATTTGCGCGCTTAATATCATAATCCTGTTCTGCACCGCGGTTTACAACGCTTATCTCTACCTCAGGAAAGGCGAAACCGTGCATTCACCGATCACCTGCGCCGTCTTCATCGCGCTCAATATCGGCGCGATGTACCTGCTTGCCGCCTCTTATGAGCTGGTTTATTGCTGCGCGATCGAGCCTTCATGATAAAACACCCCGTCATTCCAGCGAAGGCTGGAATCCAGAAACAAGGCGGCCACCGAAGGCTGGATCCCGGCCTGCGCCGGGATGACAAGAGAGATGCCGGGATGACGTGTCCTCCAAAAACACTTGAAACTTGCAACGTGGAACTTGAAACTACCTTCTCATGCAACCAGTAACCACGCAACCATTCAACCCGCTAACACCCTAAATAAGCTGCTCTACGTCAACCTTCAGCGCCGCGGCGATTTTTTTGATGAGCGTGAGGCTGGCTTCCTTGCGCTTTTTTTCGAGCATACTGATGTAATTGGCGCTGACCCCGGTTTTTTTTGCCAGTTGCGCCTGCGTCATCCCCCGGTATTCGCGGAAAATTGCGATGCGGCTTTCGCCACTGGCGCTGCGTTCGGCCAGTTCAAAGGGAAAGAATTCCTCCGCCCTTGCCACGGCAATGTCGTATGCGGCAACATCCACCATATCCTCGAATTTTTCCTTCAGGCTTTCATAATCATCGAGCGGGATTATCGCGTATTTCTTGCCGTCTATTATGGTTTTTGTTGTTTTATAAAACATGATCCATCCTATTGATATATTTGCCTTCTATGCCCTGCATCGAAAACATAAATTATGATTTTTTCCTTATCGACCTTATACAACACCCGGTAATCGCCTATCCGCATCCTGTAACCGTCACGACCCTGCAATTTCTTGACATCCAGATGGCGTGCAAACGGGTCCTTGGCCAGTTCCTTTATCCTGAGAATGATTTTTTCCTTATATTTCTGCGGAATTTTGCTTAAACTGCGCTCTGCCTTCTTTTCGATAAGGATCTGGTACATAGTGTGACTATAACCCAAAGTTATAGTCAGGTCAATAAAAATATAACTTATGAAACGCATATTCCTTTTATTCGCCGCCCTGCTATCATCCCCCGCTATGGCAGAAACCAAACTCATGACGATCGCGGGCGGGTGCTTCTGGTGCATGGAGCCGGTGTTTGAAAGCACGGAAGGCGTGAAGAACGTCACCGCCGGATATGCGGGGGGAACCACCGCAAACCCCAGCTACGAAGATATGGGCGATCATGTCGAGGCCGCGCAGGTTGAATTTGACCCGGCGGCAGTTTCGTTCGATGAACTGCTAAAAACCTACTGGTTCAACATCGACCCGTTCGACGCGGGCGGCCAGTTTTATGACCGCGGCGCGCATTACCAGACCGCGGTTTTTTACCATGATGAAGAACAGAAAAAACTCGCCGAGGAATCAAAAGCCGCGATAGAACAGGAAAAATCCAAAAAAGTTGCCACGAAAATCCTGCCTTTCACCAATTTTTACCCCGCCGAGGATTACCATCAGGATTTTTATAAAAAGAACCCGGAGCGCTACAACTCTTACAAGAGCGGCAGCGGGCGCGAATACAAGCTGAAAAAACTGTGGCAGGAATAATCCAATTTACAATAAATAAGCATATTCAATGGTTTACTCCTTGGCACAAGGGTAATTTTAATCATTTCTTGGTAAATTTATGATAGGATCCGTTGAGTAATCATAAGACTAAGGAAATGAAAAGGAGCATTACATTTTTATCGGCGTTTCTACTGGTTATCCTGCTGGCGGCTCCCTTTGCCGCCTCTGCAAACAGATACGAAAAACGCGTTAACAAAAAGATTGAACAAGCCAATTATTGCGATTTCGGCCATGAGTGCACAACGGTGAATTTCGGCTGCCCGTTCAGTTGCGCCAGCCTCATCAACGCCAATGAGGAAGACGAAATCCATGACCTGATTTATGAACTCATCGACGAAGGGAAAATCCGCGAATGCGAGCGCAAATGCAACCCGGCAACCGATATGTATTCCCGCAATGTCGTATGCAAAATGCAGAAATGCACCATCCCCGACAGCGAAATGATGGTTGACCTTGTCCCCTGCATACCACTGAGGCAGGTTCTTTCGGAAGAAGTGGAAAGCAATAATTTCTGCAACAAGGACAGCGACTGCTCGAAAAAAAATAACCTGATAAGATGCCCTTTCTCGTGCGACACCTCAATTTCATCCTATCTGGGTTACAATGACAGCCTTAAAAGCGTGATAACCGGATATTACGAAAAATGCGGCGAATGCCCGGAATCCTGTGAGCAGGAGGGCAAGGCGAAATGCGTCGAAAATAAATGCACGCTGCAATAACCACCCACCGGCGCAAACCTGCGAAAACTAGTTTTTCCTGAAGAACAGCGCTTCATAATTCCCGGTTCCGGGCGCGTTCGGGATCACCGCGTTCATCAGCACAGGGTAATTCTCCATATCGAATTTCCATAAGTAGCACTGCCTGTTCCCGCGCATGTAATCAATGCATAGAAGCGGTATCCTGTCAGGCGTGGCATCGGTAATTTCCGCCCGCCCGATTATCTTCCTGCCGCCCATTATGCGCTCTGCCCGGTAATTCCTGCCCTCACCGCTGAGGCTGAACGCGCCGACATGGGTTTTTTCCGAAATAAATTCCTTGACCACAACCACATATTCACCGGCCAGCGCCGCCATAAGGCTTTCTTTTTCCTGCTGCTTCATCGCGGCGTGCGCGGGCATTGAAGCGGCAAACAGGGCAACGGCAAGAAGTTTCCTTTTCATAGGCTCCATCATGGATCGGGGTTTAGTTTATATCCGGCTCCCCCGCTGTCAATTATCATGATTGATGTATTGCAAAAACTGGGCTAAAAAACTGCTGGTTTTTACCTATGCGACAACATTACGAGGAAATCACCCTGCCCTATTCCCCCCAGCAGCTTTACGCGCTGGTTTCCGACGTGGAGAAATACCCGGAATTCGTGCCGTGGTGCACCGCGCTCCGCGTGAAAGAGCGCAGCGAAAGGGAAATCACCGCTGATATGATGATCGGCTTCAAGGGAATCACCGAGAAATTCACCTCGAAAGTCCACCTGCTCGAAAAT
>CAZJFC010000033.1:7101-18220 GCA_964545245.1 uncultured Rickettsiales bacterium
TGAAATCGATATCGAATATCTCAACGGCCCGTTCTCCCACCTTGAAAACAACTGGAAATTCATCCCGCACGGAAACGGCACGAAAATTGAGTTCTTTATCAAGTTCCAGTTCAAATCCGCGCTGCTCCATGCGTTGATAGGCGGGCTTTTCGAGGCCGCCTGCCTTAAAATGGTACATGCCTTTACCGAACGGGCGAAGGAATTGTATGGTAGATAGGATATAGGGAATGGGATATAGTGGCTGGTGAAAAATGGGAGTTGTCTAATGGCAAAAGTCTTAAGTTTCAAGGATATGCTGGTTTGGCAAAAGGGTGTCACGCTCAGCATTGAGATTTTCCGGCTGGCAAAAAACTTTCCAAAACAGCAGGATTACATCCTTGGGCAACAGATACAGAGATGCGCCCTCTCCATCCCATCCAACATAGCCGAGGGATTCAATCGCGACGGGACTGGCGAATATATCTATCACATTTCTGTTGCCTTAGGCTCTTGCGCAGAACTGGAAACTCAACTCATCATCGCTAAAGAAATGGGCTTTGCTCCAGCGGAAAAGTTTGATAACCTTATCAGCGAAGTGAATACTATCAGCAGAATGCTAAAAAAATTGAGCCTAAGACTAAGAGAAAAAACAAATAAACCCTTAACCACCAAATCCTATGCCCTATCCACTAATTAGCATCATCATGGGCAGCCAGTCGGACTATGAAACCATGGCCGAAGCTGAAAAAATCCTGAAAGAACTCAAAATCCCGCATGAGGTAAAGATCGTCTCCGCGCACCGCACACCGGAGCGCATGTTTGAATTCGCGCAGAATGCCGAGAAACAAGGCATCAAGGTCATCATCGCCGGGGCGGGAGGCGCTGCCCACCTGCCGGGGATGGTCGCCGCGCTCACCCACCTGCCCGTGCTCGGAGTGCCGGTCGAATCGAAAACACTGAAAGGCATGGACAGCCTGCTCTCAATCGCGCAGATGCCGGGTGGAATCCCGGTCGGGACGCTGGCAATCGGCAAGGCCGGGGCAAAAAACGCGGGGCTGCTCGCCGCCGCTATCATTGCGCTTTCCGACAAGGAAACCAGCAAACGCCTCAAAAAATGGCGCGGGGCGCAAAGTAAAAGCGTCAAGAAAACACCGAAAAAATAAGTTTTTGGAACGTACCGGCACTGTAAATCAACAGCACAAATCCCGTGCTATCCTCCTTCATTCCTTTGGTTTCCTATATCCCTCATCATCTCCACACCACCATTGTCATTTCCGCATCCCATTGTCATTCCCGCTCGGAGGCGGGGGTGACGGGAAAGGGATGATGAGCTGCTATAATTTGGATAAGTCACGACACATAGTAATTGTATTATTTTTACAATCAATTGATTTATAATGATATTATTTTAGCTAAAATACTTGACAAGCAACTCTTGATTGTGCTATATTAGCGATGTATCCAAGTAATGTGGGTAGCGCTGCCCGGAAAGCTGAAGATGCAGGTTGCAACCTTTTTTGATGATTTTGAAAGATAAGATGTTTTTAAAAAATATTTGAAAAATAATTTTCCACATGCATGTGGTCTTGGGAGGGTAAAGAATGAAGAAAAGAGGATTTAGAAGGATTTTTACGAAAAAGTTGCGAAATCAGGGAAATACGCTAGATTCCGCAGCTCATGTTAAAAGCGAACAGCATTATCGGTATCCTTGGCGGCGGGCAGCTTGGCCGCATGACCTCAATAGCCGCAGCCTCGCTGGGTTATAAGGTGCATGTCTACACGCCGGAGCATGACAGCCCGACCGAGCATATCTGCTTCAAGACCACTAACGCGGATTATCTCGACGAGGCAAAACTGGCGGAATTCGCCAAAAGCGTGAGCCTGGTGAGTTTCGAGTTTGAGAATATCCCTTACCGGACGCTGGAAATCCTGGAGAAACACGTCACCGTGCATCCATCTTCGGGCGTGATAAAGATCTGCCAGAACCGCCTGCGCGAAAAAGATTTCGTGAACTCGCTGGGCATTGCCACCGCGCCTTATGCCGCGGTGCGTAATGAGAAGGAGTTGGAGGAGGCGCTGGAGCGGATTGGCACGCCGTCGATCCTGAAAACTACTGAGATGGGGTATGACGGCAAGGGACAGATTAGAATCCAGAGTTTAGAATCCAGAGTTGAGGTTAAAGATGGGGTTGAATATGTGCTGGAAGGGTTTGTGGAGTTCAGCAAGGAGATCTCGGTGATCGTGGCGCGCAACAAAAACGGCGAAACCGCGTGCTATGAGCCGGTGGAGAATGTGCATAAGAACCATATCCTCGATGAGTCGATTTCGCCTGCCGATATTGCGCCGGAGCTTGCGGAAAGCGCGAAGCAAATCGCGATAAAAATTGCCGACGGGCTGGAGCTGGTGGGCATTTTGGCGGTGGAAATGTTTGTCACCGAAGACGGGCTTAAAGTGAATGAGCTTGCGCCGCGGCCACATAATTCGGGGCATCACACGATTGATTCCTGCGTCACCAGCCAGTTCGAGCAATTCGTGCGGGCGATAACAAATTTGCCACTTGGCTCGGTGCGCCAGCATTCAAAAGCAGTGATGAAAAACCTTATCGGCGATGAGGTGAATGATATTGAAAAATATCTGGATGATAAGAACGCCAAGCTGCATTTGTATGGCAAGAACCACCCTCGCCCCGGACGCAAGATGGGGCATGTGACTTTGATAGGAAGTCATTAGTTGTTGGTGAAGTCGGTAGTGGTCGGTAGCTTCCACCCCCCTTATATCCCCCCTGATAGGGGGGAGAATCGTACCCCCCTCTCCTATCAGGAGAGGGCTGGGGTGAGGTGCTCTAATGACTGATTATCTACCTAACACATAATTAAAAATCAGCGGGGCGACGATTGTGGCGTCGGAGTGGATGACGAATTTCGGGGTATCCACCGCGAGTTTGCCCCAAGTTATTTTCTCGTTGGGGAGAGCGCCGGAATAGCCGCCATAGCTCTCCTGCGCGTCGGTTATCTGGCAAAAATATGTCCATAGCTTCGCGTCTTCCTCTAAATCCTGATGGATCAGCGGCACTACGCAAATCGGGAAATCACCGGCGATGCCGCCGCCTATCTGGAAAAAGCCGAGGTCGTATTTGCCGGTATATTCCTTGTACCACTCGACAAGGGCGCGCATATATTGCAAGCCGGTTTTCACTGCGTGGACGCTGAAATTGTTTTTGTAAGTGTGGCCGATGAAGAAATTGCCGAAGGTGGAATCCTCCCAGCCCGGCACGAAAACCGGCAGGTTCTTTTCCGCCGCCGCGATGATCCAGCTATTTTCTTTCGGGATTTGCAGGGTTTTCTGGAACTCATGGTTCAGCGCTATCTTATACATGAATTCGTGCGGGAAAAGCGGCTGGTTGTTGTCGCTTGCTGCTTTCCACAGCGGCACGATGAAATTTTCCAGCTTGCGCATCGCCTCCTCTTCCGGGATACAGGTATCGGTCACGCGGTTGAAATGGTTGTTCACCAGTTCTTCCTCGTCCTGCGGGGTGAGGTCGCGGTAATTCGGGATGCGCTTGTAATGGTCGTGGGCGACGGCGTTGAACAAATCCTCCTCAAGGTTCGCGCCGGTGCAGCAGATCGCGTGGACTTTGTCCTGACGGATCATCTCGGCGAGCGAGCGGCCAAGCTCGGCGGTGGACATTGCGCCAGCAAGGGTTACGAACATCTTGCCGCCGTTTTCAACGTGCTGCTTGTAACCGCGCGCGGAATCCTTCAGCGCAGCCGCGTTGAAATGGTGGTAGTTGTTCTCGATAAAATCAGTGATCGCGCCCATTTTCCTTTCCTTCTAATTAAGACCCCCGCCTAAAGCGGGGGCCGGTATTTGTTGAAGCTGCCCTTCCCGTTAGACTTCCAGCCTCGTGACGTTGGAGGCAACCTGAGGCAGCGGTTCACCGTTCTGCTTCTGCTTGCGGTACATTGAAAGCATCGGCTTGTCTTCGCTTTCCACTTCGATGATGCCGTTGAAACCGTTGAAGTTGGTGCGGAACACGCCGCCGTAAGCGCCAAGCTGGCCGACTTCGATGTAGTCGCCTTCCTTGATGTCGTCAGGCAGCATGAACGGGCCTTCCATGAAATCCGCCGAGTCGCAGGTCGGGCCGTAGAAGCTGAACGGGATCAGCGGCTCGCCTTTCGACTTTTTGCCTTTGGTGCGGATGAGTTTTACCGGGAACTGCCATTTCGGCACGCCTGCATCGAAAAGGCTGCCGTAGGTGCCGTCGTTGATGTAGAGGTATTGGCCTTTGCGGAGTTCCACACGGACGACCACCGAACCACATTCCGCGACAAGCGCGCGGCCCGGTTCGCAGAGCAGTTCGCATCTGTTCCTGAAGCCGAGCTTCATGAACTCGCGGTGGATGGCCTGGGTGTATTCCTTCATCGCGGGCGGTTCCATGCCGGGATAAGCGGATGGGAAGCCGCCGCCAACATCGAGCATGTCGATCTGCACACCGGCCTCGCGGATGATCTCGCCCGCATATTGGATGGCTTCACGGTATGCGTCCGGGTGCATCGACTGCGAGCCGACGTGGAAGCATATGCCCAGCTTCGCCGCGAATTTGCGGGTGTGGCAGAGCAGGTCAACCGCGTCTTCGCCGGTCGCGCCGAATTTATGCGTAAGCTCAAGCTCCGCGTAGTTGTTCTTGATGCCTAAGCGGACGTAGAGGTTAAGGTCTTCGGCGTATTCGGTTTCGCCGAGGATCTTCTCCAGTTCGTTGTAGCTATCAAGCGAAAAGTCGCGCACGCCGTATTTGAAGTAAGCCTCACGGATTGACTCGCGCGGCTTTATCGGGTGCATGTAGTATTTTTTCGCGTCCGGGAAAAGCCCGTGGATGAGCTTTACTTCCGCTATCGACGCCACGTCAAAACTCGTGATGCCGGATGCGTGAAGCTCTTTCAGGACTTCCGGGTCTGCGTTTGTCTTTACCGCAAACATGACCGTTCCGCGAAAATTGCGGGTGAACCATTTTGCTGATTTTTGAAGTGATTTTCTTCTCAAAACGTGAAGAGGCACATCAGGTGAAAGGGATTTAACTGCCCTTTCTACATCTTGGTATCTTTCCATCTCATAAAACCCCAAAGTTACTTGTTAAACAAATAACTGATTTGGCTTTAATGGTTGGCCTCCCTATGGTTGGTTTCCCCTATATACCGCTTCAGTGTCCCAAAGTGCAAATGCGTCGATACCATCTTCCGCATTCACAATATTTACGTTGCCGCGCTTATATAATAATTGAACGACAAATGTAAATACCTTTTTTTATTCTTTACTCAAAAAACCACTCATATTTTTCCGGGTAGCTTTTTAAGTAATACCATAGGTACTTTTACAGTTTTTATTATATCAGAATATATATCAACATAAAACAATTAATTTACCCTTAAGAACACAAAAAATTTTCCGACTGCGCGATGCGGGTTACAGTGGGTTTATCTTTGGCGGGTGGCGGGTTCTTCCTCTGCCACTCCTGACTCCCTGCGTTCTTTTTCGCGGATGAGGCTCTGAACCCTGTCCCTGGGTATGGGATGGGTCGAAAAAATGTTATACTGCGTGCGGCATTTATAAACGAACTCCTCAGCAGATTCGCGGTATTTCCTGCCGACTTCCTCAGCGGGGATATCTGCTTTATGCGGGTCGTCATAATCCCTCACAAGCGCGGCTACATATCCAACCGTGCCGGAAATATTAGATACCACTTTTGAAACCCATTTCCTGCCGTAATATGCCCTGTCATCTTCATCTTCCTTTATCCATTTATCGATTGCCGCATCAAAACCGGCAACCTCCGCACCGGCAATATCCGCTTCAAACTCCTGCGTGCGGCTTTCCTGCATTGCCTTATACCTGAACACGGCCATCAACGACGCAAAAAGCAAACCAGCACCAACATAAAATTCCTTGCTGAAGCCATCGGCGGCTATCATGACCTGACCCGCCTGCTTAATCCCCGGAATGCCGGATTCTTTCATCAGGTCTTTTGAAACAAAAGCCAATCCGCCACCAATAAAAAATTTTCCAGCCCAATAGTTTAATTTTTCAACCACCGTTCTATAGGCTCTTTCTATTGTCTTATCCTGATACAGATGATGCAACTCATGCCCTATCGTAGACTTGATCTGTTCATCAGACCTTCCCCTTACCGCACCCAAATTCATGGTTATCGAAATCATGTCACTGTTGGCATAAGCATTATGGTAGTTAACGTCCCTAAAATATAACGCCGGAATAATTTTATCTCCCCTTGCTTCGCATACTTCCTTCAAGAGCCTTTCCACCCGCTCTACATCTTCCTCAATTCCTTTCAGTTCATGAACCTTATATCTATAAGCAATTCCAGTTTGGGATATCTCTTCATTATCCCGGTGCGGCCGCCTGTTAATGTTTCCGGTAAAGTGAAAGGCAACATTTCTTTTTCCACTTTCAATTTTCTCCGCGAACCTATGCAGCTTATTCTTTCCCGCATCCAACAGGAAATCCAGAATCTTCAATTTCTGATGCGGGGGTAACTCGTCCATGCCTATCCTATAACACCGATTTATTACAAATTATTGACAATCACCGCAGATTTTCAAGCAATTCCGCGTTGTGCAGCGCAATAATTAATAATTATGTAATACCAAAACGCTATCATTAGGCTATGGAAGAAAAAAAACACCTTCGCGCGGTATTGCTTTACCAGAGCGGCCATCTGGGTAGCACCATTGTTTTTAACCTTATCCATAATTCGCCGGAGGTGGAAATTGTCGGCGTTATCGCCGCCAACCCGGTGCCGGTGAACAAAAAAGGCCAGTCGCAACTCCGCAAATACATCCGCAAAATCGGCCTCCATTTCGCGTGGCTGCTGGTGTTGCAGGTTATCGTGCAGCGCTTCATCCTCACCCTTGCGATGGTCGTCCCGGCGTGGCGCGACTCCGCCCTGCTCCCATGCCGCGTTATCGCGAAACGCAAAGGCATCCCGACGCTCAACTCGCACAGCGTCAACAGCGAACGCGCCGAAACCTTCATCCGCTCGCTGGAGCCGGATTTAATCATCTCCGCTTATTTCAGCCAGATCATCGAACCGAAAATCCTGAGCCTGCCGAAAATCGGCTCGGTGAACATACATCCCGGATGGCTGCCGAAATATAAGGGCGCGCTCTCATATTTCTGGGCGCTGAGGAATGATGAACCTTATGCGGGTGTGACAATCCACTGGATGAATGAAAAACTCGATGATGGTGAAATCATCGAGCGCAAGAAATTCAAGATAGACCCGAAGGCAACGCAGCAGCAGGTGATGGTCGAAACCGCGCTCATCGGCGGCAGGCTTATCCAGAAACTTGCGCGGAAGTTATTGAAAGGACAACCGGTGAAAACGGTAAGCATCCGCGATGAGGAAACAAGATATTACTCGATGCCCACCGAGGAGGATTTTAAGCATTACTTCAAAAAGCGTGGTTATTTCAGGATTCGCGACACGGTGCGGGTGGTGGCTTATGGGATTAAGCACCGCCGGCGCAGGAAGGTAAGGCACTAGGGGTTAGGTTGTAGGTTTTAGGTTATGGAATCTCAGAATTTCGGAAATTCCGAAGTTCAATACTTATATGCACCTCACCCCGACCCTCTCCTCATAGGAGAGGGAGTTACAATTCTCCCCTCCTATCAGGAGGGAAATACCTTCTTCACCCCTCCTATCAGGAGGGGATGGGGGAGGTGCTCCTATTAACCATCAACTGATGACTACCCTCATCAGGTTATTTTGAAAGCTCGGCTTTTTGCTGAAGCGCTGGCTGTACATCAGGCGACGCAACACTGGTGGAAGGTTTAAACAGATCAGCCGCCTCAGCCCTGATTTCTTCCGCTTTTTTACGCAAAGCTTCTCCCGAAGGACCTACATCTTGACGGAAAGCAATTTGACCAGTCACATCTCTATAGGCTTCTGCAAGCGCGATGATCTTGTCCCTATTTTCTGGCGGCAACACTTCTTCTAATGCACTCAATGTATCATTCCTCTCTGAGAGGCTATATATAAGCGTCACTGCAACTATGCCCACAGCAATAGCGAAAGTTTTTAATATAGAATCAGAGCTGGAATCAGATTCAGGTTTTGCCATGATTGCACCCTTAATTTTTATTACTATCAAAGCATTATACTTACTTACAAAAAAACCGGGGCAAGTACCCCGGTTATCGTATCAATATACTATGAGCTTAAGCCCTGTCTTCCATGTCTTCGTCGTAATGGGTGCGTTCGTCGCGTTCGTGGCGTTCCTGTGCTTCGATGGAAAGCGTCGCAATCGGGCGGGCTTCAAGGCGTTTGATGCCGATCTCCTCGCCGGTTTCTTCACAATAACCATATTCACCGCGGTCGATGCGGTTAAGCGCGGAGTCGATCTTGTTGATGAGCTTGCGGTAACGGTCACGCGTGCGGAGTTCCAGCCCGGTGTCAATTTCAACGGTCGCGCGGTCGGTAATGTCCGGCTCCTGCCAGTTTTCCTCTTTGAGATTGTTTAGCGTTTCATGCAGTTCGCCGCTAAGGTCGGCCTTCCATGCGAGAAGCTTCTGGCGGAAATATTCAATCTGGCTTGGGTTCATGTATTCTTCCTTGTCGGAAGGCTTGTAGCCTTCGGCAAGTTTCACCCGTTTTTTTGGCGCTGCCGGTTTTGCAGGAGAAGAGGTTTTAGCTGATGCTTTGGTAGTTGTCTTAGTCATTACTTTGGATACTGGTTTTGTAGGGTTGCTGTTAATTTTCTTTGCCGGCGCGGCTGGTTTCTTTGCCGCTGGTTTTGTCGCTCTGGTTTTTTGCGTGCCGGATTTTGCAGGTTTTTTAGCAGCAGGCTTTTTTGCAACCGCTTTTGCGGTTTTACCTGCCGGTTTCTTCACCTTCGGGCTGGCTTTCGGTTGAGCTTTTGTTTTCGCCTTCGCTTTAGCCATCGTAACCTCTCTTTTCATCTAAGGTTTTTATACAAGGGGGATATATATAAAGTGATTTCCCCACAATTCAAGAAATTTAAAAAACATTTATTTTTCAACCTATTAAGAAGAAAAATCAGCGGATTATGTTCGACATGCGTCATTGCGAGGAGGCAGCGCCGACGAAGCAATCCAGTCTGGATTGCCGCGCTCACGTTGTTCGCTCGCAATGACATTGTGGATAGTTATGTATATAAATCTCAGAATCATAGCCCATAACCCAGTTTCGCAAGCTCCACCGCGGCGCGGATTTTGGTTTCCTCAATAATTTCATTAAGTCTGGGGTCGTCGCAATCGGCCTCGATCTTTTCGAGCTTGCGCTGGATGACCCGGAGCTGTTCAGCCGAAACATTGCCCAGCAAAAGCGCGTCACGGATTTTCAGTAATTCGTCAAGGAGGTCATCGGCATCCTCCACCAGCTTGCGGCGCTTTGACTGTTCATCGACCGCGAGCGCCTGGATGACGTTCACCGCCGACACGCGGCTGGCCGCGCCGACGCTTGCGGTTTCCTGTGCACCGCCGGCGGAATCAAGGAATTTGGAAAAGCCGCCGTCACCCGCGGATTTGGACTTGCCGGTTTTACCGGAGCCGCCAACATTACCTATGTTACCAATTTTCATAGACTATATAATCTCGCGGTGCCCGGTAACGTGGAGGTCATACCCTTCCAGACCGATAATCGGGCGGTTTGAGTTGGTCAGGAGAATCATATCACGAACGCCGAGATCAAGCAAGATTTGCGCCCCGATACCGTATTCGCGCAGCTTATTATATTCGCCTTCCCTGTTTTCCACCACATTGCTCACCGAAGCCTTGTCCGGGCTGCGGATTATCACGATCACCCCGCTGCCCTCCTGCTCAAGGATTTTCATGGATTTCTGCAATATACCGCTTTTCGGGCTGCCTAAATCTCCCAGCGAATCATGTATCATGTTGTATTGATGCACGCGCACCAGCGTTGGCTTATCAGGCAAAACCTCGCCCTTCACCAGCACCACATGCTCGGCGTATTCCACCATGTTCTGGTAGATATATATCTTGAATTCGCCGCCGAACTCGCTGTTGAATGTAGACTCGGCAACGCGGCGCACCAGTTTTTCGGTTTTGCGGCGGTAGGATATCAGGTCGGCGATGGTGGCGATGTTGAGGCGGTGCAGATGCGCGAAACGCTGCAAATCCGGCAGGCGCGACATTGAGCCGTCCTCGTTCATTATCTCGCAGATAACGCCGCTGGGGTTAACTCCCGCAAGCCGCGCGATATCAACGGCAGCCTCGGTATGCCCTGCGCGAACCAGCACCCCGCCCTCACGCGCCATCAGCGGGAAGATGTGGCCGGGGCTGTAAATTTCGGTGGGTGATTCACAGGTGATCGCGGTTTTAACCGTACGCGCCCTGTCCGCCGCGGAAATCCCGGTGGTGATGCCCTCACGCGCCTCAATGGAAACGGTGAACGCCGTCTGGTGGCGGGAAAGGTTGTGCTGCGCCATCAGCGGCAGTTTAAGCTCCTGCACGCGCTCAGCTGTCAGTGCAAGGCATATCAGCCCGCGGCCATGTTTTGCCATGAAATTAATTTCTTCCGCATCGGCAAATTGCGCGGGGATGACGAGATCGCCCTCATTCTCGCGGTTTTCATCATCGACAAGGATGAACATGCGCCCTTCGGCTGCATCCTTGATTACGTCTTCAATTGGGGAAAGGGGTTTCATCATGGCTAGGCACTACCGATAAGTTTGGTATTTCGGCTGGAGATATAATTCTCTACATAGCGTGCGATAGGGTCGATTTCAAGGTTTACCAGGTCGCCGATCTGGAGGCGGCCAAGGGTGGTGTATTTCTGCGTGTGCGGAATGACATTCACGAAAAAGCTTTCGGGGAATACGTTGTTGACGGTAAGTGAAACGCCGTCAATCGTGACCGAGCCTTTCTGCGCGATGAACGGGCGCAACCCCGGCGGGATGGTTATTTCCAGCGCCATTGATTCATTAATACGCTCATAGCCAAGGATTTTCGCCACTGAATCAACATGGCCGGTAACCATATGGCCGCCAAGCTCCTCACCCACTTTCAGCGCGCGCTCAAGGTTGATGGGCGTGCCGATGCGCCAGTGTTTCAGAGTGGTTTTCTCAAGGCTTTCCTCGGAGACCTG
>CAZJFC010000033.1:18230-19937 GCA_964545245.1 uncultured Rickettsiales bacterium
CCACGAACCAGTCCTTGCCCTCGCTTTTGCCGATGTCTATCACCGTCATGCACGCGCCCGCGCAGGAAATTGAAGCCCCCTGCGGGATGCTGCGGATGTCATAATCGGTGGAGATTTTGAACATCGCCTCGCCGTGCTTTGACAGCGCCACCACGTGGCCGATATCGGTTATTATTCCTGTGAACATAGGCAAGGTATAATAGGTGAAAGGGGAAAGGTCAAAGGGGATTGGCCAGGATAAAGGGTAAAGGGGGAAGGAAGTTCATGGACTGCCACATCCGTCATTGCGAGCGAACAACGTGAGCGCGGCAATCCAGTCTGGATTGCTTCGTCGGCGTTGCCTCCTCGCAATGACATTGCCTGTTACTTTAAGGGGTGGTAGCTGGAGGTGGGATCGAACCACCGACCTCGGAATTATGAGTTCCGCGCTCTAACCATCTGAGCTATCCAGCCACATTCGGGGATTGCGTAAATAACCGATTGAAGGGAATTTATCAAGGGGGGATTTTAAGCAATTCCCCCATCAAGTTCCCAACAATGACATTTACCTGTAAAATTCCAGCCGCGCATGTCCACTGGATGTAGCATAAATTACCGGTGGTGTGCTCATCGGATAAAAGTTATCCATGTAAGCATAATATACATAACGCACCTCAACATATCTTGTTCTGCCCGGAATTGGTATCAAACGGTTAATATTATCCATAGTAAAAAATGATATCTTAAAATCATCACCCCCGCTTGAATAATTATTGAGAGCATGATTAACCCCAGGCTGGTTCGTAGTGGCAAACCGGTGGACTGCCACTTCCGCATCCGGCCCGTCAAAATATGTTAGCCCGGTGGAAAAGCAACCTACATTATAATTTTTGGCAAACCCCCTCTCCAGCCGCGTAACTACACCACTCTCTATAGGCCACATATTGAAAGGCGGCCCCTGGTGATACATCCAATCAAATCCCGGATCAGGATTAAACTGTGACATGTCAAACCTGCCCTCGTAGGGCGCCCCTAAAAGCGGACGCGAGTAAGTTAAAATGTAATTATTATCTTCGTCACGAAAGCCTAGCAGCACCGCTATGGCGCTATATAGCTTGCGGTTGGCTGGAGCCGTCGGCACAGGCTTGGTCTGAAGCGGCAATTGGTGCCAGCACAGAGCATCAAAATTAAGATGAGTCGGCGTGGTTTCATACGACTCAAGATCATATATTTTGATACTTGAAGGTTTGGGAGAATAATTACCTATAAGATCCGGCGAAGGCCATGAAGTACAATGAGCAGCATTTTGGCAATCACACATCCAACTCATCCTGACACCGCCACCATCGGTTCCTGATACGCATCCTTCAGATGAAGACTCAACTGCCACTAACTCCCCTTCAAACCCGCTGCCGCCACTCCCCCCGTTGCCCGCCGGCAAGCCACAAGCGTATCCGCCCGCACCGTTGGAGATAATGGTCTCCCCCGCCGCGCAATCAGGGAGTCCGGTGGCAGTGGAGATGTTGGAGGAGTTGGCGTCCATGTTGAGGGAGGTAACAGGTTTCCATCTTATGTAATCGTTGAAATAGGTAGTTTCTGTGTCACCATCATTGATCGGCATATCGAAGAATAGCGAGTCGCTATCGCAATTCTCCGAATCTTTCGTTGCCGTGCCGCAGGCGACGACATTCTGCCCGGTGCGGTTGAAGGAACCTTTGCCGTCACTGC
>CAZJFC010000034.1:0-19094 GCA_964545245.1 uncultured Rickettsiales bacterium
ATCTCAACAGTATTAACTAAACAATGCCCCTATCAGGAGGGGATGGGGGAGGTGGTACTAATGACCTACTTCCGGCTTTTCCATAAACAAAACCTATCAATAATGGAAAATCGATAAGTTTTAATTATGAATGCCGTATGAACACAAATGCATGGAAATTAGCCCGTACGACGGATTTTCCCGCGGTTTTCTTGACTCTGATATCTTATTATGAGAGAAATTTTGCAGAGGTTTTTTCAGAATGAATACATTTGAAGCGATTGATTATATTTTTATCGTGGTATTGTTCCTTTCCGTGCTTTTCGGCTATGCGCGGGGGTTTATCAGGGAATTCTTCACTGTCGCCAACCTGTTCCTTGCCGGTGCGCTGACCTTTTTCCTTTATCCTTATTCCTATAAGTTTTTCGGCGATTATGTGGTGGATGAAAACATCATCAAAGCCTGCTCGATTTTTGTGGTTTTTATTATTGCGTGGATACTCATCATCTTCATCAATTCTTTCGTTATCGACATGCTGAGCGCCAGCCGCGGCAAAGGGCTGGACCGTTTCCTCGGCATAGCTTTCGGCCTGTTCCGGGGGGCGCTGATGATAATCTTCTTTTATATCGGCCTTGTGGTTTTCTATGACGCAAAAGCGGTCGATGAAAACCTGCCGGACTGGATGCGTAAGGCAAAAACCCATAATTTCGTACGCATGCAATCTGAATGGGTGCTGGACTACATGCCGGATTCCATCCAGAAATCCTATGACCAGGGCGGCGACGGGGTAATTGACGAGGCGATTACCGCCCTCACCCGCAACGGCCCGCTCACCGACGACGAGAAACGCCTGCGCGATTACGGCTTCAGTATGGATAACATCGAAACGCTCAAGAAAATCATCCGCGACATGCCGGTTGGTTATGGCCGTGACCGTGACTTCCCCGGCGTGGCAAAACTTCCTAAAGGCGAGTTCATTGATTATATGGACTTCCTGCTGGAAGATTATGACGCGGCGCTGGCGGAAGGAAGAATCGAGCCGATACTTTCCAACCGCAAAATCCAGGCCCTCCGCCGGGTTGTGCAGGAAATGAAGGCAGCCGACAACCCCGTCAAGGAAGGGGTTTATTAGGCTTACCGTAATTGTCATTCCCGCGAAGGCGGGAATCTTCTATTTCAACCGCTTGAGCAAGCAGCCAAGATTCCCGCCTTCGCGGGAATGACGGCCTTTTTTGTTATTTTCATGGAGCTTTGCGTTTTCCATTGAAAACCTGCGGTGAAATAGGTTATAATACCATCCGCGGGAGAGAATTTGGGTGACGGAAGATTTATCAGACCAGCATTGTAGCGACAGGCTCGATGGAGATAAGCTCCACGAGGAATGCGGGATTTTTGCCATTTTCGGCGCAGATGACGCCGCCGCGCATACAGCCCTCGGCCTCCACGCCCTGCAACACCGCGGAACCGAAGGCGCAGGCATCGTAACGCTTGACAACAGAAACATCTTCCACGCGCACCGCGCAATGGGCAAAGTCGGCGATAATTTCAATTCCGCCGAGGTAATCGCAAAACTTCCGGGCTTCGCCGCGATCGGCCATAACCGCTATTCCACCGCCGGCGACAAAGGCGTACTCAACATCCAGCCGCTTTCCGCCACTATGGGTTTTGGCGATTTCGCCCTCGCCCATAACGGCAACCTCACCAATGCCGCCAACCTCCGCCAGACGCTCGTTGAAGGCGGCTGCATCTTCCAGTCCACCATGGATACGGAAGTCATCATGCACCTTGTTTCACACAGCATGGAGCAAAAAGTCGCCGATAAAATCATTAATTCCATGAAACAGGTCGAAGGCGCTTATTCCATCATCGCCCTCGACAAGCACAATATCTACGGCCTGCGTGACCCTTACGGCATCCGCCCGCTGGTGCTGGGCAAGCTCGGCAGCGCTTACATCCTTACCTCGGAAACCTGCGCGCTTGACATCATCGGCGCTGACTATGTGCGCGACATCGAACCCGGAGAATTAGTGACCATCAGCCGCAAAACCCCGGATGAGAATGTCATCACCTCCCGCCGCGCATTCCCGAAAAGGACATCGAAATTCTGCTCGTTTGAATATGTTTACTTCGCAAGGCCGGACAGTTCGGTCGATGGCCGCCATGTCTACGCCACCCGCAAGGCGATTGGGCGCGAGCTGGCGAAAGAAAGCCATATCGGCGCGGATATAGTCGTTCCCGTGCCGGATTCCGGCGTTCCTGCCGCGCTTGGCTATGCCGCGCAGGCCGACCTGCCGTTCGAGCTGGGCATTATCCGCAACCACTATATCGGCCGCACGTTCATCGAGCCAACCGACCAGGTGCGCCACCTCGGCGTGAAGCTGAAACATAATGCCAACACTGAAGTGGTGAAAGATAAGCGCATTGTTTTAATTGACGATTCAATCGTGCGCGGAACCACCTCCAAAAAAATCGTTACCATGATGCGCGAGGCAGGCGCGAAAGAGATACATATGCGCATTGCCAGCCCGCCAACCACCCATTCATGCTTTTATGGCGTTGATACACCCGAACGCGACAAGCTCATGGCAGCGAAACACACGGTGGAGGAAATGTGCCAGATGATCGGTGCGGATTCGCTCGCCTTCATCAGCATTGACGGGATGTACCGCGCTTTCGGCGAAGAAAGCCGCAACGGCGAAAATCCGCAATTCTGTGATGCGTGTTTCAGCGGGGAATATCCTGTGCGCGTGCTTGACCGCAAGATCCTGCCTTTCATTACCCCCGGCAAACCCAAGCCTTTGAGCGCCTAAGCATTCCCAAAATGGCATATATCCCTTCGACATAAGTTAAGCGTGTTATATCTTTCTATCCCCTCCATTATTGTCATCCCAGCGAAGGCTGGGATCCAGCCTTCGGAGGCCACCTCCCGGCTGGATTCCACATAGCTTATTTTCCAGCGAAACAAGTTTCGTGGAAAATATAGCTTCTGGAATGACACTGATACTTTTGTCAGGAGTATATATGCTCCCAAAATCCCATCCGGCAAAAAAAACAAGCGCAGCGTTTGAGGGGGGACGACTGCGCTTGGCCTTCCTAACACACTTAACTGGGGGGCAGTTAAGAGGCTAACCTTATTCAATCTATATCGGCATTTTCATGATGTCGTTATAAGCCGCAATTACCTTGTCGCGGATGGCAACAACGCTTTTAAGGGCAACATCCGCCGAGTTGACCGCTGTAACCACATCCGTCAGGGAAGCCTTGCCTGCAATCCCCTGCGCCGAAACCACCTCGGCATTGCGGATCGTGTCCATCGTATTTTTTGCCGCGTCACTCACAAGGCTGGAGAAACCACCGCCGCTTGCGCCTGAAACCGCGCCGCTTGAGGATGACGAATCGCCATTGGACTCGCTCATCTTCTGCATTATTTTCTGCATATTGGCATATGCCTGTGCACCACCTATCGGACCTACGCTCATAATGATTCCCCTGCTTTATTTATTTAAACCCTTAATAATTCCAGCGTACGCTGGATCATTGATTTTGCGATCTCAATCACGTTCAGGTTAGCCTGATAAGAATTCCTCGCCTCACGCATATCCGTCATTTCAATCATGGTATTGACGTTAGGCAGGAGCACATAACCGTTTGCGTCCGCTCCCGGATGCGAAGGGTCGTAATGCTTTTCAAACTCTGTCGGGTCACCCGTTATCTTTGAGATTTCAACTTTTTCAAGCCCCATGCTCCTGTCGAGGACGTTCTTGAAGGTGATGGTCTTGCGCTGGTATGGCAGCCCGCCCGGAGTCGAAGCCGTGGAATCCGAATTGGCGATGTTCTGGGCGATAATCTTTAGCCTTTCACTCTGGGCCGTCATGCCGGAAGCTGCGATATCAAGCGAGTTTATAATATTTGCCATAATTTTCCCCTATGAGTTCCCGATGGCAGTTTTCAGCATTTCGAGCATCTTGCGGTAGACATTGGTCGTCTGCTGGTATTCCATACTGTTTTTGGAGGCTTTCATCATCTGGTCTTCAAGGTTTACCGCGTTTTTTGTCGGACTAACCTCAAATGGCCTCCTGTCCCCCGTTACTGAAAAATCATATGCATTTTTCGTGCCAGCTATGTGATTTACATTGGTTTTATGTACCTGCACATTGTTGCTGACTGAATTAAGGATATTGCTGAAATCCATCGGTTTCAGGTCTTTCCCCTGATATCCCGGCGTATTGGCGTTGGCGATATTCTGCGATAATACGTCCTGCCTTTCCCCCAGGTAACTGAGGTTAGTACGCATCATTGAGAATAATTTTATGTTTGTCAGGTCCATGTTGCTTGTACTTGGTTGCTATTTGCCTTAATCTTCCCTAATCATAGCTGGGAAAGATTACTAATTCGTTAACACTAGGCAAAAAATGCTCTTTATCTCAAGAAAGCTCGATGAATCTATTATCATCAATAATAACATTGAGCTTAAGGTATTGGAAATTAGAGGAAAATCCGTAAAGCTGGGGTTCAACTTCCCCAAGGAAGCCAGCGTGCTGCGCAAGGAACTCTATGATAAAATCATGGCCGAAAACCTCGCCGCGGCCAGTTCCGGCTCCCTGGAAGAGTTTTCCAGCCTGCTTGGTGAAGCAAAACCGAAAGAGCCTAAGAAGCAGGGATCTTAGATAAGGTAACAGGTCTTGGGTGACAGGTGACATTTACCTTTCTAATTCGTTCTTTAGCGCATAGTCACATAATTTTCTTAGCTCTGTGACCTGTGACCTTTCACCCGTGACCTGCTTATTAACCTCTTCTTCATAGCATTCAGCTATTATCATTATAATGAGTGATGAAGAAAAAATCGCCGTTGCGCTGAAGTATGACCGCGAAAGTACCGCCGCGCCGCATGTCGTGGCTACCGGGCGGGCGCGCATCGCGGAGCAGATAATCGCGCTCGCGAAAGAACACGGCATTGAGATCAGGAAAGACAGGGAACTTGCTTCCATTCTTTCGGAACTTGAGCTAGACTCGCCCATACCGTTTGAGGCATATGCCAGCGTGGCCGAGATATTATCTTATATATACAGAAAAAACGCAGAGAAGGTTTATGGATACAATCCGCAAAATTGATGATGCTATAGAATTCATCCACAAAGCCCATGACGAGCTTAAAAAGGGCAATGTCGTCCTGCTCAGCGAGTTTGAGCAGCATGTAAAATCAATCCACAACGAAATTGCGCAAGCAGCGCCGGAAAACCCGGAAATTTATGCTGAAAAACTGGACAGGCTGGCAACCAGCGTCCGTGATTTCGAGGTTGACCTCCGCGCGATGCAGATCGACGTCAAATATGAGTTGACAAAGCTGAGCCAGAAACAGAAAGCGGCAAAATCTTATCAGTTCACCAATCACGCCGGGAAAGATAAGCCGGAAGAAAATTAATTATTTTTGCCCCCGTGCGGCGCTGCTGCGCCTCCGATGGGCTGCTCGCAAGCTCGCGCTCAAGGCTGAGCCGTTCTCCTGAACGGGATATTTATCTCTCGCCCCCGTGCGGCGCTCCTGCGCCTCCGATGGGCTGCTCGCAAGCTCGCATTCAAGGCTGGCTCGGCTCCTGCCTCAAATTCATATTTTGCCCCCTTCACGGCTCCTGCCGTTCAGATGGGCTGTGCCTTCGGCACGCTCAGGGCTGGCTCGGCTCCTGCCTCGCTCTGTCATCCCCGGATATTTTTTTCTCCTGAAAAAAATTCCGGTATGACGAAGTGAGGTGTAAGGCTATGCCACTACTAAACGGCTAGTGACCAGCGACTAATAGGGCACCTCACCCCAACCCTCTCCTCATAGGAGAGGGAGTATTTGATATAAAATCACCAGTTGACATTTCACCCGCGCCGCCCGATTATCCGCTTATGGAATCGGAATATATAATTAAGGCGTTTTTTGCGCTTATCCTCGTGGCGGGTTTAATCGGCATTGCCGCGATCATGTTCCAGAAATTCGCGCTGGAAAAAAACCTGCTCAGGAAAGGGCAGCCAAAACGCCTTAGAACCGAGGAATTCTTATATCTGGACGCCAAACGCAAACTTGTGCTTGTAAAAAAAGATGACGAGGAAACGCTGATACTTCTTTCCCATAACTCCGAAACAATCATCAGCACCGGCAAAGCGCCTGCCGGAAAGGCCAAAAAGAAAAGCCCCGCCGTCTCCGGCAAGGCTTGACTTAATTAATTCAGGATCATTTTATAATTTCGTATCCGTGCTGCTGCCAGTCAGCAAATCCTTTGCTGTACAGGTAAACGTAGCCATAGCCTGCACCAATCGCCTTTGATGCCGCAATGTTTCCGGACCTGCTTTCCCCACCCCCGTCATAAAAAATGAGCTTCGCCTGCATATCCTCAGAAAGCTTCGCAAGCGTTTTGGAGTTAACATCCTCAGGAACAATATTTATGGCGCCACTAATATGCCCGGCGGAGAACTCTTCTTTCGACCTTGTGTCAACCAGTATGAAACTGGCGTGGTCATCTATCATTTTCTTGAGTTCTTCGGCTGGAATATTAACAACGGAAGGGATTGTAGAATTGTTGGCTATAACTGGTAAGGAAGTGAAGACAGTGATTAACAGAACGAAAATAATTTGGAACAGTTTGTGCATATCATACCTCCAAATTTATTGCATAGTTCTTTATACCATATTATCTTCTTCTGTTACAGTAAGTTTTTAAAAAATTTTAGGGGTAGTGGTTATTATGAAATCAGTAGCGAAGTTTTTTACGCTTTTATTGTTTTCGCTATCCATCAATTCATGTGATGGCAAACAAAATTATGATTACTCGAAGGCCAAGCAGATCCAACCTGTAAAAGTTACCCCTTATGCGAGTGATTTTCCGCCATCCGCGCAGGATGTTGAGGTAGTCACCAGTGCCGCTGAGGGCAATAACCGCCGCCTTACCTCCCTGCTGAATGATAAAAAAGCCTTTCCATCCTCCACGGACGCGGAAGGAAATACACCACTGATGGCAGCCGCAAAAGCCGGTAACGAAGAAGGCGTTAAGATCATACTTGAGCATATTGACGAAAAAAACAGGTCAACTCTCAACGCGGGGAATAGCAAAGGCCAGACGGCATTGCACCTTGCCGCGGAATCGGCAAACCCGCGCATTATCACCGCGCTGCGCAAAGCCGGAGCAAACCCGAACGTTTACGATACCGACAACAACTTCCCTTTATATATGGCAGTACGCAGGAACAGCCCGGAATCCGTAAAGGCGTTCCTGACAATTGACTCCAAGCTTACCCCGGTTAATGTCGATACGCCAAGCATTGAGCTGAAATCCTCCGTCCATGCCGCCGTTGAAAACCGCAATTTTGAAATACTGAAACTTCTTGCGGAATACCATGCGGATTTCGACCAGTCGGACATACGCGGATATACGCCGCTTATTTATGCCGTAATGAAAGACGACAAGGAAATGTATGACTTCCTGCTGGCAAATGGAGCCAATCCGAATAAAATGAACAGCTCGGAAAAAACCGTACTGATCTACACGATCGAAAATGAGAAACATGACCTTGTAAAGCATATCCTTGATAAGGGCGGGGACCCGAATATCCACGCCCAGGGGCTTTCATCGCCGCTGCAAATCCTCGTCAACCGGAAGAACGCTTCACCTGAAATGGTGCAGTTCCTTATAAACCGCGGCGCAAAACTTAAAGACCCGAAAATCCCGCTGGGTAACGTGCTTGCCCGCTCCATCAATAAGGGAAATGCCCCAGCAATTGCTGCCCTTATCAAGAATGGCGCCCAGGTTTCCGACCTTGAAACAACTTACAATAACGGCATTTTTGATGCCTTCCGCGTTCAGGATGAGGAAATTGGAATTCTGATGGCTGAAAACGGAGCGAATGTTAATAAAAAAGATGAATCAGGATTTTCCCCGCTTGCCATTGCCGCAAAAAATAACTACCGGAAACTTTTCCATGTCCTTACGCAAAAAGGGGCGGATGTTAACCAGACCAGTAAAAACTCAGCCGCCGTCCCGCTTGATATCGTAATAAACAATAATGACGCCGAATTACTGGAAATCATGTTCCAGAATGGGCTAAAAGCCGTGCCGGATGCGATCCTGCTCCGCGCGGTTACCGATAACAGGGGTGCGCTTGTTCCCGTCGCGCTGAAATATGGCGCTCGCCCTGACATCATGAACACTTTGAACCAGCCAGCGCTCTGGCTCGCCACAAGCAAGGGTAATTTTGATTCCGTACAAGCGATTGCCGAGGCAGGAGGTTCTCTTGAAGTTAAGGATAGTGAGAAAAGGCTAACCCCTCTCTCCGTCGCGCTGATAAAAAAAGATAAGGATATCGCCAATTATCTTATCGACAAGGGCGCAAGCCCCGACAACCCCGATAAAAACGGCATCACCCCGCTTGCCTATGCCGCAATCACCGGGCAGGATAAATTGCTCCAGAAGCTGATTACCAAGGGCGGCAACGTCAACGCAACCGATAACAGCGGAAGAACCATCCTGAAATTCCTTGCCACCAGCCGCCTTGATAAAGCCTCGATGGCAAAGATAAAATCCATCCTCGTGGCGGCAGGCGCGCAATAGCAGTAACTTTGGCTCCGTCACAACCTGTGATTGCCTTAATTCCGGCTTATATGCATTGACTTTTTATGGCTTTGCCTATATATGTCCTGCGCGAAAATTCATTGGTGAATTTTCCAACAAACATATGGGGATTTATGAAAACAACGCTTCTTGCCATTTTACTAACCCTAACCATTTCCACCGCCGCTGATGCACGCGACAGGATCCGTATCGTAGGCTCATCAACAGTATATCCTTTCTCAACTTATATCGCCGAGCAATACGGCAGAAAAACAAGCTTCAAAACTCCGATCGTTGAAGCGACCGGAACCGGTGCCGGTTTCAAGCTTTTCTGCGCCGGCAACGGGCTTGACACCGCGGATGTCGCCAACGCATCCCGCCGCCTGAAGCCGGAAGAACTGCTTGAGTGCTATAAAAACAGCGTCAAGGAAATCGCCGAAATAAAAATCGGCTATGATGGAATTGTCGTCGCCAATGCGAAAGACTCCAAACAGTTCAACCTTTCGGTAAAAGACCTTTTTCTGGCGCTGGCTAAAAAAGTCCCTTCAAAACAGGACCCTAAAAAACTGGTCGATAATTTCTATAAAAACTGGAAGGAAATCAACCCTGAATTCCCTGACCAGAAAATTGAGGTCTACGGCCCTCCTTCAACCTCCGGCACGCGCGATTCATTCGCGGAGCTGGTGATGGAAGGCGGATGCTGGCACCTTGAAGCCTTTGAGGTAAATTATGCCGACAAGGATGCACGCAAGAAGGCCTGCCACCTCATCCGCGAAGATGGCGCTTATATCGACTCCGGTGAAAATGACAACCTGATCGTGCAAAAACTCGCTTCCAACAAAACTGCGCTTGGTATTTTTGGCTACAGCTTCCTTGAGGAAAACAAGAATACCGTGAAAGCTGCGGCAATCTCCGGTGTTGAGCCTAGCCACGAAACAATTGCTGACGGAAGCTATCTTGTTTCCCGCCCGCTCTATGTTTATGTGAAACGCTCACATATCGGCAAAGTTCCCGGTATTGAGGAGTTCATTAAAGAGCATGTAAGCGATGATGCGATTGCGCCATTTGGCTACCTTGAAGAACGCGGCCTTATCCCGCTTGAGGAAAATGAGCTGAAACAGGTGCAAAAAAATGCAGTTGAAGGCAAATTGCTTGAAAACCTTGCTGAGCAGGAACAATCAAACTCCGCGGCAAGAACCCCGGCACGCACTGAACCTGCCGCCGGCAGCAAAGCAGCCGCGCAACCGGCGAAATAGTGTTCGGTAACAACCCGATAAGAAAACCAACCTCCGGCGACGGCCAGTCACTGGAGGTTGTTTCTATTTTCCCCACGCTTCAGGGCGAAGGCCCGCGCGCCGGGCAGCCCGCCATATTCATCCGCCTCGGCGGCTGCAACCTTTCTTGCGATTTCTGCGATACGGAGTTTGAGGATTTCGCCGCGAATGAAGTTAAGAAAATAATCTCGCAGGTAAAATCATTACATACCAACCAGAAGCTTATCGTCATCACCGGTGGCGAACCGTTGCGCCAGCCAATCGCCCTGCTCTGCTCAGCGCTGGTTCGGGAAGGATTCATCGTGCAGGTCGAAACCAACGGCACGCTTTTCCGCGAGCTTCCGCCTGAGGTGGAGATTGTCTGCTCCCCAAAAACGAAAGATATTCGCCCGGATCTGCATGAGCGCGTGACCGCCTTTAAATTCGTGGTTTCCGCCACTAACCCGGAATATAGCGGCGTATGGCTAAAAACCGATAAGCCGGTTTATGTCCAGCCCATGGATGAATATGACGAAGCCAAAAACCGCGCGAACCTTGAGCACGCTCGTGACCTTGCGTTGAAACATGGTTATAATCTCTCCCTGCAACTGCATAAGATTCTGGGTATAGAATGAGCAAACGCGCAGTCATATTACTTTCCGGCGGGCTGGATTCGGCAACCGTGCTTGCAATCGCAAAATCGCAGGGTTTTGAGTGCCATACGCTCGGCTTCGATTACGGCCAGCGCCACAGCCATGAGCTTGCTTGCGCAAAACTCCTTTCCCCCAACCACCGCATTGTGAGAATCGATAATTTCGGCAGTTCGGCGCTGGTGGATAAAAATATCGAAGTTCCGAAAGCATTACCTCACCCCAACCCTCTCCTGATAGGAGAGGGAGTTACAATTCACCCCTCCTATCAGGAGGGAAAACATTTTCTTCACCCCTCCTATCAGGAGGGGATGGGGGAGGTGCCAGAACGCCGCCCTTATAACCCTGACAATCTGGATAAAGCTAAAAGCCTTAGAACAAATTCTACTGAAGCCGAGAAACTATTGTGGAGAAAATTACGTAACAGGCAATTAAACAATCTGAAGTTTCGCAGGCAGGAACCACTTGGCAACTACATAGTGGATTTCCTGTGTGTCGAAAATAAGCTGGTTATAGAACTGGATGGCGGACAGCATGCCAGCCAGCAGGAATATGACTCTATACGTGATAAATATTTCAGGGAAAACGGCTATGGAATTTTAAGATTCTGGAATAATGACGTATTACAAAATCCTGATGGCGTATTGCAAACCATTCGGCAAGCATTACCTCACCCCGACCCTCTCCTGAAAGGAGAGGGAGCAAGGCAGGAAATCCCGGTTACTTATGTCCCCGCGCGTAACACGATTTTCCTTTCTTTCGCCCTCGCCTATGCCGAGGTTTTGGGCGCGAATGACATCTTCATCGGCGTGAATGCGCTGGACTACAGCGGCTACCCGGATTGCAGGCCGGAATATATCGAATCATTCGGGAAAATGGCCAACCTTGCTACCAAACGCGGTGTTGAAGGTGAAAAACTTATCCTCCATGCACCGCTGATAAACCTCACGAAGGCGGAAATAATCAAACTCGGCGTTTCCCTCGGCGTGGATTATTCACAAACCAGCTCATGCTATGACCCGGTTGATGGTGAAGCCTGCGGCGCTTGCGATTCCTGCCGTTTGCGGTTAAAAGGGTTCAGCGAAGCGGGCATCGAAGACCCGGCGAGGTATGTATGACAAAAAAATTGAAACAGCTCGGCAAGCAAACACCGCTACCGCAAAACCCGGAAAAAGCGGTGCTGGAGAGCGTGCCCAACCCGCACCCGGATGTGAAATATAACGTGCGTTTTTCCTGCCCCGAATTCACCAGCCTGTGCCCCATCACCGGCCAGCCGGACTTCGCGCATATCGTGATTGATTATGTTCCCGCCAAAAAACTGCTGGAAAGCAAGGCACTCAAGCTGTTCCTCGGTTCGTTCCGCAACCACGGCGATTTCCACGAAGCCTGCACGGTTTACATCGCAAAACGCATTATTACCGAGATAACACCAGTTTGGCTGCGCATCGGCGGCTATTGGTACCCGCGCGGGGGCATCCCTATCGATGTTTTCTACCAGACCGGAAAACCACCGGAAAATGTATGGATTCCGCTGCAGGAAGTGCCGTCTTACCGGGCGAGATAATATCTGTTGAAATATTTTGCGGATTGCGTTACAAAGCCCGCTCCAAACTTGGACCCTTAGCTCAACTGGATAGAGCACCTGACTACGGATCAGGAGGTTAGAGGTTCGAATCCTCTAGGGTCCGCCAATTCTTTTAGACCTCTAAAAACCCCATAAAATCTGCGCCTCAGCGCCACATTCCGATAGTTCTAAATTGTTCCGTCAGCGTATTGAGTCTGGCAGCGCTGGAATCGCGCAACGCTAGAGCTACTGTTGCTTTGCCGCAGTTCGAACGAAAGTTCGACTCCGGTTGGGTTGATTGATTAGAGTCACTAGCTTAATATGCCATTTCAATATCGCGCATAGAAAGGAAATTCATGGGGCTGCTTCAATTTATTTTCGGTAAAAACAAGAAGGATTCAAAACGTCTTAGTCCAATTAAGGCGGAAGACATTACATACTTCGGTAATATTATAGAGATAAAATCTTTAGATTTTTTGGGGCAATACCAGAAATCATTATCTGGCGAATGGCTAATAGGCTGGAGTGACTCAGATAGAAAAAATCTTAGAGGTGGATATAGAGAGAGTGGCCACGGAAGCTACGTTCTTTACAACTTGTTTGAAAACAAAATTGTAGCAAAAGGAGCCTTGGAAAGACCTAACCATGGTCATGTATCCGATAACGGTTATTTTTCTTTAGAGGACTGGCTATTTGGGAGTGGTCTAAAGGGAACTTTTTATGTTTTTTCACCTTCCAATGAAAAGATGATCGAAAAGAGTTTCAATGCAAATATTTATAATAGCGGCTTATCTGCAAATGGAAAAATGGCGATATGTCAAACCGCAAACGCTCCTAATGAGCACGGCAGCATATTGTGCGCTTTTGATGTGACTAAACGAAAAGAGCTTTTTTTAATCTCTCCTCCTACTGATTGGGCGAATCACTATGAATTCTCAGAGGAAGACTCGCAGCTAATTGTCGTGCTGAATGGTGTAGGAAAATTTAAATACGACAGCAATGGGAACTTTCTTGATGCAAAAAATTATGCCGAAGCTCGTTTGAATTGTGGGCAATACAATGTGATTCTTCTGGAGGCAGGAACAAGATTAAAAGATACACTCGGTACATTAGAGCTTCAGGCAGTTTTAGAGTCCATATTAAAAGCAAAGTCATTATGTGCTAATGACAAGAACTGGCTGGCGATGGCTTTAAAATATGAAGGAATGGTTTATGAGCAGTTAGGTGATAATCAAAAAACCCTGAGTGCTTATCAGCAGGCATTAAAAATTGATCCCAAGATCGGGTTGAAACGCAAAGTGGATAGTTTGCTAAAGAAGGCATCGAAATAGCTGATATTAAGCGGTCGATTTGTACGCAACCCTACTGGACTTGTTAGAACTCCTCCTTGCGAACATCGCACTATCGCTGTAAGTCTGATTCCACAAGCGTTCCAGCTCGTCAAACGACTCTCGAAATCGGTCCAAATAGTTCGAAGTTTGTCCGCTAGGCACCGCCATTGAACATCAAGACAAATCGCACCTATATGCCCATCAGGTCAGAATATCTGGGAATACGCGTTGCCATGCATGATGCATTACAGCGTTACTATTCCCAGTATCCCATGCCTGAAAGCGATGAGGAGAAGGTATTGTCCATATGCCTCCTTATCAAGATATCCTGCTCGGAAAACAGCCTGCTTGGCGAGCGGGCGGATGTTATAGGAGATGCATGGGCGGAGTTCATCAACTCGCGCGATCCTGCCAAAGTTGTGGCCTTTCTGGGCGATGGGGAAGTAATAAACCATGCGGTAGGAACTCCCCTGTTAAAAAGCAAAGTATCTAATTTCGGCCTATGGGATATCTCCAGAACCCTTACCAGCGCCCGCAACTTCGCTTTTGAGGAAATTGCCCAGCGCACCGGGCTTATTAATTACGTGGCGGGCGAAACACTTTCCGGGCATATCAGGGAAGCTGAACAAAGGCTGGGACACACTGCCCCACACCCGCAGGCAGAAACCGGGGCGATACGAAGGTTTATCAAAAGAGTTTTCGACAGCCCATATGGCGAAGTAAAGCCTGAAGACATCAGTTCCGCCCCTTCATCGTTCCTGGATTCCATCCGCAAGGGCAGAGCCGGCAGGGAGCGTGAATAAATCAGGGATCAGTTCACAACCTTTCTTTTGCTGTCACCCGAAACTATCGTGAAATCGTTAGGGCATTCATTCTGACAAACTGCAACCGTTTTATATCTTGGCCTTGCGATCGCATATTTATATTGCGGCTTGTCTAAGCTGAATAAATTTTTTGAAAACCCTAAATCAAGCAGCGGTGTATATTTGGTATAAACCTCAACAACGAGCATAACTTTCTGCTCGTACACATCAAAACCCGGTATCCTTACCATCCACTTTTCCGAATTATATGGCGCCAGTTTACTTTGAAGTTCACCGGCAAGCGGGCTTCTATTTGAAATCTGCCAGGTAACAGGTTTCTCAGCTTGCGGCGGCGCGCCTGGCACTATAGGCGGGGCTATAATCACCCTGCGCCTGCCGGTCTGATCCGCATCCGCAGTATAAGTTATATATATCATCATATCATTAGGATCGAACGGCGCAAAAGTTTCCTTTGCTGTTTCAAAGACAGCCTTCACCGTACCGCCGGTAACCATGTGGCCTTGCGAAAGAAGGTTGACTGCCTGCTGTACAATTATATCATTTTTCTGGGTAAAATAAATATAGCGGCCAGTTTCGACCGTCCCATATAACAACATGAGCATCACAGGAAAAATAATTGCAAACTCAATGAATGCTACACCCTTCTTATCTTCCTGGAACTTTTTAATAGTTTTGATATAATGCATTTTAAAAACTCTCGGTTTTGACATACGCGATAGACTCTATTTGATAGATGCCATTACTATTCTTTAAAAAAAGGTACATAAGGGGAGAAAGTATCTTCATATCTACCCTGACGCTCATTTTAATGAGCCTGTCAGAGGTACTGAAAGTAGTACCCCTTCTATTAGGTGTAAGGTCAATCAAATCTCTGGGGGATGTGAGCGTATAGCCTCTATACGTAACGTAATTAGGCAGTACGTTCAGATTTTCCGTGAGTTTCTTGCGAACGGATGCTGAACTTTCACCCACCATGACACTACGCGCAGCTTTGGCAGTTGCCGCCTGAACCAGGTTTCTGGCATACATCATCATACCGTATTCGATAGTAGTAAAGGTGATTAATATGATTATTGGCAGGATGAATGCCATTTCTATGGCAAAACTGCCATCTTCCTTCCTCATAAAAGCACGGTAGCGCGTTCTTTTGGACTCTGACTTCATATTATTATTCCCTATAGGCTTAATAATACTATGCAAATCCTAATTTATTCTAAACTTGCCATGAAATATTTATTACAGTATTATCAAAAATACTGAAACAATGCCTGTAACGACCTGCTACGGCCCTTTTTAACAACAATCAATATAAATAAAACTTTAGATGAATATTAAGCAATTAGTAACTTCCATATTCTAGAATAGTTTTATCAAGACCAAATTGCACGAGGTAAAAATGCGTTCTTTATTGCTTTCAGCCTTCTTAAGCTTAATTTTTTTCTCATCGGCAGCCGCTGCACAAACATGGCCGGCAGCGCCATTGGCCTGCCTTCCCGAGAGAGCGGTCATATGGCCAAAATCCGATTCAAACCCGCCAGAGCCATGCCATTGCCCTCCGCAAAATGACTACTGCCCGAATTTTAGCACCAACCTTCAGCCACAGGATGTGGTCTTTACGATAAGGGTTGCTTACAGGAAATGGAAGGACGGCACTTCATCCATTACCAAAACATATACCGGCGATACGCTTTTTAATGGCCAAAATCCTATATTACCGCAAAACTTTAAAATGGAGGATTCTTATTCCGCCGCAACACAAAGTAAGGTAAAGCAGAAATTCCAATCCGACTTATACAAATATGGCAAGATTGCAAAGAGCAAAGACAAGGATGGTGATAGAAAGAAGAATTATATCGTACTTACTGACCTCAAAGGCGCAATCGCAAGGATAGATATTAACGTCAAGGTCATCGCCGGCTCAGCAGCAAACAGAACTGTTAGTATAGAGGAACTTACAAGAGACCCAAGCACGACCATAAACTTTTTTAGGAACCACTTAAAGATGCCTCCCAGCTTGATAACCCAGTGTTGTGATAATGGATTTTGCCCGCCAGGCATGGTACCAAACAATGAAACTGTTTATATACCTCTTATAGGGCCGGAAGAAAATGCCCCGGATGAGCATGTTCAAATGCATAAGGATAATAAAATCCGGATAATAATGAGCAATAAGGTCCCATCTACAGGAGAAGAAGGCGATCCTGACGCATTAGCTAATAATTCGGAGGAAGTCACCATACAAGGACTACGTCACAAGTTCGTTACTCGCGGCAACGCAGAAATCATAATTGAAGAAGACTATGAATATGACGGAGGCAACTCAGAAGAGGGCGAGGGCCATGAATGGCGTTACCGCAACGGACCACCATACGTGTTTTACCGCGAGAAAACGCTTTATGGCATCCAGGAATCAGCAAAAGATGAAAACATGTATGATGTTGATTTCAAAATTAAAACAAGAAGCATCATTGGCGAACAGGAGATTAACACCATCATGTGCGAAATGGGCAAGGATTTCTCCATATTGCGCAAGGGCTGCGTCCTTGAGGGAACTGAAATAGCTAAAGCGGATGGCAAAAAAATCAAGGTCGAAGAACTGAAAGTCGGCGACAAGATCGTTAACAAGAATGGTGAAACAACCATTGTTGCCATCAATAAGTTCAGTCAGGACAAGGACGTTATGTATGGCATAAACGGCGGAAAACCGTTTATCACAGTTGAGCATCCGGTTCTCACCACATCTGGCTGGAAATCCCTTGACCCGGCAATCACCTCAATAAAAAGCAACTTAAAGCTGGCAGGCAAATTGAGGGTTGGTGACAAACTCATCACCAGGGACGGGGTGACCGAGGTGAAATCCATAGAGAAACACGAACTTTCCGGCGGTGTTAATGCCTATAACATCTCTGTTGAAGGAGAAGATGGCTTCATCGCCAATGACATTGTGGTTCAAGGGTTCCGTGATGTCCAAATCAACTACTAATTCAATACAACCAAATCTATCTGAGGGAATATGAAACAGTTTCTAAAAAATCGTGATGGAAGTATTATAGTTATGGCTGCCATCGTTCTTCCCATAATAATATTGATCGTGTTTGGTGCGGCCGATATGTCCAAATATATGGGCAAGCAGGCGAAATTCGAGCAGGTTCTTGATAATTCCCTCCTCGCGGGTATGTCTGAGACCCTAGCCCAAACCGAGAGCGATTTTGGCCCGCGGGCGAACCCTTTTGATATGGAAGTTAAGGCACGCATTGAAAGATATCTTGCCGCCAACCTTCTTCAAGAAAAAGACTTCACCGTTGAAAACCTTGATGTTACCTGCAACGGCGACCACAAAACCGCCAGCAAGTGTACTGCAACCGCCAGCGGCAAAGTTTCCGGGCTGCTTATTGCTTCAGTAGCCCCGACGACCGTACATCACAAAGTCACCGTACAAAGAGGTGATGGAAAAAGGGTAATTGAAATTGTATTCGCGATTGATGCCTCCGCCTCCATGTGCCTGATAACTGAAGCAACAACCAGCACTAACAACGCATCTGTTATCAGATATAACCCGGATGAAGAGTGCAAAAAACTTAAGGCAGTACAGGAAGTTCTTTCACAGATTATCGTCAGGGGCATTAACGCAAATGCCAATGCCGATTTCTATGTCGGTATCGTTCCTTATAACCATAAGGTTAAATTCCCGGACGGCAAGACAGTACCTCTTCCATTGAGGGCAATTGAAGACCAGTATGACGACATTAAAACAAATTATCCAAACTTCGATAATAAAAACTATTATTGGCGAGAAGGAGGCACCAGTGGAAATTATGACAACACGGAGCCGCTTTCACCGCTTCTCCCGCTTACCCCGATTAAAACAATCGGCGATAAGAATGATGTAGCCAACCATGTACATTTTATACAACAGAACCCAAGAGGCCTGGGATGGCAAAGATCAAGCATCGGTATGCTCGCTTCCGCCCTGATGCTTGACCCGGCATATAACATACATTTTGGCGGCCATATGCCTGCGGCGCTGGACAGCAACGAGTCTGAGAAAATTATCGTGATCCTTACGGATGGCGCGAATATGGGCTGCTGCTTCGCGACATATCCTGAGGGGGACTTCACGTACCAGTATCTCTATCTGTATGAAGTTGATAACGCCTATATGAGAGGCGGAGACCAGCTCTACAGCCTGGTCAACAGCAGACTTAATAAACAGGACACAATCCAAAACAGGTCACTAAAGGACAAATACTTCAAAGAAGGAGAGGCACCACAGAAAGGGCTTTGCGATACGATAAAGGACAACGAGATTACATTACATACCATCACCTTTGACATCAAAGAGCACGACCTAGGCGGGCAGGAAATGAAAGACCTGTTCAAGTCATGCGCCAGCAGTTCGCACTATTACTTTGACGTGCAATCCGGCGATAATGATAGCCTGAAATATGCTTACGAGACAATCGCAAGCTCACTGGTAAGATTGCGGATCGTAGAATAGGCAGCCTTACTTTTTATCGGACTCAACGCGCTTACTGGCAATTTTCTTTGCCTTGGCATCGGCCTCAGCCTCATTGACCGGTTGTTTCGGCTTGATGGGGTTTTCGCCTTTTACATTGACGATATTCGCTACCGCTCCCTGCTGCCCTATATTTTTAGTATTCTTCCCATTATTTTTATTATTATCGTTCTTGTAAGATGGAATCATGTCATAACCCTTTGTTGTTATTACAGGCTAGCCCGCCACGCGATAAAGAATCCATTAGGAAACATCAGGCACTTATTCCATTGATATAAGAAAGAAAAGCCCGTCATTCCCGCGGAGGCGGGAATCTTGAGCTTAAGCCCCCCGCCTGCGCGGGCAGTGTTTACTTTTTATTGTATTGCAGGTAAAAGAATAAAGAGTTAACATGT
>CAZJFC010000035.1:0-18828 GCA_964545245.1 uncultured Rickettsiales bacterium
TGAGCGTGAGCGGAGCGAACAGCCCATCGGAGGCGCAGGAGCGCCGCACGGGGGCGAAATAATTAATTCCCTCCGCTGTAATAAAATCTTAACTATCCATGGGTTAAATTGTCACATAGACTCTAAGAAACTGCCGCTTCTGCCTGTCCATAATGGAAAATTGATAAAAAATGAATATAATTATTATATATAAATGAGCAGTTATGGCTTCTAAGAAAATTCTCATAGTGGAAGATAATGAGCTCAACCTCAAACTCTTCCGCGACCTTCTCGGCGCTCACGGTTTTGAAACCTATGAAACCAAGGACGGGCTTAATGTGCCTACCCTGGCGCGGCAAATCAAACCGGATCTGATCCTGATGGATATCCAGCTACCGGAAATTTCCGGGTTCGATATCACCAAAAACCTTAAGGCCGAGCCTGATCTGCGCCATATTCCCGTTGTCGCCGTTACCGCCTTCGCCATGAAAGACGATGAAGAAAGAATCCTGAAAGCAGGGTGCGAGGCTTATATCTCAAAGCCAATCTCCATCATGCCTTTCCTCCAGACAATCGAGCGGTTCATTAACCTTGACGACACAAGGAGCTAACGCAGGAAAATGAGCGCGCGCATCCTAGTTGTCGACGACCTCCTGCCCAATGTCAAGTTGCTGGAAGCCAAGCTCACCCGCGAATATTATGACGTTATTACCGCCAGCGGCGGTTATGAGGCGCTCGAAAAAGCTGCGAAATTCTCACCGGATTTGATTCTGCTCGACGTGATGATGCCGGAAATGGACGGGTTTGAAACCTGCCGTAAACTCCGCGCCGACCCTGAGCTTTCGCACATCCCGGTTATCATGGTGACTGCGCTTTCCGAGAAAGAGGACAGGATACACGGGCTTGAAGCAGGTGCGGACGATTTCCTTACCAAGCCGGTGAATGATACGGCGCTGTTTGCCCGTGTGCGCTCGCTCATCAGGCTGAAAGTAATGATGGATGAACTCCGCCTGCGCGGCGTTACCAGCGTCAAACTCGGCGCGGATGAGCAGGATGTTTCTTTCGGCAAGCTTTCCGAAGCCAAAATCCTGATCGTGGATGATGACTCCATCCAGGCCAACCAGCTTATTGAAAAACTCTCCAGCCTTAACAAGAACATAAAACTGGTGACCGACCCGGAAAAAGCCGTGGATGAGGCTATAAAAGGCGATTTTGACCTTGCCATCATCAGCACGCAGCTCGTCAACGGCGATGGGTTGAGGGTCTGTTCCCATTTAAGGAGCAATGAGCATACGCGCAATATTTCGGTGCTTATCCTGATCGATGAGGATGACACGCAGTCAATGGTCAAGGGGCTGGAAATCGGCGCGAATGATTATATCATCACCCCGGTTGACGTGAATGAGCTTGTCGCCCGCGCCAAAACCCAGATCCGCCGGAAAAAATACCAGGACGCACTCCGCTCGAATTTCAAGACCAGCGTTTCCCTCGCGGTTACGGACGGGCTTACCGGACTTTATAACCGCCGCTTCATGGATACGCATATCGAGCAACTCATGCGCGAATCTGCCGAATATACAAAACCGCTATCATTGCTCATGCTTGATATTGATTTCTTCAAAAGCGTGAATGACACTTTCGGGCATAATGTCGGCGATGAGGTTATCAAGGAATTTTCCGCGCGTATCCTGAAGGGAATCCGCCCTTCCGACCTTGCCGTGCGCTATGGCGGCGAGGAATTCGTTGTGCTGCTCCCCGGAACCACAAAGGAAGATGCGAGGGTAGTGGCCGAGCGCCTGAGAAACCATGTCGAGAAAGTGCCATTTACGGTATCGACAGAGGAGGGAATCCTTGCTAAAACAGTATCAATAGGAATTGCCGGTGTATTGAAGGATAATGATACCCCTGAAGCGATATTAAAACGTGCCGATAAAGCCCTTTATGTAGCAAAAAATAGCGGCAGGAACAAAGTTGTAGTGAGCGAAGAATGACAGATAAATTTGAAGAAATGACCGAATCATTTGACCGTCTCGCAAGGCTGATGATGGACCGCTGCGAGCAGTTGCAGGAACAGATCAATATGTATTCCGGCAATAATAACCGCCATTTTGACCATCATAATACTTTATCATATAGCGGCAGTATTGAGGCGCTTGAGCCGATCAGGGAACTGATGGAAGACCCGTCGATCAATGACATACTCATCAACGGGATTGACGGCGTTTATATCGAGCGCCACGGCAAGCTTAAATATACGGATATTAAATTTTCCTCCGAAGAAGCGTTATGGAACGCGGCGAAAGAAATCGCCATGCGCTGCGGAAGGTATCTTGACGCTGACCGCCCGGTGATTGACGCAAGGCTCGAAGACGGCTCCCGCGTGAATATCATCGCGCCCCCGCTTTCAATGAACGGTACGGTTATCTCAATCCGCAAATTCGCCGGTAAGGCAATCAGCCTTGATTACCTCGCCGATGTCGGTTCAATGAACCAGCAAATGGCCGATTTCCTTAAAGTATGCGCGGCAACCCGCTCCAATATCCTTATCGTGGGAGGAACCGGGGCAGGTAAAACAACGCTGCTCAACGCGATTTCGCAATTCGTGCCGGTTGACCAGCGCGTCGTTACAATCGAGGATTCCGCGGAGCTTAAGCTGATGATCCCGCATGTTGTGCGGCTCGAAGCAAAACCGCATGTCCACGGCACGCCGCAATATACTGAAGTCACGATACGCGACCTCGTCAAAAACGCGCTCCGCATGCGCCCTGACCGCGTTATCGTCGGTGAGACAAGAGGGGCCGAAGCCTTTGATATGATCCAGGCGATGAATACCGGCCATGAAGGCTCAATGACCACAATCCACGCCAACTCCGTGCGTGAAGGGCTGACAAGGCTTGAGAATATGGTGGGCATGGCAAACAGCAACCTCACGCTTAAGGCGATACGCCACATGATCTCCACCGCGGTGAATATTATCGTGCGCATTAACCGTATGCGTGACGGCACGCGTATCGTGACCCATATCAGTGAAATTACGGGCATGGAAGGCGAGACAATTGTTTCGCAGGATATTTTTGAATTCAAGGAAAAGAACGAAGACCAGCAGGATAAGGTCATCGGTGAATTCGTCTCGACCGGGATTATGCCGCGGATGATGAAAACCGCTTTGAAAACCGGTTATAAAGAGCATATGAACAAGATATTCAATTATCGCTCGGTTGTCGGGTTAAGGTAATATCCCCGCCGGAACCAGCCTATTTTTAACGGTTTTAAGCGCCCCAAAAATAATTTTTTCACGTTTACGCTATATTAACCTATGTGACGTAGGTTGATTACATAGGATTATTATGTCTGCCGAAAACGAAAAAATTGTTGAAGCGCTGGAACGGATCACCGATACGCTGGTAAAGCTCCAGAAAAAAATCGAACCTGATAACGCGTTTGAAGGTCACGAGGAGCTTAAGGACAAGTCCATAAGCGCGCATGAGCTTGAGGCGAGGATTTTGCACCAGCTCGAAAACCTTGAGCCGATAACGCCGCTGCTAAATGACCCTTCGATTAACGACGTTCTTATCAACGGCCACCGTGCCGTTTATGTTGAGCGTTACGGCAAGCTTGAAAATACGGGTATCACCCTTTCTTCCGATGCGGAAGTAATCAAGCTCGCAAGCCAGATCGCCGAAACTGTAGGCCGCAAGCTTGATAACCGCCGCCCGCTGGTTGACGCAAGGCTCCTGAACGGTTCCCGCGTGAATATCATCGCGCCGCCGCTGGCGGTGGACGGTACGACAATTTCAATCCGTAAATTCTCCAACCGCGCGATCACGCTCGACATCATGAACGAGCAGGGCAATATCAACAGCGCAATGGCGGATGTCCTCTGGATTGCAGGCGCATCAAGGATGAATATACTTATCTCCGGCGGAACCGGTTCCGGTAAGACAACGCTGCTTAATGCCGTTTCACAATCTATTGACCATACCGAACGCGTGGTGACAATTGAAGATGCCGCGGAATTAAAGCTCCAGCAGCCGCATGTTGTGCGCCTTGAAACGAAACCGCTCGAAATCGGGCGTTCGCGCGATGAGGAAGTTACCATGCGCGACCTCGTCAAGAACGCGCTCCGTATGCGCCCTGACCGGATTATCGTCGGTGAGGTGAGGGGAGCCGAAGCTTTCGATATGATGCAGGCGATGAATACCGGCCATGAAGGCTCAATGACCACGATCCACGCTAACCACCCGCGCGATGCGCTCAGCCGTATCGAGAATATGATCATGATGGCAAACCTTGGCCTGCCGCCGAAAGCGATCAGGTACCAGATCGCCTCCGCGCTTAACCTGATTGTGCAGGTGAGCAGGATGCGCGACGGACACCGCAGGATCACCCATGTTTCCGAGGTTGTCGGCATGGAAGGCGATGTCATCACGCTTCAGGATTTATTTAATTTTGTCCCTGATGGGACGGTCGGCAAGGACGGCAAGCTGCATGGGCGTTTCAAATGGTCCGGCATTGTGCCGCGCTTCGTCCGCCGCGTCGCTTATTGGGGCTATCAGGACAAGCTCGCAAAAGCCCTCGGTATCGAACTGCCGAAGATGTAACCCAACCAGCTTTATGAACTTTCCGTGGTGCATTTTTGCGCCTATTTTTCATGCTTTCGATAAAGCTGAACCACCCGCGCGGGAAAATTAAAAAGTCCTTGCATATTTCATTTCACGGTAAATAATTAATATATATCGCAATTGCATGGGGGTTCTGGATGCCTAATAAATTTCTTGTTTTTTCAATATTATCGTTTGCTGCGGGGTGTTCGTTCTCGTTCAACCAGCAGCCTGCGCCTGTTGAAAAACACAGCGAGCGCTATTACGGCAGAACCACCAATACCGCGCTTATCCCCGATAAATACAAGGTCGATAAATATGGCCGCCCAACCTATGACACGCCGAAATATAACGCCGCAAGCACAAGCTCTTTCATCAAGGACGCGCCGGATATCCGCGCCCGCAAGCTTGAACCACTCGCCATTGACGGAGAGGAAAGCGTTATCGGATATAACTCCGGCAGGGATACCTTGCCTGTTGCAAACCAGGCTCCTGTCCACCAGCCAGCGCATAACCAGTATTCGGAGCGTGCGGCTTTCGGGGAAAGGGTGGAGCAGCAACCGATCTATGAAACGCAACCAGCGCAGCAGCAGGCTGTGGTTAATGAAGGCGGTATCCGACCGATTGTAAGGGATAGCAGGACTGAATATCTTGACCTTTCAACAGTCAGCGCTTCCAAAACCGAAATCGCAGGCAATGACAAGCTTGCCTCCATAAAACCGGCGGCAAAACCGGCATTCAGGGGCGTGGCTGAACCTGTAAGGGCGCAGCAAACCGCATCCGTCCCTGCGCCGCTTCCGGTTCCTTCAAGAATTGAACCTGCGCAGCCAGCCCAGCAGGCGGAAACGATACAGCTTCCTCCTACTTCCCCGCGGATTGAAACTTCCTCCGGCACAACCGTTCAGGATACCGGAAACGAAATCCGCAAAATGGAAGCCGCGCAAAGCTATGCCGAAAGGGAAGCAAAGCAGCTCAATGAAAGTAACAAGCTGGAACGTGAAGTGAACATTGCCGAAGAAAAAGTTGAGGAAGTAAAAACAGCCTCAACAAAGCAGATTGAGGATGTAAATATCCGTTCGACCGGCATTGGTTCCTCAGGCGGCAAGTTCATCAGGCCGGTTGACGGCGTTATCGTTTCCGAGTTCGGCAGCCAGTCCGGCGGCAAGCAGAACGACGGGATTAACATACAGGCACCGGAAGGAAGCCCGGTAAAGGCCGCGGCGGGCGGTACTGTGGTTTATTCGGGCAACCAGCTTCAGGGCTATGGCAACCTGATAATTATCCGCCACCCGGATGGCTACCTCACCGCATATTCGCATTTGCAGGGGCTTGATATACGCAAGGGCGAGAAAGTCAATCAGGGCGATGTTATTGGCCGCGTTGGCAAAAGCGGTAATGTTGATACGCCGCAGCTCCATTTCGGGGTGCGCAAAGGCCGCGAACCGGTTGATCCGAAAGATTATTTATAATTTGTTCTGCCCCCTTCAGTGCTACTGCACTTCAGATGGGCTGTGCCTTCGGCACGCTCAAGGCTGGCTCGGCCTGCTGGCCTCGTTCTCACACTATTCGTATGGATTGGGGACGCCGAGTTTGGCTAGAAGTTCAATTTCAAATGACTCCATTTCGTGCTGTTCCTCATCGTTCTCATGGTCATGTCCTTGAAGGTGGAGTATCCCGTGCAGCAATAAATGGGTAAAATGGTTTTTTAGGGTTTTTCCTTCGGACTCGCTTTCCGCGACCAGAGTATCAAGCGAAAGGGCAATATCGCCCAGTATCCCGTCATCATCATTGGGGAAGGAAAGCACATTGGTGGGTTTGTCCTTGCCACGGAAATCCCGGTTCAATTCCTGAATTTCACTATCATTGGTGAGCAGCACTGAAATTTCGCCTGAAATATCGGGGATTATTTTCAGGATATTATCGGTTATCTCCCTGTGCTCCGGGAAAAGCTCGTTCCAGCGCTTATCCGCCACGCGGATTTCGCAGTTGACCAGTCTGGGGCGGATTATAGCCAACTATCTTTATCCTTTTCCTCGTGGCTGTTGATATCGCCGGTCTGCTCATAGGCATTGACGATTTTCGCCGCAAGGGGGTGGCGCACCACATCTTTTTTCGAGAAATGGATGACGTCGATCTCCTTTACCTTATCCAGCCGTTCCATTGCGTCCTGAAGCCCGGAACGCTGGTTTTTCGGGAGGTCAACCTGCGAGAGGTCGCCCGTGATGGCCATTTTGGAACCCATGCCTAGCCGCGTCAGGAACATTTTCATTTGCGTCGGGGTGGTGTTCTGCGCCTCATCCAGAATCACGAACGAGTTACTGAGCGTCCGCCCACGCATGAAGCCGAGCGGGGCAATCTCAATCTCGCCGATTTCCATAAGGCGCTGGATCTGCTCTTGCGGGAGCATGTCAAACAGCGCGTCATAAAGCGGCCGCAAATATGGGTCGAGCTTGGCCGCCATATCACCGGGAAGGAAACCGATTTTCTCACCTGCCTCAACGGCGGGGCGGGAAAGGATGATACGCTCAACCTCGTGGTTGAGGTATTGGTGGACGGCTGCCGCAACCGCTATATAGGTTTTGCCGGTTCCGGCAGGGCCGGTGGCGAACACCATATCTTTTTTAATCAGTGATTCGATATATGATTTTTGCAAGGGGGAGCGCGGCGCTATGTTTTTCTTGCGCGTGCGGATTAAAATATCGCCGCTTGGAAGTTCGATATTATTGGCCGCGTCACTGTTTTTTCCGGTTTTGCCTTTCTTCCGCCCGGAGTCGGCGAAGCGCATTTCATCGTCAATTTCCTCCTGCCCTATGGCAAAACCTTTCTGCGCTTTTGAATAGAGTTTTTCGATGATCTGCTTGGCTACATGGATTGCTTCCGCCTCACCGGAGATGGAGAGCGTATTGCCCCGGCTGGCAATCGCCACGCCAAGCACCTGTTCAAGCGATGAGAGATTACGGTTATGTTCACCGAAAAGGATAGGCAGGACTTTGTTATCGTCCAGCGTGAGGTTCAATGAGTTCAATTCCTGTTCCCGATTGGATGATTAATCATGCTGCAATCATACCATTAAATGCGGAAGGCTCAATAATTTCACCGGACATTGAGTTGGTATGGGCATCTTTCACCAGCACATTGACCAGATTACCAAAATTTTCAAGGCGGGTGGTAAGATGGACCGATTGCATATATTTGGTTTTGCCGATTAGCTGGTTTTCAAATTTACCATGCCTGTCGAGCAATACTTCAACCTGCTCCCCAACAAATTTTTTGTTGAATTCCAGTTGCTGGGAAAAAAGAAGTTCCTGAAGAACGGCAAGGCGGGCGGATTTTATTTCTTCCGGAATCTGGTCGGTCCTTGCGGAGCCGGGTGTTCCGGGGCGAGGGGAGTATTTGAAGCTGTAGCATTGCGCATAATTCACGCGGCGGACAAGGTCAAGCAAATCCTCAAAGTCGCGGTCAGTCTCGCCGGGGAAACCAACGATGAAATCGGAGGAAAAGGCCATATCAGGACGGGCGGCGCGTAGCTTGTCGATAAGCTCAAAATAATAATCGCGTTCGTGCTTACGGTTCATTTCCCTGAGGATGCGGTTTGAGCCATGCTGCACCGGAAGGTGCAGGAACGGCATAAGCTTCCCGCAATCGCCATGGGCCTTGATAAGCTCATCGGTCATGTCGTTCGGGTGGGAAGTGGTGTATTTTATACGCTTGATCTGCGGGATATCGGCGATGCGGTAAATCAGCTCCGCCAGTGACATTCCGCCGTGATACGCGTTTACATTCTGGCCGAGGAGGTTGATGTCGGCAGTGCCGCTTTCGGCAAGCATTTTTGCCTCGCGCAGGATTTCCTGATAAGGGCGGGAATATTCGGCGCCGCGGGTGTAAGGCACAACGCAGAAAGTGCAGAATTTATCACAGCCTTCCTGAATGGTGAGGAAGGCGGAAGTCCCCTGCGGGCGGGTTTGTTCCGGCAGGGAATCAAATTTTTCCTCCGGTTTGAAGTCAAGCTCAACTTTTTTGCCGTTCTTGCGCAGGGTGCGGCTGATAAGCTCCGGCAACTGGTGGTATGTCTGCGGGCCGAAAACCATATCCACGAACGGGGCACGGCGAAGCAGTTCCTCGCCTTCGGCCTGTGCTACGCAGCCTGCAACCGCAATCATCATATCCTGCTTATTGGTTTCCTGTTCCTTGCGGATGCGGCCAAGCTCGGAATAAACCTTCTCGGCGGCTTTTTCACGTATGTGGCAGGTGTTCAGGATAACCATATCCGCGCCGATATAATCATCCACCAACTCATAGCCGAGCGGCGACATGACATCGGCCATCTTGTGGCTGTCATAGACGTTCATCTGGCAGCCATAGGTTTTTATGTGGAGTTTTTTAGCCATAAATTCTGGGGCTTAATTAAATCATTAGTCCCGGAATTTCAAGGAAAAATTAAGCATATATACCATCAGCATAAGTAAAGACTTGTTTCCGGATACGCCCTATAGTCATCCCGGCGGAGGCCGGGATCCAACCTTAATTCTATCGCCATAGATCCCGGCCTGCGCCGGGATGGCTATTACCTCATGTCAAGGGGATAATTGCTAAAAATTACCCGCGCTAAAATTAGTAGCCAAGATAGGAATTGGTTTCCGCAGGAACGAATTGTTTGTCTATACGGCCACGCCTTGTGTTCACGATAAACACATTCGGGGCAGGGGGTTCAGCGGCGACGCCGTTTTCATTGCTCTGGTAAGCGCGAATATTGGAAGCGTAAGGGTCCTGGTAATTTGTCAGGCTACGGTCCTGATAATTAACGCCGCCTGCCGAGGTTTCAAGCGTTTGGCTTCCGCCAGACGGTTTTTCAGCGGCACGCAGTTTTTGTTGTTCAGCGGGAGTGAGGTTCCTGTATGATTCAGCGCTGTCGATAGGTGCATCCGTAGTGGTTTGCACGCGGGTGACTGAGCCATCCGGGTTGTGGACGTATGAAGTTCTTTCGGCTGCGATTGCAGGCGATGCGATAACGGTGGCAAGAAGTAATGCGTGTATTTTCATATCAGGTTCCTTAGATTTAACTTGATTATTGGTCTAATAATAAGCATTTTCAATAAAATTTCCATAAATAACTGGGTCGTATATTATAAATTTTATGTCTGATTGCCTGACCATTGCCTTGCCGAAAGGGCGGATTCTTGAGGAATTACAACCGCTTCTGGATGGTATCAAGCTCAAGATGGATGCTGATTTCTATGACGAAAACAGCCGTAAGCTTGAATTTGGCACTAATCATAAAAAAGTTAAGGTTATCCGCGTCCGCAGCTTCGATGTGGCCACTTTTGTGGCTTATGGCGCAGCTCATATTGGCGTTGCGGGCAATGACGTGCTGGAGGAGTTCGATTATTCCGAGATTTATTCCCCGATTGACCTCGGAATCGGTAAATGCAGGCTTTCAGTGGCGGAACTGGCTGATGTTGCCAAAAAGGACAATCCCGATAGCTGGAGCAGCATCCGTATTGCGACAAAATACCCGAATTTGACCAAAAAGCACTTTGCGGCGCGTGGCGTGCAGGCGGAATGCATCAAGCTCAACGGGGCGATGGAACTTGCGCCAAAGCTGGGGCTGTGCCAGCGTATTGTCGATTTGGTAAGTAGTGGACGGACGCTCAAGGAGAACGGGCTGGTTGAGGTGGAAAAGCTGCTGGACGTAACCTCGCGCCTGATAGTGAACCGCTCGGCTTATAAAACGCGCAATGCTGAGATTAGTGAGTGGATTGAGAAGTTTGGGGGGTAACTACCACCTTGTCACCCCCGAGTAGTCGGGGGTCTTAGCCTAAGATTCCCGCCTTCGCGGGAATGACAGATTGTGAAGAGAAGATGGCTAGCTCTCGATATATTTTTTACCGGCAGCTTTTGAGAAGTCGAATTTAAGCTCGTCATTTTTGAGCGTGACCTTGACCGTTCCGCCTTTCGCGAGCTTGCCATACAGGATTTCTTCCGCCAGAGGCTTTTTGATTTTATCCTGAAGGATGCGTGAAAGCGGGCGTGCGCCGTTGAGTTTGTCATAACCTTTCTCCGCAAGCCATTTCTTGGCTTTGCTGTCGAGAGCGATCCTGACACATTTATCGGCAAGCTGGGCTTCAAGCTGCGCAATGAATTTTTCGACCACGCTCACCACAATTTCCTGGCCAAGCGGAGCGAATGGGACGATTGCATCCAGACGGTTGCGGAATTCAGGCGTAAAGAGGCGTTTTACCGCTTCCTTGTCTTCATCTTCGCGCATGTTGCGGGTGAAACCAATCGCGGATTTGCTCATCTCTGCCGCGCCTGCGTTGGAGGTCATAATCAGCACTACATTACGGAAATCAACCGTTTTGCCGTTACTGTCGGTGAGTTTGCCGTAATCCATGACTTGCAGGAGGATGTTGAAAACATCCGGGTGCGCCTTCTCGATTTCATCAAGCAGCAATACGCAATACGGGTTCTCGCTCACCTTGTCGGTCAACATTCCGCCCTGGTCGAAGCCGACATAGCCCGGAGGCGCGCCGATCAGGCGGCTTACCGAGTGTTGTTCCATATGCTCCGACATGTCGAAGCGCAGGTATTTCATGTTCATTACATAGGCAAGCTGCTTTGCAAGCTCAGTTTTACCAACGCCGGTCGGGCCGGTGAACAAATAGGAGCCGATTGGTTTTTCAGGCTCACGCAGGCCGGCGCGCGCCATGCGGATGGCATTGGCTACCTGGACAACTGCGTTATCCTGCCCGAAGACTTTTTCCTTCAGGTCTTTTTCAAGTTTCTTGAGTTTTGCGGCATCGTCAGAAGAAACCGATTTCGCAGGGATTTTTGCCATCTTCGCGACAATTTCCTCAACGTCGCGGACGGTTACGGTCTTGATCTTCTTGCTTTCTCCGGAAAGCATTTTCTGCGAGCCGGCTTCGTCGATAACGTCAATTGCCTTGTCCGGCAGTTTACGGTCATGCAGGAAGCGGGCGGAAAGTTCAACGGCTGCTTTCAAAGCATCGTTGGAATATTTAATGTCGTGGTGTTCTTCAAAATAAGGTTTGAGGCCGCGCAGGATTTTAATTGAATCCTCAATGCTTGGTTCGTCAACGTCAATTTTCTGGAAGCGGCGGACCAGGCCACGTTCTTTTTCAAAATAGCTACGGTATTCCTGATAGGTTGTTGAGCCTATGCAGCGCAGTGTCCCGCGGGCAAGAACCGGCTTCAGCAGGTTGCTGGCATCCATTGAGCCGCCGGAGGTTGAACCCGCGCCGATAATGGTGTGGATTTCATCAATATAAAGAACCGCGTGCGGAAGCTTCTCGATTTCTTTCACAAGGTTTTTGAGCCTTTCCTCAAAATCACCACGATAGCGCGTGCCTGCCAGCAATAAGCCCATATCAAGCGAGAATATCACGGCATTGCGCAGCGCTTCCGGTACTTCACCACGGACAATGCGCAGGGCAAGCCCTTCGGCGATGGCGGTTTTACCAACGCCCGGATCACCGACATATAACGGGTTATTCTTGCGGCGGCGGCAGAGAACCTGAATCGTACGTTCAATTTCTTCCTCGCGGCCAATGAGGATGTCAATTTTTCCTTCTTTCGCGCGTTTGTTCAGGTTGATGCAATATTGCTGGATAGCATCGGATTTTTCTTCTTCATCAGGTTGTGTTTTACGTTCCTGAAACTGCTCCTGCTGCTGGCGCTGCCTTGCCTGATTGGCTGAAATTGCCTGGATAACCTGTTCGCTGGATGGTTTGCTGCCAAATTTGACAATGCCGTGTGATGCGTAATTTACCATGTCAAGGCGGCTTACGCCCTGAAGCTGCATGTAATAAACTGCGTGCGAATCACGTTCGGCAAACATTTCGATAAGGATATTGAGGCCGGTAACTTCACGCCTGCCGGAAGCCTGAACCTGAACTGCGGCACGGTGGACAACACGCTGGAACCCGGCGGTTGGTTTTGCTTCCTCGATCTCGTCGACAATCAGGTCGGTCATTTCGGTTTCAATGAACTGGGTAAGCTCGTTGCGCAGCCTGTGCAAATCCGCATTGCAGGCGCGGAGTGCCATTGAGGCATCCTTGTCATCCGTCAGCGCAAGGAGCAAATGCTCAAGCCCTGCATATTCATGTGAATATTCTCTTGCCAGTTGAAGCGCCCGGTGAAGGGTGTTTTCGAGGTTGGGGGACAGCATGGTTTATGAATTCTCCTCTAAGGTACATTTCAGCGGGTGCTGGTTCTTGCGTGCGAAGTCGTTCACAATGCCGACTTTGGTTTCGGCAACGTCTTTTGTATAAAAACCGCAAACCGCAGCCCCGGAATTATGAATCTGCATAGTGAGGGCAAGGGCTTCATCGTGGGTTTTATGGAAAAATTTCTGCGTGACATAAACCACGAAATCCATCGGCGTAAAATCATCATTAAGAAGCATCACTTTATACATCACCGGCTTGGTAATATGTTTCTTGGGTTCTGCTACAACTGCCCCTGTTGTTCCCGTTACAGATTTACCCGTTTTGTTATCCCTCATAATCTCTTACCTAGAGTTTCTGGTTGGTTAGTCCCCGTACTTGTCCGTACTCCATTAATTAAATCACGAAATATCTAATAAACGGTTAAGCGATTCCGATAAAAAACGGCTGATTTTTGCCCTGTTTAGCAGCAGGTGGTTAACATAGGGTGAAGATAACCAGGCATTTTAGGGTAATGTGGTTTTATCGCTGATTTTTCGGGAGTTTTTCTGCTAAAACGGTTTAACGACGGCGAGAACCACGATGAATATCATCAGCACTGCCGGGACTTCGTTCATTATGCGATAAAACTTTGCGGAACGTGTGTTGGTGCCATTCAGGAATTTCTTGCGCGCGGAGGCAAAAAAACCGTGAAGCCCAGCCAGTAAAAACACCAGTAAAAGTTTGGTATGGAGCCATCCTGCGGATTTCATCGCACCTGTCGAAATGTAGTAATAAACCAGCAGACCGCCGAATATGAAGGAAAGGATCATCGCCGGGTTGATGATTATGCGCAGCAGCCTGCGTTCCATCGTTTCCAGCATTTTTGCCGCGTCACCCTTCGCGTCAACGTGGTAAACAAACAGGCGGGGGAGGTATAACATCCCGGCCATCCATGAGATAACAGCGACAATGTGAAGTGCCTTTATCCAAAGATAATAATCTGATACGAATTGCTGCATGGTATATATGCCCCATTGGCCGAAGCCGGTTGGATTGCTTCAGAATGAAACAAGTATCATCCGAATGCAAGAGATTTTGCAGCGCCTCGGCAACCCGCACAAAAAATTGCCGCCCGTAATACACGTGGCCGGAACTAACGGCAAAGGCTCGACCATAGCTTTTATGCGCGCGATATTGGAGGCTGCCGGAAAAAAAGTTCATGCTTATACCACCCCGCATCTGGTGGAATTTAATGAGCGCATCCTGCTCGCCGGGAAAAATATTTCTGATGAGTTCCTGTTTGAGATAATGGAAGAGGTCAGGCTGGCTGCGGAAGGGCTAAGGCTGGGGTTTTATGAATCCACCACTGCCGGCGCATTTCTGGCTTTTTCGCGTGTTCCGGCAGATTTTCTGCTGCTTGAAACCGGGCTTGGCGGCAGGCTGGACGCAACCAATGCTATCGAAAACCCCCTTATCACCATACTTACCACTATTGAGATGGATCACACCGATTTTCTGGGTAGTGACGTCAGGCTGATTGCCGGAGAAAAAGTGCATATAGTTAAAAGCGGCTCTACCTGCATAAGTTCATTGCAACATGATGTGGTGAATGATGTTATTGAAAACTGGTGCGCAAAGCAGGGGGTGAAGCATCTGGCATTCGGGGCGGATTTCGGGATTGAATTGATTGATGATGGTTTTAGTTATCTTTCGGAGAAAAATACCTTCAACCTTCCGCATCCGGCTTTATTGGGCAACCATCAATATATAAACGCCGCAACTGCAATTGCCGCAATGCTGGAACTGGATATCACGCCTGAACCTATCAGCACCGGGATAACCAGCGGCTATTGGCCTTCGCGCATGGAGCGAATTATCCAGCCTTATGTGCCGGAAGGATGGGAATTCTGGCTGGATGGGGCGCATAACCCTTCAGGCGCTTTTGCGATTGCAAATTATATTGAGGAATACTGGGCGGATAAGCCATCTTATCTTATTTTCTGCACCACACGCGGGCGGGAAGTTAAACCGTTTCTGGCAAACTTTTTGGAGAAAGTCAGGCATTTATGCCTTGTGAAAATAAATTTCGAGCCGAATTCATATGGTGCGGAGGATATGCTTCCCGCTGCTGAGGAGTTAGGGTTCAGTGTTTCCACCCATGACCACCTGAAAGAGGCAATAAGCTTTCTCGCACAAAAAAACGAGCCGGGAAGAATTCTTGCCTGCGGCTCGTTATTCATGCGTGGGGATATATAATAATCTATTTCCCTTTCGCAGGTTTTGCCTGTTTCTTCAGCAAGTCGCGGATCTCGGCGAGTAGTTCCTGTTCTTTTGAGATGGTTGCGGCTGCTTCGGGTTTTGCTTCCTCATTGCGTTTCAGGCGGTTCATGACCTTGATCGCCATGAAAATCGCGAAGGCGACAATGGTGAAATCAACAACAGTCTGGATGAATTTTCCATAGGCAATGACGACGGCTGGTTTTGCTCCTTCCGCAGGCAGCAGCGTGAAGGCGAGGTCGGCGAAGTTCACCTGCCCCAGCGCTACGCCGAGCGGCGGCATGATGATATCGGCAACCAGTGACGAAACGATTTTGCCGAAAGCGGCACCGATGATGATACCTACGGCAAGGTCAACTACGTTGCCTTTCAGCGCGAATTCCCTGAATTCCTTTAAAATGCTCATAAAATGCTCCTGTTAATTTATGCGGGTTTTCCACAAGATATAATGGGGAATGAAAACTTCAAGCTGCAAAAAAGCAACTTTCGTATAAAAGAGCTATAATCATTCTGTTTCCGCGAAATTATCCATTGCGAACCTGACACGGTCATGCGGTGAACTGAAACCGGCTTTCAGGTTGTTGATAATTTTCAGGCGGCGGAGCAGGCCTTCCTGGTTGGCTACCTGTATCGCTATTCCCGGACGGGCATTGATTTCAAGCACCATTGGCCCTTTATTTTTATCCAGTACTATATCCACCCCCATATAACCAAGGTTGGTCATCTCATAAAATTTTGCGGCGATTTCAAGAATATCTTTCCAATAAGGTATTGAACGCCCACCAAGCCCTTTTCTGGTTTCGGGATGCGCGTCAATGAAGGAAGACCTCTGTATCCCGGCGATTGTCTGCCCGGTGCGCATGTTAATTCCCACGCCAAGACCGCCGGAGTGAAGATTGGCCTTGCCGTCAGAGGCGCGGGTCGGCAGGCGGAGCATCGCCATCGCGGGTATGCCCTTATAGACCACAACCCGGACGTCCGGTACACCCTGATATGTGATTTCCTCAAAGATAGGGTCAAATTCTACGGCATATTCAATCATGGTCTTGTCGTTTTTTCCACCGAGTGAATAAAGCCCGCTGAGGATATTCTGTATATGGAATTTAACTTCGCCTGCTTCCATCAGCGTGCCCGAAACCTTTTGGTAGCCGGAGTCCAGCACGTCCTTAATCACCAATACGCCCTGTCCGCCGCTGCCCTGTGCGGGCTTGATGACGAATGATTTCCTGTCGCCGATAAGCCCCTGAAAGTTTCTTGCCTGCCGCTGGAATTCAATGACCCCATAAAGCTCAGGGGAGGGGATACCTAACTGCTGCGCCAGTTCCTTGGTTTTTACCTTATCATCCGCAAACGGGTAGTATTTACGCGGGTTATTAGGCAATATATAATCAAGGTTGCGCTTGTTAATGCCCATAATGTTGTTTCTGCTGAAGGAAAAAGGAAACATCATTATCCCGTTTTTTTATTGTTGCCTGCGGTTTTTTTTGCTTCTATCGCGCGGTTCAGTTTGCGGAACCTGAAATATTCCGTGAGCTTATAACCGTTATACCTCCCAAGGAGCATGCAAAGGGCGAGGTTCATCAGGAGCAACTCAGGGAAGGTGAATATAAGGTGTTTTATCAGGTCATTATTCATGAATAAATATCCCACGCTGGCGGCGATCAGGCTGCCAATCCCGGTTATGATAGCGTCTTTGGCGCTTGTTTCATCCCACATGACGGTCATGCGTTCAATCGTCATCGTGAGGATAACTATAGGGAAAAGAGCGATTGAAAGCCCGATATCAAGGGAAAGGTCGTGAGCTATCATCCCGATTATACTGATGATAAGCACTACAAGGGTCAATACCGCGGCAAGACGTGGGACAAGCAATAACTGCAAATGGTGGAAATATGACCTTAGCATCATCCCTATCACCACTACCGATGTAAAAAATACTATACCATTAAGAAGGCCGGTGTCTTTAAATGAAATAGCCACCAGAACCGGCATGAACGTACCGAAGGTCTTGAGTCCGATAATCTGGCGTAAAAAGGCGATTACCAGCCCACCGACCGGAATCATAAGCAGGATTTTAAATACAAGCTGGGATTCTATGGGGAGGTTATAGAACGAGAATTTATGGAAGAATTTTGCGGCGTTCTCACTTTTCCATATCGCGCGGGTGAGGGAGTTATCGGTGTTCTTGCGTACGGATATTGACAGATCGGTCTTGCTTATACCTCGCGATTCATAAAATTTCTTATCATTGCCAGTCCACCAAGGAAGGAAGTTTTTGGGGAGGCCGAATTTGGCTTTTTCTGCATCAAACGGTTTCCAGTCACCTTCAATATATACATCGATCCATTGCGTGAACTGCGCCCTGCGCGCTTCAGTGCCAAGCTCGATCCCATTTACAACACGCGCCGGGATCTCGGCGGCGTTGACCAGAAGGGAAGTAAGTTCGGGAGTGGTTTTGACAGTATCGGTAAATTTATCCATAAGGATTGCGATACGCTCGTTGTTGACCTGCTGCGCAATTTGTGAGATCTCCCGTACAAAACTTGGGTTATCGGCTGATTTCTGGCGGGCTTCCTCAAGTATTGAGTCAATTGCGCCGTATATTGGTTCATCGGCTTCATCAATGATCGAAGGGCGGTTGCGTTTGCTGTAGGGGGAGTCCAGAGGCGGTTTTGACACTTTGTCACTGCTGACGGAAGATTCAAGCTGGTAAGCAATTGCGCGGTAAAAAATGATCTCGCGGTTGCCAAGGTTACGTTTTGTGAACTCGATCACACGGTTTCCATCGGCGTCTTTGGTTTTTTCGCGGCCATAATTCTTGGCAATGAATTTCTCATCAACTATCGCAAGCTTATTGGTATCGCTGGGAAGTTTGAAACGTAATATCGCCGGTTTCTCACCCCAGGTTTTTTGGGGTGAAAGCTCGAATTTCGCTTCAATATACCAGCTATTGAAGGTTTTGTCCGGCTTGGTGGGAAATTGCAGGTAATTATATTTGTAGTAGAAAACGCTACCGCCAATTATTGCGAAAATCAGTGCAGTAAAAATTACGGAAACTGTTTTCATGGCTAATCATCGTCCTCATCTTCTTCGTCATCATCGTCGTCCTCAATGATAACTCCGTTCTTGTCTTTATTATCGGATTCGGCTTCTTTTTGCTCTTTTTCAACAATTGCCTTGATTTCTTCCTGCTTCTTCTTTTCTTTGCGGCTTTGCGCTACTGATTCAGTCTCCTGCTTCATTTCGCTTTCAAGCCGTGATTTTTCCTCGGCAGGTGTTTCTTTTTTTACCGTCGTCTTTGCTGGTTTTGGCACGGGGGTTTCGGTAGTATTATTTTCCTCAAGTTCCTTGCAGTTGGGTTTACGGGTGAATATCTTTGAAGTATCAACCACCAGCCCTGCCTGAGTTAGCATGTTGCGCCCGATCAATACCGGATAGATAAAATTCTGGCGGCTGGAAAGGTTGACCTCGTCGTCAATAAGTTTTCCGGCAATGCAATATTCCATCATGACAACAGGCCTGCGGATAAAACCTGAGCCTTTCTTTTTGATTTTGACCCAGCGGATGATTTTGCGCTCAAGCGTTTTTTTATTACCCTCATTATCCTCAACGGTGAAGATCACGCGTCCGTATTTTTCATCTTCATTGCCGGTTTCGCGTATATCAATGATTTCCGCATCAATGGATGAGGTTTTTGCGCCGGTATCCAGTTTCGCGCGGAGGCGGGAGGAAATTGACGGAATGTAGACGTTTTCGAGCCAGCCTGTGATGATTTTCTTATTTGAGCTGACATTCGAAGCAGTGGC
>CAZJFC010000036.1:0-13811 GCA_964545245.1 uncultured Rickettsiales bacterium
CCGAAAACACCAGCACTGCCAAACTTTTCAGGAAATTATCACGGCATAGGGGCATTCATACCTCCCCCCATATACGGGTCTGCGCCGGGAGCTGGATTAATTGGCTGCCCATCCGGGCCGATTGCAGGCTGCGCGGGCGTTATTTCCGGCTCAATTTTTTCATTTTCCTGAACCCCCCTCCACTTAAAGGCTATATTTCCCGCAACCATGCCCTTCTTGCGTTCCTCACTGAGTGAAACCAGGGCAGAGGTTGAATATTCCTCACGGGCAAAGCTGAATGACTGGACAACAATACTGCCGGGGAACACTTCCCCAAGCCGTTTAAGCATGTTATAGGCCGCAAAGTCGGTAAATGACATAAACTGCACGGTCAAATCCGCTGCGTATAAACCGACATTTTCACGCTTGAATGCCCCGCCGACTTCCTTGAACTGGGTCATGGAGAGGAACACTTGGTCAATCCCCAGATCCTCGCCCACCTGCGCCAGCATCCTGTTGGCATTATCGCGCCTGAAGCTTTCCGCACGGGAAGAGCTGGACTGTGAAAATTCAAGATAATATTTATATGCCTGATTAACCTCACCGACCCCTTTTTCGGCCACTATATGGTTGTTCTGTATCGAAATAAGCTCACCGCTTTTTACCTGAATCGTCTGCTGAAGGTCTTCCACATAACCTGCCACAATATGATAAGCCACGACAAAAATAACCGAAGCCACGCCACTGATTATGGCGGCCTTAATAAGTTTCCTTATGACTTCCTGATGTTTCACCGGATACCTCCTGACAGCTTGATCCTGCCCTGAAGCTTGAGGACCTCCTCACGCTGCTGGTTAATATCAAAGGTATTCACTGCCTCAAACTTGTTGCTCTCCATGCTGGGAGCCTGCGCCATATCGACCTTGTATTGCGGGAACAACGCAGACATATCGAGCATGAGTTTTTTGACATATGTATCAACCTTATCCCTTTCCGCCTGCGTGGTAATCATCTCAAAGCTTATTTCCAGATCAAACTTGTCAATCTCCTGCCCCGGCGGAGGCGGGGGTTGCTGAGCGGCGGCCATTATCTCATACTCATTCATTGCGGCCAGCCGGTCTATCTTGTTGTTCGTCCGCTTATATTCCAGCTTTGTAATCAGGAAGTTGTTCTGCACCACCGCATTTGGCCCAAATACTTTTTCCAGGTCCTTCACCAGGCGGAAAGCGAAATAATCATCCCGCGGGATAAGGCGGGAGATTTCCAGTATCTCCTGCATCCTTTTATAATCGCTGGGAAGCTTTGATTCCTTTTCCTTTATATCGCGCATCTTCGCGTTGGCAGTAATCAAATCCCTTTCTACCTGGGATTTTTTATCCCTAAGTTCCATTACCTTCATGATTTCCGAGGACATATTGAAAAGCATCAGCGCCACGACCGCACCACCCGCCAGATAAGTCATGGTAATGCCCAGATAAAGCAGTTCAATTTTCTTGGAATATGGCGAATTGAATTTCAGGACATGCCTTGAATCCGCAGCGAACTTGGTGGCGGCAAGAATATCGGAAAACTTATCCTTTTCATTCACCGCGGAAGGTAGGCCGAGCTTTTCCGCCGCATTAAAAGGCGTAAGAAGTTCCACCTTGCCGAATTTAAGGGTTTGTGCGTCAACTTTTTGTATTATATCGGTAGCGGCGATAATGATTATTTTGCTGTCCTGCTCACCCTTGAAGCCCAAACGGCGCAGATACTCCACCGTATTGGCGATTTCCTGCTCAAGGTTGCCCACTACAATATCAGATATGTTATCGCCAATAAGGTTCTGGGCAAGGCGCGTGAACACCAGCTTTCCTGACCTTAATACCACGATGCGGAAACCGCCGATTTTATTGTGCATAACCAGCACTTCCCACTCCGTCTTGCTGTCCGCGCCGCTACCCCTTAATTGCGCTATCAGCTTTGATGATTCAATAGGGAGCAAGTAAACCCCGGCAAATTTGTTTTTCTGGCTGAGCACGAACTCGAACCATCTTGAGAAAGGCTCGACATTGGCAAGCGATATGAACAGGAAGCTCCAATCCCTCCTGCCTTGCGACGAACGCCCTAAAGGCAACACATTGTTAAGATCGGTCGGCTGGAAGTCGCGCTTCAGTTTGCGGTTCACCTGTTGCTTGATTCCTATCGGGCTTACCGGCGGCAGGAATTGCTGCGAATAATTCTGTTCCATCACATCAACCAGAATCCTGATGGGAATTTTTTGGTATGTGCCAAGCAGTTTTTCAAGCAGTTTAATATCCGGCGAAAGCGGCGAATCGACGAATATGCGGTTTTCAAGTTTTCCGCCTTTATAAAAACAAAGGATGGCGCCCTCATCACCCACGCTCAGGACGAACTGGCTTTTAATTTTTTTCCTGCGCTTTGTTTTTAATTTCATTGCCATTATTCAATCATAATAATTTCAGAAAGCGCAACTTTTTCTCAAGAAACTAGAAGTTTGCCTTGCTGATTGTATCGTAGACTGGGCCGAATACTGCAAGCGCGAGCCATGAAAGCAATCCGCCGGCAATAATCGTGAGTAGCGGCTTGATTGAACCGACAATGCCATCTACCGCATCGTTCACTTCTTTGTCGTAGAAAAAGTTTACGTTATCGAGCGCGTCTTTCATGTTACCGCTGTCTTCGCCTACTTTGAACATCCTCACGACAAGGCTGGGGAACTGCCCGGTCACCCTTAATGCCACAGTTAAAGAGTTACCTTCGCTCACAATCCTCCGCACCGTCTGGATTGATTCGATGATTACCGTACTCCTTACCACCTGCTGCCCTACCCTCAGGCAGTCAAGGATATCAATACCGCTGTTATACAGGATACTGAAGAACCGTGTGAATTTCGCAAGGTCGATTTTCCTTCTGGTCGGCCCCAGGAGCGGGAATTTTAACACGAACGTATCCCAGAGATAGAGGAACTTCTTCGACTTTCTTTTCAGGACTTTTATAACGAATACAATAGCAAACGGGGTAATGAATACTATGAACCAATAATCCACGAAGAAATTGGAAGTTGCAATCAGCGCCTTGGTGTGTCCCGGCATCTCATGGCCCTGCGCCTGAAGGAATTGTTCCAATTGCGGAACCACTTTTACCATCAGCACGCCAATCGCGCCGAACAGGATGACAATGGTAAAAATCGGGTAAATCATCGCCTTACGAACCTTGCGCCTGATCTCACCACCCCATTTCAAATGGTCGGCAAGGTTACCGAAAGATTCATGCAGGTTACCGGTTTTTTCACCGGCGGCAACCAGGCCGACGAATATACTGTCAAAATCACTAGGATGTTTGGCCAATGCTTCAGAAAGGAGCGAACCACCCTTCACTTCCTCATAAATATCCGCAACCTTATCCTTCAGCTTGGGTGATTCGGAGGAATCACGCACATCGGCAAGCGCGTCAAGAATCGGTACACCGGCTTTGTCAAGCTGCTGCAAATGGATACAGAACATGATTTTATCCTTATTCGAGATTTTTCCAAAAAATCCGACAACCTGGCCTTTAAGCTCGCGCTCGCTGATGAGGTCAAGCCCGATACCTTTCAGCCTTTCTTCAAGGTCAATGGGATTGGCAGCCGTCATCCTTCCGCGCAGAACCTTGCCGGTGATGTCCATCGCCTTGTAGTTATAAGTCGCCATACTAGTTAATCTTAGGAGCGTTGTATTAAGAATTGGTTTAATTATGGCTTATTCCGAAGCGTATTCGGATTTATCATTTTATTAATCATTTGCCGCCCATATTGAAACCTGATATTTGAAAACACATGGAGCTAGGCAAATTCAGGCGTATCGTGTTAAAACTCGGTTCATCGATCATCACCGATGAAAACGGCCTGATACGCTCAAAATGGCTGAAAACATTAGCCGTCGATATCGCAATGCTTAAATCACGCAAACTTGAGGTTATAATCGTCACCTCCGGCAGCGTGGCGCTTGGCCGCAAATTCATCGGCAAACCCAAGGGAAAGCTCAAGCTTGAGGAAAAACAGGCCGCGGCAGCCTGCGGGCAGATTGAACTGATGCGTGGCTATCAGGAAGTTTTCGGCAAGCAGAACGTGGCGCAAATTCTCCTCACTTTCTGGGATACTGAGCGCCGCAACAGCTACCTTAACGCCAAAACCGCTGTGGAAACCCTGCTGAAAAGCGGCGTTATCCCGGTAATCAACGAAAATGACGCGGTTGCCACCACCGAGCTTAGATATGGCGATAATGACCGCCTCTCCGCCCGCGTAGCACAGATGCTCGGCGCGGATTTACTAGTTATTTTTTCCGATATTGACGGGCTTTACACCGCCAACCCCTCAACCGATAAATCCGCAAAACATCTGCCGGAAGTAAAAGAAATCACCAAAGAAATCGAAAAAATGGCAGGCGGCACGGGCAGCAGCATCGGCACGGGCGGCATGGTCACAAAAATCGAGGCAGCCAAAATAGCGGTAAGGGCGGGTTGCGATTGCGTTATCACCAACGGGCACAACAACAACCCACTGAAAAACCTTGAATCCGGCAAATATCCGTTCACCCGTTTTATATCCAGCACCAGCCCATTAAAGGCACGCAAGCAATGGATTGTTTCCGGCGTGAAACCAATGGGTGAAATCGTGATTGATCCCGGCGCGACCGGGGCGCTTGCCAAAGGGCGCAGCCTGCTCCCTGCCGGTGCGACCGAGGTTAAAGGCCGGTTCGAACGCGGCGATTTAGTGGTCGTGAAAGACGGCGAAGGAACCGAGATCGCGCGCGGGCTTTCCGCCTATTCCGCCGAGGACGCGGCAAAGATAATCCGCAAAAAATCCAGTGAGATTGAAAAAATCCTCGGCTTCGCCGGACGCGAGGAACTCATCCATCGTGATGATATGGTTATCACCGTCAAAAACCCCAAATAACCCTATCCGCCGGAGCGTTTCCGCTTGAATAGGCGCTTAAAAACAGCTATTCTCAATTTGATATTATTAATTTCTAAAGGAATACGGGTTAGTATGGTTACCGATTTAATGGAAAGGCAGTCAGAATCACAAACTGCCGCGCATGAAACTATGATTATTCTTGGCCAGAACGCGAAGGAAGCCTATCAGGCGCTTGCAAGCAGCAGCACGGAGCAGAAAAACTCCGCGTTGAAGGAGGCGGCAAAAGCAATCCGCGCATCCGCCAAGGAAATTCTTGCAGCGAATGAAAAAGATATAAAGCTGGCAAAGGCCAACCGCGCCAATGCCGCCTATCTTGACCGCCTTGCGCTTTCCCCTGTGCGGATTGAAGCAATGGCTAAAGGGTTGGAAGAAATCGCAAAACTGCCTGACCCTGTAGGCAAAAAACTGGCTTCATGGGACAGGCCGAACGGGCTTAAGATCAGCCGCGTTTCGGTTGCGCTCGGCGTTATCGGGATGATTTATGAATCACGCCCTAACGTCACCGCCGATGCCGGGGGGCTATGCCTCAAATCCGGCAATGCGGTGATTTTGCGCTGCGGTTCGGACAGTTTCAACTCCTCCCGCGCGATTGAGCAGGCCATGCAGCAAGGACTGGAAGCAGCCGGATTACCAAAAACCGCCATCCAGCTTGTACCGACGCCGGACCGCGCCGCAGTTTCGGAAATGCTTTCGCTATCGGAATATATTGATTTGATTATTCCGCGCGGCGGCAAATCGCTCACCGAGAAAATCAGGAATGAGAGCAAAATCCCTACCCTGCTCCATCTCGACGGCAACTGCCATACTTACATTCACGAAAAAGCCGATGCGAAAATGGCGGCGGAAGTCATCCTTAACGCGAAGATGCGCCGCACCGGGGTTTGCGGGGCAACCGAATCAATCGTGGTTGATGCGAAAATCGCGGATAAGATCCTGCCGAAAGTTATTGATAAACTGGCCGATGCCGGTTGCGAAATCCGCGGCGATGAAAAGGCCCAGCTTGCCGACAAGCGCATAAAGGCAGCAAGCCCGGCTGATTGGTTCAAGGAATATCTTGACGCGATTGTTTCAGTAAAAACCGTTGAAGACATCGACGAAGCGATTGAGCACATCAATTTCTACAGCTCGCATCACACCGAAGCCATCATCACGGCAGATGCAAAAGCGGCGGAAAAATTCCTGAACCGCATCGACAGCGCGATCGTGATGCACAACGCCTCAACCCAGTTTGCCGATGGCGGCGAATTCGGCATGGGCGCGGAAATCGGCATTTCCACCGGAAGGCTACACGCACGCGGCCCGGTCGGTGTTGAGCAGCTCACCACCTATAAATATGTTGTGGAAGGCGACGGCCAGACCCGCGCCTGAGCTTTATGGGCAGTAGCATAAAAATCGGATTACTGGGCGGGAGTTTCAACCCCGCGCATGAAGGGCATTTGCACATTTCCGAGATCGCACGCAAAAAACTTGGGCTTGACCAGGTGTGGTGGCTGGTTTCCCCGCAAAACCCGCTTAAGGAAAAATCCGGGATGATGCCGTTTGAGGAAAGGTTTGAGAGCGCCCGGAAAATTGCCGGCAGCAACCCGAAAATAATCATCAGTGATATTGAATCCCGGCTTAACACCATTTACACCAGCGACACGCTAAAACGCCTGAAACAGAAATATCCCCGGCATAAATTCTTCTGGCTGATGGGGACGGACAACCTCATCCAGCTTCCCAAATGGAAGAACTGGGAAGAAATTTTTGAGTATGCCGAAGTCCACGTGTTTGACCGCGCAAACGCATCTTATGGGGCGATTAAGGGCAAAGCCACGAGCAGAAAGAAAATACATTACCACCATATCCGCCGGAACCCGCTCTCCTCAACGGTTTTGCGCTCATCCGTTTAGGGTTGATTTAGCGGCGCAATCATAGTAAAAGTTCTGCATGTCAAAAACACTGCTTGAAAAATGTCTGGACAAAGGCATCCGCATGACCGAACAAAGAAGGGTCATAGCGGAAGTCATTGCCAAATCGTATGACCATCCAAGCGTTGAAGAAGTTTATTCCCGCGCCCATAAGATTGACTCTAAAATTTCCATTGCCACGGTCTACCGCACAGTAAAGCTGTTTGAGGAATCCGACGTTGTCTCCAAGCTTGATTTCGGCGACGGCAGGGCGCGTTATGAAGAATCCACCGAAGAACACCACGACCATTTGATTGATATCAGGAGCGGGAAAGTTATTGAGTTCTTTAATGAGGAAATCGAAAAATTACAGGAAAAAATCGCAAATGACTACGGCTTTGAACTCGTTGACCACAGACTCGAATTATTCTGCGTCCCCAAGAATGAACATTCCAAAAAAAACGATGCCTAATTTATATTTTGAAGCAGGAACATTGGAGGTTTTCATCGCTGAAAGCGCTGGGGACGTACGCGCTTCACAGGAGCTTCGTTATCGCGTGTTCGTTGAGGAAATGGGCGCGAGCGCCAGCCCGCAAATGCGCGAGGAAAAACGCGACTTTGACGAATTCGACGAGCTTTGCGACCACCTGCTGGTAAAAGACCGTGAGAAAAACCAGGTTGTCGGCTCATATCGTTTGTTACGCCGCTCAAAGCTTCCGGCAGGCCGCAAATTTTACACCGAAGGGGAGTACGACATTTCAAAAATGCTGTCATATTTCAAAGGTGAGATAATGGAGCTTGGCCGCTCCTGCGTTGACAAGGAATACCGCACGCGCAGCTCGATGCAGCTTTTATGGCGCGCAATCGGCGAATACTCCGAAATCTATGGCGTGGAGGCAATGTTCGGCTGCGCCAGCTTCCCCGGTGCCGACCACAGGCAGCACGCCCTGCCCCTTTCCGTCCTATACCATTATTACCTCGCGCCGGAGGAATTCCGCCCGCGCGCGCTTGAGAAGCTCTATACCCCGATGAACCTGATGCCGAAAGATTCTTTCGACGCGAAGAAAGCCGTGGTGGCACTGCCGCCACTGGTGAAAGGTTATATCCGCACCGGCGCTTTTGTTGGCGATGGCGCTTTTGAAGATAAATCCTATAACACCACCGATGTCTGCATAATCCTGAAAACCGACCAGATCACCAGCAAATACCACGACCGCTACGTAACCGGCAATAAAGCGTAAACTATGTTCCGCCTGATATATGTCCTTCTCTGGATCATCATCTTCCTGCTGCCGGTGGCGCTGGTTTCGCTGCTGCCCGGCACATATGGCCACCGTATTTACCGCTGGTTTTACCGTATCCTGTCACTGATTTTCCGCATCCGCATCACCACCAAAGGCAAGGTCACGAAAAAGGAACCTGTGGTTTTTGTCTCCAACCACATGTCGTACCTTGATATCATGGTGCTGGGCGCGGTATTGCCCGGCTCATTCGTTTCCAAAGCCGATGTCCGCAAATGGCCGATTATCGGCTGGATAGCGACCCTTACCGGAACCGTTTACGTGAACCGCAAAAAATCCGAAGCTGGCAACCATATGCAATCACTGGAGGAAGCGATTGACAGCGGCAAGAACCTTATCCTTTTCCCGGAAGGTACCACCAGCGAAGGCAAAACCGTGATGCCGTTCAAATCTTCCCTGTTTAAGATAGCCGAACTCAAGAGCCTCACAGTCCAGCCGGTTACGTTGAATTACACCCATATTAACGGTCTGCCGATTCAGGCCAATGAGCGGCTTAAAATCGCATGGATCGGCGATATGGAACTGACGCCACACATGAAAGAGCTGTTTAACCTTGGCATAATCCGCGCGGAAGTCAAAATCCATGACCCTATCGTGCTTAATATCGGTGATAAGATTGACCGCAAGAAGCTGGCAGAGCAATGCTGGCAGATTGTCGCCGGCGCCAAAAAATAACCGTTATCTGGTTGCCATTAACAGGACCAGCAGAATAATTGTCGCGCCCTGAACCCATACACGGTAACCCATTATCTTGTTCTGGAGCTGGCTGTTTTCCTTCCCGCCGCCTTTTACCATCGAGGCAATCCCGAAGGCCAGCGTGGCAAAGGTTGCGACCACGAATAAAACAACAATGAATACTGAAAAATTCATTATGCCCGCCCGCGTGAAGCTGCGGCCTGCGCGGCCTGGGCAGCCTGCGCAGCGGCAATGCTAGATTGCACCTGATGGGAAATATTCGCACTGTAATTCTGGGACTGCGCGGCAAATGTTCCGGTAACCGTTCCCATATTAGGCGTGCCGAGCGGCGAAAGCCTGCCCTGCCAAGGGTTCATCCCCATGAACGGGTTGGCCATACCCACAAACGGGTTAAGTCCCATGAATGCCGGGTGCTGCTGCTCACCGCCGATTCCCATTTGCTTAAGATGGGCAAACTGGCGGTTGATATGCTCAGCCTTGCTTAAATCAACATGGGTTGCCTTTTTATCGCCTTCGCTATTTGATGGCGGCGGGGTTTGCGCTGAATTTTGCTGCGGCTGCGTAAGCTGCGGGTTCACATGCTCTGCCTGACCCGGAGCTGGCGCATAACCGGATTTTTTAATATCGACCTGTTTGGCGTTTTTATTGATACCGCCACCGAATTTAGGCATCCCGAACGGTTTTGGCATCAGGCTGTTACCCCAAGCTCCAAGGTGCGCGGTTTGCACGCCATGGGAAGGCTTGCCGCGAATCCACATCTCATGCGCGCCAGTCTTATTGGCCTGCTGCTGCGTCTGCTGCGCCAGATGGGACTGGAGCTGGCTGCTAATACCGCCTTGGGTTGGATCTGCCATTAATTTTAACCTCTTGGTTTCATTATAAGCAGATTTTTGGCCAAATATCAAGGCGCAGCGCAGCATTTAAGCCAGATTTAACAAAAACTTCATAAACATCTGATTTGCCCCCGTGCGGCGCTGCTGCGCCTCCGATGGGCTGCTCGCAAGCTCGCGCTCAGGGCTGGCTCGGCCTACTGCCTCGCTGGTGCGAGAACAACTCCGAGCGAAGCGAAGGCAAGGCCATTGAGGCCGCTAGCCTTAGTGGCGATTGAACGATAATTATAATTTGCCCCCGTGCGGCGCTACTGTGCCTCCGATGGGCTGCTCGCAAGCTCGCGCTCAAGGCTGGCTCGGCCTACTGGCCTCGCCATAAAAACTATGCAACCATGTAACCAGGCAACCATTCAACGACTTACTGACCAGAGACTAAACCACCTCTAACAACCTGCGTATCGGCGCATAGGACTTACGGTGATGATACGTTACCCCAAACTGCTCCAGCGCGCGCATATGGTCTGCCGTGCCGTAGCCCTTATTGCGCTCCCAGCCATATTGCGGGAATTCCCCGGCGATTTCCTTCACGATCCTGTCGCGCGTCACCTTGGCAATCACTGAGGCTGCCGCAATTGACAGGCTCACGCTATCACCTTTAATCACATATTGCATTTTGCACGGCAGTTTCGGGAGCTGGTTACCATCCACCAGCGCCATATCACATTGTTTTCCAAGGGAATTATATGCCCGTTCCATCGCCAGCTTGGTGGCGGCAAGAATGTTCATCCGGTCAATTTCCTCAACGCTGGCCTGCCCTACCCCGGTAATGCAGCTTTCCATAATCCGGCTAAAAAGCTCCTCCCGGCGGGATTCCTTCAGTTTTTTTGAATCATCAATACCATCAGGGCAGTTTCCGCCGATTATCACCGCCGCCGCGACCACCGGGCCGCACCACGGGCCGCGCCCTGCTTCATCAATTCCGCAGATAACCCCGCCAAGCGCGGTTTCAAGTTTTAAGTCCGGCATGGGGGCAGGATACATGCTTTAAGCATGCTGTCAAAAAGAAAGGGCCGCCTGGGCAGCCCTTCCGAACCAAGACCTTTCGGCCATTACCTTCTGTCGCCGACGAAGCGAAGTATATGGATAAACAGGTTGATAAAATCAAGATACAGGTTCAAAGCACCCATCAGCGCATATTTACCGAGAAGCTCAGTATTTGAAGCTGCCTGATAATACCATGATTTAAGCTTTTGCGTGTCATAGGCGATCAAACCCACGAAAACCACCACGGCAATGATGGAAATTGCAAATTCGAGCGCGGAGCTTTGCAGGAAGAGGTTCACAAGCATGGCGATGATAAGCCCGAAAAGGCCCATAATCATGAACTGCCCAATGCTGGTAAGGTCACGCTTGGTGGTGTAGCCATAGAGGCTCATTGAAGCAAAAGTTGCCGCGGTTATGGCGAATGCCTTAACGATGCTGGTTTGCGTATATGCCGCAAATATCCAGAAAAGGGAAAGACCTACCGCCACCGAGTAAACCCAGAAGAGGATTTGCGCGGTTTGTAACTGGAGCCTATGGATCCTGAAGCTGAAAAACAGCACCAGACCAAGCGGGGCAAGCATTACAACCCACATAAGAACCGGGTTTGCCGCGATAGTGGAAATGAACGCTTCCGAAGTTCCGGCGAAATATGCCGCACCGCCGCTGACCAGAAGGGCGAGCGCCATGTAGTTATAAATTTTGATCATGAAGCCGCGCAAACCCGCATCGAAGCCAACCTGGCTCTGCGCCTGGGTTTGTACACCGGCCTGAGTATCAAATTTTGTATAATCTTTCATTGGTTTTTAACCCTGTTTTGTTGATGTAACCATTATATAATCAATCACCCCCCTATTTCAAGTTTAATCGGCATTTTTCTGGCAAATGTATAGCAAATGGGATTTTAAATGTTTTTTGCGAAAATTTAGCGCAATTGCCCCTATTTTCTGCGACTTTTAACCATTGTTTAGTGAATATTTGTTAATCTTCATGCAGGGGGACTGCATGCTCGGATATCCGACCAGAATTAACGTTGAGAACGGCGCTGACGCTGCCGTTATACAGCGCCGGGCGGAAAATCTTGTAATTTCCTCAATGTATGACCCGAAACTGGCCGACAGGCTCACCGAGAATGACCTGTTTGTGCCAGAAATCGCGGAAATGCTGAACCCTGAGCTGGCAAAGCGTTATTATAACAACCTCTACAAGAAAAAAGACCTCATCAGCACGATCCTGATGTCGCTGGTGGCAGTCAAGCAGAAGGCCACCGCGGTGAAGAAGACGGTTGCTCCGAAAACCGCAAATTCTGCCAGCAAGGAAAGGCCGGAAGCTGCGCGTAAGGCTGAACACGCTGGTTTGAGTGTTGAGGATAAGCTGACACTGGCGCGCACTGAGGAAATTTCGACGGTTAAGCCACGGGTGAACGAGCTGTTACGGGCAGAATATGTGAAATCGGTGAGCGGCGAGCTTGAGAAGAACGAACGCATTGCCGCCAAAGTTCAAGCACAGCCGCAGGCTCAGGAGTTGATGGGTTCGTGGAAATCGACTGAATTGCAGCAAACTGAGCGGGAACTGAAGGTAGCGAAGCCGAAAATTGACGATGTGGAGCTTGCGCTGCGGGCGGATCTGGCGAAAACCCGCCGTGGCCCAGGCGACCTGGTAATAGCCGCGATCGAGAAGGCGGCGCTGGCACAAACAGCAACACAGGCGGCAACTCAACAGGCTGCGGTTCAAGCGCAAACGCAGGTTCAAACACAAGCCCAGTTACAGCCCCAAACCGTACAGCAGGCAGCGCAATTAAGCGCGCAAATGGCCGCCCAAACCAGCGCGACCCAACAAGCCCTTGCGGCACAGGTGACGGCTCAGCAGGCGGCGCAACAACCTAACCAGCAGCAAGTCAATCCTCAGCAGCAGGCAGCGGCGCTGCGCAACCCGGTTCCATTAACCCCTGCGCAGCAGACCGCCGCATTAATGACGGCACAGACAAACGCTACACAAAATGCCCTCGCCGCACAGGTGGCAGCACAGCTTTCAGCGCAGCAGCCCTCACAAACACAAACCGCGCAACTTGCGCAACAACAGCAACAGGCCGCTCTACGCAACCCGGCTCCGCTTACTCCGGCGCAGCAAACTGCAGCGATGATGGCAGCACAGACAGCCTCCACACAAAGCGTTATTGCGGCTCAGGTGGCGGCGCAGTTGCAATCCAACCAATCCGGCAGCCAGAACCAGAACCCGCAGCAACAGGCTGCTGCACAACTGGCGCAACAGCAGCAAGCGGCGCTCCGCACTAATCCAGCTACTACTGCCCAGCAGACCGCGGCGATGATGGCAGCACAAACCGCTTCCACACAAAGCGTTATTGCGGCTCAGGTGGCGGCGCAGTTGCAATCCAACCAATCCGGCAGCCAGAACCAGAACCCGCAACAACAGGCGGCGGCGCAACTGGCGCAACAGCAGCAGATAAGGAATAACCCTAACCTTGCCGCGCAAACACTGGCGACGCAAATGGCCGCGCAGACCTCCTCTACTCAGGCCGTTATTGCAGCACAGGTCGCGGCACAGCTTTCGGCGCAGCCTGCCGCTCAGGGACAAACCGCGCAACAAACCGCCGCCGCGCAACTGGCGCAACAACAGACGGCATTACGCACCAATCCGGCGGTGACAGCCCAACAGACCGCCGCCATGATGGCGGCGCAGACAACTGCTACACAAACCGCCCTCGCCACTCAGGTGGCGCAGATGACGGCTCAACAGCAAAGCCAATCTGCTACCCAGGGGCAAAACGCACAGCAAACTGCCGCAGCCCAATTGGCTCAACAACAGGCGGCGCTGCGTACCAACCCGGCGGTGACAGCACAGCAGACGGCTGCTATGATGGCGGCGCAGACAACTGCCACACAAACCGCCCTCGCCACTCAGGTGGCGCAGATGACGGCTCAGCAGCAAAGCCAATCTGCTACCCAGGGGCAAACGGCACAACAAACCGCTGCGGCGCAACTGGCGCAACAACAGGCGGCGCTGCGTACCAACCCGGCGGTGACAGCGCAGCAGACTGCTGCAATTATGGCGGCGCAGACAACTGCCACACAAACCGCCCTCGCCACTCAGGTGGCGCAGA
>CAZJFC010000036.1:13911-17638 GCA_964545245.1 uncultured Rickettsiales bacterium
TGGCTGCTCAACAGCAAAGCCAATCTGCTACGCAAGGACAGACCGCACAGCAAACCGCAGCGGCGCAACTGGCGCAACAACAGGCGGCGTTGCGCACCAACCCGGCGGTGACAGCACAGCAGACGGCTGCAATTATGGCGGCGCAGACAACCGCTACGCAAACCGCCCTTGCCACACAAGTGGCGCAGATGGCGGCTCAGCAGCAAGGCCAATCCGCCACCCAAGGGCAAACTCCACAACAGGCCGCCGCCGCGCAGCTTGCACAACAGCAGTCGGCGTCGGCCCTTCGCAACAACCCGGTCACGGCCGGGCAACAAACAGCGGCGATGCTTGCCGCCACCACCGCTGCAACACAAACTCCGGCGACTGCCGCCGCCGCCCAGCTTAACCAATCACAAACCGCACAATCACAACTTAACCAGACACAGCTTACGCAATCCCAACAAACAGCGCAGATGGCGCAAAACCTCGCCCAACAAGCCGCGAGCCGCAACGCTGCTGCAACGACTCCGGCGCAGCCTCAACAACAGCCGATATCCGCGCAACCGGCGCAGGCGATCCAGCAACAAACTCAACAGGCGCAACAATCGCAGGTTGCGAGGGTTCCTGTCCAGCAAAATACTCCTGCTACCTCCTCACCTGTGAACAATATACACCAGAACGGTGTCGGTCAACAACAAAATACGTCCGCCGCGCAAAACAGTGCCGCCGTGGCTGCGGCGCAACAATCACGCAACATTGCCACTCAGACAGTCATTGGGGCAGCAGCCGCTACTTCAACTATTGCCAATCAGGCCGCCGTCGCGAATGCTTCACGGGAAACGAGTAATATTGCACAATCGAAGGTTGAGTCGTATAAGGAGCCGGCGAGGAACAATGCCGTGACCACTCCGGGTGGTGCGGTTGCCGGAGCGGGAGTGGCGGCAGCGATGAACAATAATACGGCGCAGCGTGACAGGGATGATGCGGCGCGTAGGGAGGCCGAGAAGGCGAAAGAGGATGCCGAGCGCATCAAGGCGATGAACGCCGCGATGGCGCAGAGGCCGGTGCATAGCCATAGCCAGCCGGGTAATGAGGCGGCGAACAGGCCGCAGGCCGAGGCGGCCAAGCCCGTCCTCAATGCTGCCACACCCACCAAGCCGGCTAGCCCGGACTGCGATAAGGACAAACATTGTGTGGACAAGGGCGCCAACCATTGTGACGGCCATTCCGACCACGCTAAAAGGGCGGCGGAAGAAAGAAAACAGGCCGAGCTTATCGCGTCAATACAAAAAGCACAGAGCAACTTAGCTGCTTCCACGGCAACAGGAAATGGCAATGCGGGGGCAATTGTTACAGGCGGCTCTAACGCGCCTAGCCCTCCCGGTAACGCTGGAGCACAAAATCAAGCAGACATCGCGGCAATTGCTGCTGCTCAGCAACGGGCCGTAACACCGCACCCACAGCATCAGCCTGCTGCTCCTGCCAGTTCGCAGCCAAACCCTCTACACACTTTGGCTACCGGCGGCACAAGCGGAAATGATGGAATTACTGCTATAGCTCAAGGACTGGGAACAGCTGTTCCTGCACAGGATAGGCTAAATGGCATGGGTGATAGAGGCGAAACCCTAACAGGCAATTCCATCGCAGCTACACCAGTAGTAGCCTCTCCTGCACAAGATAGATTAGGGGGGATGGGTGATCGAAATGAAACTCTAACAGGCAGTGCCATAGTAACTACACCAGTAGTACCTGCTCCTACCCAAGATAGGCTAGGCGGTATGGGTGATCGTAGTGAAACTCTAACAGGCAATTCTGTAGCAACTACAGCAGTAGTACCCGCTCCTGCGCAAGATAGATTAGGGGGGATGGGTGATAGAAGCGAAACCCTAGGGGACTCCGTAGCAACACGTGACCCTGAGTTACCATCTAAAGTCCAACAGAAGGCTCAAGAAACAGCAGCTAATCTTAAAGGCACAAGATTAGATTTAAGAGAAATTGATGATGGCTCACCGCAACCAGCCCCTAGCGCAGGAAGCGGTCAAACTTACAGTATAAAGCGTATTGGATAAAATTATCAATATTCAAGTTGACTTTTTAAATGATTTCAGATAGATAGTACATCCATGGGTGATACATCTAACATTAAATTGGCTCCTAAATTATATGGCGACCCCGTCCGGCCATTACTAGATTTATATGATTTCACACAAAAATATCCTGAAAAATCTATAAAAGAGCACATTCTTGAAAGAATAAGATATCTAGAAACTATTGAGAAATCAAATAAAAATGCATCAGAGCAAACTAAGAAAATTTTAAAAGGGACGTACGAAGCAATTGATAAGCATGTTACTGATGGTGAAATTGTTGGAACATTGAAATATATGAAACCGTATCTTGATGTGTTAGCAATAAACATTAGAGATGAAAAAATTGAAACTTTAAAACCTTGGCTTAATGTAGATGTTGGAACCACAATTAAATACATATTAGGTATCTACCAAACTGAAAATGAATTAAAAGCTCGTGATGCTGTTTTTTATCCAAATACAGGAAATCAAAGAATTAATACCTTAATTAATGTCGTAGCAGATTCTTCACTCATAGAAACCCACATCTACCACAACGTAGAAAACCCAAACGGGCTGTATGAAGCTCAGCAGAAATTCCTCGATTCCCAAACCAATTCAAAAACAGAGCCTAAAGGCCCGCGTGTAACGGATGCTGAAGAGCCTACACCGGGAGTTGGCCTTCTCTCAATTGGTGATAATTCCCTCGCCGCCACTAATGAGCAACAACCTTCACCTGTTCCGGCAAAAGCCGGCAGCCGCTAAATAGCCCTCCCTAAACGCGCATTAACCAAGCACAAAACAGCAATCACAGGTTGTGCTGGTTCCTGTCCGGCAAAAACACTGCTACACATCCTCAGCAAGGAGTATACACCAAAACGGTGTTATAACTTACCCTTGGCTCCCTATCTTATTGTGTTAGCACTACTTTACTTATGGGGTTTATATACATACCTGACCCTAACGTGTCATTGCGAACGAACAACGTAAGCGAAGCAATCCAGACTGGATTGCTTCGTCGGCGTTGCCTCCTCGCAATGACGTAGTCTGAATGCAATCCGCAGCTTGGCTAATCAAGTATATAAATCCCTTACTTATCTGCTTATGCACGCTGATAAGCCATCTTGGAGCTATAATTATACACCATTCCGGTGTTATCAGGAAGGTAGGATGGTTATCTCTTACGCTTATTTATACACCATTTCGGTGTATTTAGCGCCTTTTTGCTAAGACCAGAGGTTGATTTGAGGCAGGGAATTATACACGCTTAGGTTACATACCTTGAACAGGGTGCATATATAATTGGCATAGGTACAGACTTGTTTCTGGATACACCCTATAGTCATCAGAATTAAGGTTGGATTCCGGCCTGCGCCGGGATGACAGGAGAGGTCGGCGGGAATGCAGGAGAGATCAGACGGGGATGACAGGGAGGTTGCAGAGATAGCAGGGAAGCCGGAAATGATGCAGTTTTCTGCCTTAAATCAGTACATTCCCTATAAAAGCAAAGCATAGCTCCAGCAGCCTAAATTTGAGTATCGCCACTTTTATTCCATCCTAATCAATAACTTAACAATTTTATTCCCCATCAAGTTAATAGGGTATTGACTTATCCTTTATCAATCAATATACTCTATTTATCCTATAGAGAATAGGGCTTTAAATAAACAGAGTTT
>CAZJFC010000037.1:0-17594 GCA_964545245.1 uncultured Rickettsiales bacterium
GGCGGCTGAGGATGCGCCTACTGACGCAACTGGACAGACGGTTCCCGCCCCGGATGCGGCCATGCAGCTACAACAGCAACAGGGAGGGGAACCTGCCCCTGAAGTCGTGCCGCTCCTGCAAATGGCTGAGCCTCCTTTGCCGGAAGCTAACATGGATCAGGGTACGGCGAATAATGTGATTAACAATGAACCGGCTGAGAAAAGGCTGTTACTGCTGGGGCCGCAACCCCTGCCACCGCCGCAGAATGAAGTTAACCCTGCTTCCTTACCGCCTGCCGCGCAAAACGAGCATTACAGGCTGCAATCGACAGACCCGGAAGAGAGGCTAAGGGCTAATACACCTGAAGATTTCCAAGGCTCCATGATGTATGACCCATCGCAGCTTGAGCGCATAGTGAAAGTGTACGAGGCGTTGGTTGCCAAGAGGAATATGCCAAAGCCTGCGCCTGAAACCAGAAGTGATGATAAGGCCCTGAAAGGTATTCTTGACAGGCTCGGCGCGGATAAAAAGAAAGAGGAGGACCGCCCGCTGGACCCTGTCGCGATCTACCTTAATTCGATAATGTACCGTGGAGAGGGCAACGGGCTTGCATGGATTAACATGAAGAAATTTGAGCTTGGCGCGCAGCAGGAGTTGCTGAAGCTGATTTCGGTGGATGAGGATTCGGCGATTATTTCGTGGAACGTGAGCGACCCGGCAATTAACCTTGATTTCCTTGAGAGGGAAATTCAGGATAACCAGATGGACAGGGAATCGCTTGATCTTACCGGGCAGGTGAAAAAACCAGATGATATGTTCGAGGAGAAACCAAAGCCCAGAAAACGGGACAGGCGTCAGGTGGTATCCGTTAACCGCGAGCAGAGGATTGTAACTATCAGGCTGAAACCAAACCAGACATTTGATACGGAAAGTTTCACGGTAAGGGAAGGAAAACCGGCGACGTTCGAGCGTAAACAGGAAGTTGTAAAGAAGACGGATGAGGAAAAACTCCAGGAAAAAGGGATTATGCTTGATGCTAACGGTTCTCCGATGCAGCCGGTTCCGGGATTCGGGCAGACAGGCTATGCGCCGGTTATAGAGAACAGGCTTGCCGACAAGATCAACCCGGACCGTGACCCGGTAACCATGCAGGCAGTTCCGCCGCCGGTTTTCCGCGATGAGACGAACCATCCTTAATTGGGCAACCAGAGCCCATTTTACCGGGTGAATGGCAATTCGGCGCGGGATTCTATTTCCCCTTGTTTCTTGCAATAAATTCCTTACTCTCCCCGCATTATGACAAATTACGATGAAGCGAAATCATGGCAGTTTATCGAAGCGCGTAAATTGCTTGAGCGCGTTAAAAAGAACCCGCCGAAGAAAGGTTATGTATTATTTGAAACCGGCTATGGCCCAAGTGGGCTGCCGCATATAGGCACGTTCGGCGAGGTTGCCCGCACCACGATGGTGCGCCACGCCTTCCGGCAGATTTCCGATATCCCGACAAGGCTTTTCTGCGTTTCGGATGATATGGACGGTTTACGCAAAGTTCCTGAGAACCTTCCGCAGCAGGAAATGCTCCTGCAATATCTCAACAAGCCGCTCACAAAAGTTCCCGACCCGTTCGGTACACATGAAAGCTATGGCCACCACATGAATTCGCGCCTGCGCGACTTCCTTGATGGTTTCGGTTTCGAGTATGAATTCAAAAGCGCCACTGACTTATATAAGAACGGCGATTTTGATGAGAAGCTCCTGCTCGCCCTAAAGCAATACGACAAAATCATGAATATCATGTTGCCGACACTGGGTGAGGAGCGCCGCAAGACATACAGCCCGTTCCTGCCGATCTCGCCAAAGACCGGCAATGTGCTTTACGTGCCGATGAAATCGGTGAACCCGGAAAAAGGCACAATAGTTTTCGATGACGAAGACGGGGAGGAAACCGAAATAAAAGTTACAGGCGGCAATTGCAAACTGCAATGGAAGCCGGATTTTGGCATGCGTTGGGCAGCGTTGGATGTCGACTTTGAAATGTACGGCAAAGACCATCTGGTGAACGGAAAAATCTATTCCGAGATTTGCCGGGTGCTGGGCGGCAACCCGCCGGTGCAGTTCAATTATGAGCTGTTCCTCGATGAAAAAGGTGAGAAAATTTCCAAATCGAAAGGTAACGGTATCACTATTGACCAGTGGTTGACCTATGCCTCTCAGGAAAGCCTTGCATTATATATGCAGCAGGCTCCGCAAAAAGCTAAGCGACTTTATTTCGATGTTATCCCTAAGAACGTTGATGAATACCAGACATGGCTAAAGAAATATCATGAAACTCCTGATATTGATAACCCGGTATGGCACATCCATGCAGGCAACCCGCCCAAGCCGAAAAGCGACCTCAGCTTCTCGTTGCTCCTTAACCTTGCGAGTGCATGCAACCCGGAAGATAAATCAATCCTGTGGGGTTTCATTTCCAAATATGACCCGAAGGCCTCGCCGGAATCATGCCCGAAACTTGACCAGCTCGCCGGGTACGCAGTGCGCTATTATCACGACTTCGTGAAGCCGAATAAAAAATACCGCGCGCCGAATGATAAGGAGCGTGCGGCGATGCAGGAACTGGCTGCCGAGCTTGGCAAGGCTGGCGGAGCGGATGGGGCCGCGCTTCAGCAGATTGTTTATGATATCGGCAAGAAGCACGGGTTTGAAAACCTGCGTGAATGGTTTGGGGCGTTATATGAAGTTTTGCTCGGCGCGGAGCAGGGGCCGCGCATGGGGAGTTTTATCAGTTTGTTTGGTGTAAATGAAACAATCGCGCTGATAAATGACAAACTGAAATAACAGGTGACAAATTGGCTTGACTAATCGTCCTCCGGGTTATAGTTACACTGCCAATAAGGTTTGAGAGATGGGAAAAGACAATAATTATATTTCAAGCAATGCCGCATTTGGCACTGTCTCCGATTGTGGCACCGAAGGCGGCTGTGCTGACCAGTCAAAACGTGATTTCGTGGTTATGGCTTCCGCTGGTTTGGGTGCGGTTGGTGTTTGCGCGGCAGTATGGCCGGCGATTGACAGCATGAATCCTTCCGCGGATGTCCTTGCGCAAAGCTCCATTGAGGTTGATATTTCTTCCGTACCGGAAGGTGACCAGAAAAAAGTAATGTGGCGCGGTATGCCGATCTTCATTTATCACCGCACGCAGGCGCAAATCGATGAAGCGCGCAATGTTGATGCAAGCGAGCTTAAAGACGTTGAAACCGACGACGAGCGCGTTATTCCGGGGATGGAAAAATGGCTGGTCGTGGTTGGCGTTTGCACGCATCTTGGTTGCGTTCCGCAGGCGAACCAGGGCGAATATAACGGCTGGTTCTGCTCCTGCCACGGCTCGCAATATGATTCTTCCGCAAGGATTCGTAAAGGCCCGGCACCTACTAACCTGCCGATCCCGCCTTACGCGTTTCTTTCCGATACCAAGATTTTTATCGGTGACATTAATTCAATTAAAGACGCAAGCGTCAGAAAACATAACGGCACATTGGCTTAATTATTATGGCAGGACCTAAAAAAGAACAGCAACCGGGGATTATTGGCTGGATTGATTACAGGCTTCCCATCTTCAGCATGCTGAAGCATTCAACTACCGAATACTTCGCGCCGAAAAACCTTAACTATATGTGGAACTTCGGTTCCGTTGCGGGTATCGCGCTGGTTATCCAGATCGTTACCGGCATCCTGCTCGCGATGCATTACACCCCGCATGTCGATAATGCCTTCAACAGCGTTGAGCACATCATGCGCGATGTGAACTATGGCTGGCTGTTGCGCTACACCCATGCTGTCGGCGCTTCCATGTTCTTCATTGTGGTTTACATCCATATTTTCCGTGGCCTTTATTACGGTTCTTACAAATCCCCGCGCGAAATTCTGTGGTGGATAGGCGTTATCATTTTCCTTGCCATGATGGCAACCGCGTTCATGGGCTATGTCCTTCCGTGGGGGCAGATGAGCTTCTGGGGTGCGACGGTTATCACCAACTTCTTCCAGACAATCCCGGTGGTCGGCCCGGACATCACCGAATGGCTGCGTGGCGGCTTCTCGGTTGATAACGCGGCGCTTAACCGTTTCTTTGCCCTGCATTACCTTCTTCCGTTTGTTATTCTCGGCCTTGTTGTGGTGCATCTTATGGCGCTCCACACCCATGGTTCCAACAACCCGACCGGTGTCGAAATAAAAAGCGAGAAGGATACTATTCCGTTCCACCCTTATTACACAATCAAGGATGTTTTCGGTTTCGGTATTTATTTCATCATTTTCGCGGCGCTGATCTTCTTCGCGCCGAATTACCTCGGCCACCCGGACAACTACATAGAAGCTGACCCGATGGTAACTCCGCAGCACATTGTTCCTGAATGGTATTTCCTGCCGTTCTATGCAATCCTGCGCGCGATCCCTGACGCTTTCCTTGGCGTTATCGCGATGTTCGCGTCAATTGCGGTGCTGTTCCTGCTTCCCTGGCTGGATACTTCAAAAGTTCGTGGCGGGCGCTACCGTCCGGTGTTCCGCGTGTTCTTCTGGATATTTGCGCTTAATGCGGTGTTCCTCGGCTATATCGGCGCGATGCCTGCAGAAGGCTGGTATCTCACCGCAGGGCGTATTGCTACCGTATGGTATTTCTTCCACCTGCTCGTGATTTTGCCTGTAATCGGTAAGCTTGAAACCCCAAGACCTCTGCCAAATTCTATCAGCGAGGCGAAGTAATGAACGACAAACTTAAGAAAGCATTATTTGTATTGATCGGCGGGTTCCTTTTCCTTTCGGCAATAATTTATTACATCAATAATGGTTTTGCCTTGCCGCCGGAGGTTTCCCACGAGGAAAAGAAACATCCTAAACAGGTGCAATGGTCATTCGATGGCCCGTTCGGCACTTTTGACAAACAGGCGATCCAGCGCGGTTACAAGGTTTACAAGGAAGTCTGCGCAAGCTGCCACTCAATGAACCTGATTAAATACCGCAACCTTACCGCTATTGGCTTCAGCGAGGAGGAAGTGAAGGCGATCGCCGCAGAATATTCTTATCCGGCAATTGATGACTATGGCGAACCGACTGACCGTCCGGGAACTCCGGCAGATGCGTTCCATGCCCCTTATCCGAACGATATTGCAGCGGCAGCAGCAAATGGCGGTTCAATTCCACCAGACCTTTCCCTTATGGTAAAAGCCCGCGAAGATGGCGCTAATTATACTTATTCCCTGCTGGTGGGATATCAGGAACCTCCTGAAGGTTTTGACACTCTAGGCAAAAGCTATAATCCCTATTTCCCCGGTATGAGGATTTCAATGCCGCAACCTTTGCAAGCCGGCCAGATTGATTATGAAGACGGAACCGAAGCTACGCTTGAGCAACACGCCAAGGACGTTGTTGCCTTCATGCAATGGGCGGCAGAGCCTGAGATGGAGCATCGTAAACGTATGGGTATCAAGGTTATCGCCTTCCTCACGGTTGCCACGATCTTCTTCTATCTCGCAAAAGTAAGGATTTGGGCAAGGGTTCACTAAAAAACATGCTGCTTAGTCATTAATTCTTGCATATTTATTAATAATTTAATAAAACGGTAATAACATCATGTTACTGTTTATATTAATTTTTTAATATCTGGAAGAGGTATTATGGCGATTGGCAACTGGTTCCGCAAAAAATTTAATATGGACAACGACGGTGTTGTCAGCGAGAAAGAGTTGCATCAAGCTCTTAAAAAAGCTCATGATGTGTTTGAACAAACCCTCCGCTTTGACATCGACCGTGACCCAAGATTTAATACAAGGCACAACGTAACTTCCAATGGCAATTATATGACTGTGGAACTCACCTATGGTGAGGAGGGTAAAAGGCAAGGTCTGGTTGGCCGTATAACAATCGACAAGCATTCCGGCGATTATAGGGTTGAGTCGTTTTTTGACCGTGGTTCCCGTCAATACCAGCGCGAAGGCGAAGAAGTGGCTAAAACTAGGGATTTCGGCAAAGATAACACCCCGAAAACACGTGGCGGGCAGTTTAGCGACTCAAAAAGGTTGGGCAGGCATGAGCCGACTGGTGAATGGGAGCTTAAAAAAGTTGTTTATGAACGCGGTGCAGGCATTACTACCTCTCACGGTGTTAGGGGCAAGATAGAGTATGGCGACATTGTGATGGTTGACCCAAAAGGCCGTGAGGTTTTTCGTGAAGCTTATGTTTCCGGCCCTTATGGAAGTGGATCGCCGCCAGATAAAGACCGTTACCGTATGGCTAAGGATCTTTGCGAGTTCACTCCGGTAGGATGCAAATCTAATGTTAAGATGTCCGGCCACCGGATTTTGACAGATAATGGTGGACGTACGAAGTATCTTAACCATGATGACGGTGGAGTTCCCGGCAGCCGTGGCTGCAATGTATTCGTTCGTGAAGGGGCATTTAATAATTATATGGCAGCGTGGAACAGCATTCCGCGCAACGAACGCCCTGATTTTATGGAAAGGGAATGGTTCCGCGGCGGCAGCAATTCGCGTGATATGGCGGCTGTGCGTGAAGCGGTTGACGCGCGTGGTATGGATTTCAAAAATCTGCCAAGGATGCAGGATGTGGATGACCGTAACAGGCTTGTTGCGCATTCATCCCAGAACCTTGCCCAGTTCCGTGGGCGCGACCGCAGCTAATTGCGTTTAAAATCTATTCCAGCCAGAATTTAGCTACATCCAGCATACGGCAGGAGAAGCCCCATTCGTTGTCATACCAGCTTGCGATGCGCACAAGGTCGCCGTTCACCACGCGCGTCTGCGTGGCGTCAAAACTGGATGAGTTGCTGTTGTGGTTGAAGTCGATGGAAACCAGCGGCTCGGTGTAATAGCCCAGAACGCCTTTTAATCTTCCCTCTGCTGCTTCTTTCATAGCCGCGTTGATCTCATCCTTGCTGGTTTTGCGCGAAGGGGTGAAGGTAAGGTCAACCATCGAAACATTCGGGGTAGGAACGCGGATGGCGGTTCCTTCCAGCTTGCCTTCAAGTTCCGGCAGCACGAGGCCGATTGCTTTCGCAGCGCCGGTTGAAGTCGGGATTATTGACAAAGCGCCCGCGCGCGCGCGGCGAAGGTCTTTGTGTTTTGCGTCAAGGATAACCTGGTCATTGGTATAGGCGTGGATGGTTGTCATGTAACCCTGCACGATTCCAACCGCGTTGTTGAGCACCTGCGCAACCGGGGCAAGGCCGTTGGTCGTGCATGAGCCGATCGAGATAACTTCGTGTTCTTTCTTAAGCGCATCGTTGTTCACGCCGTAAACAATGGTTGCGTCAACCCCTTCCGCAGGTGCGGAAATGATAACTTTTTTCGCGCCGGACTCAATATGCCCGTAAGCGTCGGATTTGCCTTTGAACGCGCCGGTGCATTCCATCACCACGTCAATGCCGAGTTCTTTCCACGGGAGTTTTTTCGGGTCGCGCTCGGAGATGAGCTTAACTTTCTTGCCTGCAATCCTGAGGTCAGCGCTGTCGGCTTCCACCTGCGGGAAAACGCCATGTATCGAGTCATATTTCAGCAAATGTGCGTGGGTGTTCGCATCCCCGCTGCCGCCGTTGATGGCAACGATTTCGATATCATTATACCCAAGTTCATGGACTGCACGGGTTATGCAGCGTCCGATGCGGCCAAGGCCGTTGATTGCGATTCTGATAGTCATGGCGTCCTTTTACAGAGCTTTCTTTACTTTATCAACAATGTTCTCAGCGGTGATGCCGAACTGTTTATAGAGTTCCTGATACGGGGCGGAAGCGCCGAAGCCGCTCATACCCACAAAAATTCCATCGCGGCCAAGATATTTATCCCAGCACTGGCGGATGCCCGCTTCAACCGCGACCAGCAGACCATTGCCCAGAACCTGCTGCTTATAGCTTTCCGGTTGTTTATCAAAAAGCTCAAACGAAGGGACTGAAACTACATTCACATTAATGCCAGCTTCTCCAAGCTGTCTTTGCGCTTCCACGGCAATGCCGACTTCCGAACCGGTGGCAAGTATGGTTGCTTTCGGCGCAGGTTTCTCGCTGATGATATAAGCGCCTTTTGCTGATTTATTTTCGGCATAATCAGTGCGGATGGTAGGCACGTTCTGGCGGGTGAGTGAAATAACCGAAGGGGTTTTCGGCGATGAAAGTGCGATCTCCCAAGCTTCTGCAACCTCAACCTCGTCAGCCGGACGCAGAACCAAAAGGTTCGGAATCGCGCGGAGAGATGAAAGATGCTCAACCGGCTGGTGGGTCGGCCCGTCTTCGCCAAGGCCGATGGAATCATGCGTGCCTACGAAAATAGTGCGGATTCCCATCAGTGCCGCGAGGCGGATGGCCGGACGGGCATAATCGGAGAACACAAGGAATGTCCCGCCATAAGGAATGAAACCGCCATGCAGAGAAATGCCGTTCATAACCGCCTGCATCGCATGTTCGCGCACACCGTAATGGATATAACGCCCGCTGAAATCATTCGGCTTTATCGCGTTCAGCGCTTTGGTTTTCGTGCCGACGGAGCCGGTAAGGTCAGCCGAACCGCCCAGAAGTTCAGGCAGTTTTTCGGTGAGCACCTCCAGCATTTTCAGCGAGGAATTACGCGTGGCAAGATTAGGGCGGCTGGTGACGAAATCCTTTTTCACCGGCTCAAGGATTGCGGCAAGGTCAGGCAGTTCACCTTTAATGGTGCGCTCAAATTCCGCCTTGTTCACAAGCTTGCCCAGTTTTTCATTCCATTCCTTGAATTCTTCATTGCCGCGAGCGCCGACTGCACGCCATGCATCCAGAATTTCAGCAGGAACAACGAATTCTTCCGCTTCCCATTTCAGGTTGCTGCGCGCTGCGGCGATCTCATCCTTGCCGAGCGGCGAACCGTGGCAATCTTTCGTCCCCGCTTTGTTTGGTGCGCCATAACCGATTTTGGTGCGGCAGCCGATGAGCACAGGCTTATCCTGCGTTTTTGCCCAGGCGAGCGCTTCGGTGATTGCGTAATAATCATGTCCGTCGATTGATTTTGCCACCCAGCCGGAAGCCTCAAAACGCTTGAGCTGGTTTTCAGATGAAGCAAGGTCGATAGTGCCGTCGATGGAAATATTATTGTCATCCCACAGCACCACCAGCTTGCTCAGCTTCAAATGTCCGGCGAGGGAGATTGCTTCCTGCGAGATGCCTTCCATCAGGCAGCCATCGCCAGCGATGACATATGTATAATGGTCGGTCACATCCGGGTAGCGGTTGGCCTGAAGTTTCTCGGCAAGCGCCATGCCCACCGCAGTGGTGATGCCTTGCCCAAGCGGGCCGGTGGTAGTTTCAATTCCCTGCGCGTGGCCATATTCCGGGTGGCCTGCGGTTTTTGCTCCCCACTGGCGGAAATTTTTGATTTCGTCCAGCGTCATGTCCTCATATCCGGTGAGGTAGAGCAGTGAATAAATCAGCATTGAGCCATGTCCGGCAGAAAGCACGAAGCGGTCACGGTCCGGCCAGTTAGGGTTTTTCGGGTCGTATTTCAAAAACTGTGAGAAAAGGACGGTGGCGATGTCGGCCATGCCCATCGGCATTCCGGGGTGGCCGGATTTCGCTTTTTCCACCGCGTCCATTGAAAGCGCGCGGATAGCATTTGCCATTTGAAGATAACTGATTTCCGGTTTAGTGTTCACAGCCTCGGCCTTTAATGAATTGTTGCCCATTTTTCCCTTGCAATTGATAATTTTTAAGTGATACGATTCTCTACAGCTTTTTGTTTTTAATTTCCAGCGGGAAATACGGTCGGCCAGAAGGTATAAGTTTATGGTAGTGATACAGGAATCAGTTAGATCGGAAGGCGCAAGATTGGATGCTGCGTTCAGCAGGCTGGAAAACGCAATAGTGCAATACGCAAGCCGCGCGGAAGAGCAGGCCCGCGGGCAGGCAAGGGTGGCCAGCGGTTCCGAGCTTGGTAATTTGCGCGACGAAATAAAAAACCTCGAAAATAAACTTGCCGAAGCGAAAGAGGAAATCAGCAATTCCGCAATTGAGCTGGTGCGGCTCAAGGAAGAGAACGCAACCCTGCGTGCGACTGTAGGCAAGGTTGAAACCCTGCTTGCTAGTTCAATCAAGGATATTGAGGAGATGGTGGCATAATGGCTGTAGTTAACCTGAGCATCAACCGCCGCGAATATGAAATTGCCTGTGAAGACGGTGAGGAAGAAAAACTCATGCAGCTTTCCTACGAACTTGATAACCGCGTACGCGGACTTTCGCGCGGGGTGGGAACGGGTAACCAGACGATGCTTTTAATTGTCGCCGCGCTCCAGCTTATTGACGAGGTCTATGAGTTGCGTAATGGCGCTGCCGCCGGGCAGAATATTCAGGAGCAGATTGACAAAATCACCTCGGCGGCTATGAGTCAGGTAACATCACGCCTGCACGACCTTGCTGAAAGGCTGGAAGAAACGGCAGGATAATCGGACAAACTCATGTTAATTTGCAATAATATCTCCTGCACCTATGGCAATAAACACATTTTTGACGGTGTTACTTTCTCGATTGCGGAGGGGACTTTCCTTGTCCTTCAGGGGCCGAACGGATGTGGTAAAACCAGCATGCTGCATATTGTCGCGGGGATGAAATCCGGCGGCAAGGGCAATGTCACATGGAATTCAAAACCAATGGATGAAGCTGTCCATACCGGCGAGTTGGTGGTGAATTTCATCGGCCATGAAACCGGGGTGAAGGAAGACCTTACCGTTTTCCAGAACCTGCAATTCTGGTCAAGGCTATATGGTGATGAAAGGTTTATCCGTGAGGCAATCGGCCATTTTGGCCTTACGCCTTACGCGAATGTTAAATGCTCCGAGCTTTCGCGCGGCTGGCAGAAGCGCGTTGCGCTGGCAAGGCTGATTTGCTGCCCGTCCGATATCTGGATCCTTGATGAGCCGTATAACAACCTCGATGCCGGGATTTGCCAGGTGCTGGACCAGCTCTTTACCGAAAAATGCAAGGTGGGGGGGATTGTTATTATCTCCAGCCACACCGGTGTTCCGCTCACTTTTGCGGTGAAACTGAACATTGCCGATTATGCCCCGGCACCGGTTGAATATGCCTGATTTTGAGCCAAAACAGTTAACCTACTCCGGACCAATCCTGAAATACCCAGTTTTATCTAAAATTTGTTCTTTTTGAGCATTATTTCAGTGGAAATACCCCCGATTTTGTGATAAAATTATCATTCTGTTAATAAATCACGCTTACTATAGCGTGAAAAAAATTGATTTGAGCGAAATTATTCTTAGGAATGGTTTCCTCAAAAAACGAGGGCGAGGATAGTAATGGGCGAAGACAAGAAACTCATGCAGGAAATTGATATGCTCCGCGCGGAGCACCGCACAATCGACCTTATGCTTCAGGAATTACAGGATGGTGGCGCTGATATGATAAGGCTCCAGAAGCTCAAAAAGCGCAAACTCTTCCTCCGTGACCGTATCGCAATGCTTGAGTCGATGCTTTATCCCGACATTATTGCTTGATCCCGACCGCCTCTTTCACCGAGGCTATTTTTTTTGCCGAAAGTATATCCGCAAGTTCCGCTTTTATATTTTTCACAACGGCGGGGCCTTTGTAGATCAGTGAGCTATAAACCTGCACAAGGCTAGCCCCTGCGGCGATTTTTTCAAATGCGTCCTGCCCGGTGGAAACACCGCCAACCCCAACAATTGTGATTTTGCCCTGCGAGTGCTCGTATATCCTGCGGATAACGCTGGTGGAAATATCTTTCAGCGGTTTGCCGCTTAAGCCGCCTGTTTCCTGTGCCTGTACATTTGCAAGCGCGGGGCGGCTGATGGTGGTATTGGTGGCGATTATGCCGTCGATCTTGAGTTCAAGCGCAATATCGGTGATGGAGAATATTTCATCATCGCTCAGATCCGGCGCAATTTTTAGCAATAGCGGTGGCTTTCTGTTCTGCGAATTACGGATGTCGATAACATCTTTCAGTAATTGCCGGATGAACTCTTTTTTCTGCAAATCACGCAAACCCGGAGTGTTCGGCGAGGAAACGTTGATGGTGATATAATCGGCCAGCGGGGCGGATTTTTCGATAAGGATGAGGTAATCATTATAGAAATTCTTGCTGTCCTTGTTAGGGCCGATATTGATTCCCAGCACGCCTTTTTTCCCTTCAACCTGCGGGGCGAGGTTCTTGAGAAATTTTTCAATGCCCTTATTATTGAACCCGAAACGATTGATGATCGCTTCGTCTTCCGAAAGGCGGAAAAGACGCGGCTTCGGGTTGCCATATTGCGGTTTGGGGGTAACGCTGCCCACTTCCACAAAGCCGAAACCAAGGTTGAACAGCCCGTTAACCGCGCGGGCGTTTTTATCGAAACCTGCGGCCATGCCGATCGGGTTGCTGAATTTCAGGCCGAAAGCCTCAGTGTTTAAAATTTCCGGGTCGGGTTTGGTATAGCGGCAGCCAAGCCCGTTAGCGAGCGCGAAGATTGCAAGGTCGTGCGCGGTTTCGGGGTTCAGTTTGTGCAGCAGTTTATACATATTCAACTGACCAGTTCAGCGTTTCGCCCGCCATCAGCGGGATGATTTTCCCTTCCGGCGTTTCAACCGCATCGGCTATTTTTGTCGGCTTGCGGGTAAGGGTGATTTTTTTGCTGTTATATGGCAGGCCATAAAACTCCGTGCCGGATTTGCTCATGAAATTCTCAAAAATCTTTTGCGTACCGGTTTTTGCGAGGTCGGCATTGCGGTCAAAAACCTCGGCATAGAATTCAACTGCGTTCGGCGCGTTGAAGCAACCCGCGCAGCCGCATGATGATTCCTTGCGGTGGATGAGGTGCGGGGCGCTGTCGGTTCCTGCGAAGAATTTTTTGCTGCCTGAAACTGCCGCTTTCACCAGCGCCTCGCGGTGTTCTTCGCGCTTTAAAACCGGCAGGCAATAATAATGCGGGCGGATGCCGCCAACCAGCATATGGTTGCGGTTGAACAGCAAATGCTGCGGGGTAATTGTCGCCGCGATATTGTTTCCTGCCGCTGCGACAAACTCCGCCGCCTGTTTAGTGGTAACATGCTCGAAAACAATTTTGAGCGCCGGGAATTTTTTTGTGACCGGGTTCAGCACACGGTCGATAAAAACCGCCTCGCGGTCGAAAATATCAATTTCCTTGTCCGTCACTTCGCCATGCACAAGGAAGGGCAGGCCGAGTTTTTCCATTTCTTCCAACACCGGGTAAACTTTTTCAATATCGGTAACGCCGGAATCGGAGTTGGTGGTTGCGCCTGCCGGGTAATATTTCACAGCCTTCACCACACCACTTTCTTTCGCTTTTTTTATTTCATCCTTACTGGTGTTGTCGGTTAGGTAAAGCACCATCAGCGGCTCAAAGCCATTGCCGGTAGCGGTTTTTATGCGTTCGGCATAAGCTTCGGCGGCGGCGGTTGTTGTTACCGGCGGCACGAGGTTAGGCATGATGATGGCGCGGCCAAACTGGCGTGCGGTTGCCCTGGCGACGGTTTGCATAATCGCGCCGTCGCGCAAATGCACGTGCATGTCGTCGGGCTGGGTTATCTGGAAGCTGGTCATGCCTTGATGTTTATTTCTTCAAATTTTTGTTTTTGCTGGTCAGTGAATACAGCATTTGTTGCAGCAAGAATAGCGGATTCTGGCGTATCCGCAGAGGTGATCCGGTGCAGCCCGCAGGAGAGGGGAATGTTGATAACCCCGTTATTCCAGCGCATCGGGTTTTGCAGGATATGCCCGCGCATGCGGCTGACCTTCTCGCGGATATCATCCACCTCGGCGAAGAACATTAACGCGCCGAACTGGGTTTCGTTGATGCGGGCAAAAAAGTCGGTATCACGCACATTGGCGGCAAGATATTCGGCGACATATCCGGCGGCTCGGCTGGCGGCCTGATAACCATAGGTGCGGTTGATGGTTTCAAAATCACTCAGTTTAAAAATCACGATCGAGGTCGGGTCGGAGTAGCGCTTGTTCATGGCAATCGCCCAGTCGATGCGTTTGATGAAGGCGCGGCGGTTGGGCAGTGCAGGCGAGCTGTCAACGTCGATGAGGTCTTGCAGGTTTTCGAGCTGTTGTTTCGTATTTTGCAGTTCGGCGTTCAGTTGTTCGATGTGGTCGGTAAGGCCATTCAGGGCTATGCTCACCGCCGGGGTGATATCGGAAGGGGGGATTCCCAGCTCTCTCAATTTATCTGACAAAGATCCTTACCTCTTCGCTTTGTACGCCGGGGTTCTGCTCCGCGCGATAGGTGATCTGCGCCGGGTTCACGCCGATCCTGGCGATATCGGAAGCAACGCGCTGGCCATAAGTGTTTGGCCGGCCCGACGGCGCGGTGGAAACAACATCAAAAACTACGGTGGATTTGGTTTTGACCGCTTCACGCACAACATAAAAAAGCTGGTCCTGATAGGCGATTGCGCGGCCACCGTGGAAGCGCAGCGTCATCAGCGCGTCATTATATGCTGCTGCGGCGATGGGAAAGGCGAGCGCTGTAACCGCCAATGTTGCGAAGAAAAATTTTCTGGCCTGTTTCATATATATAAGCTGAGCTTTTAATTGACGTTTCCTGAGTGGAAGGCATAATAAATCAGAGCAAGGAAAATTCAAGATGAAAATATATACCGTCCATACCGACCCCAAGGCGGATAAGCCGTTTGAAACCGCGCAGCTTGTGCCGGAAGGGTTCAATCTTTATGCGATGGTTTTTCCTTTCAATATTTTTTGGGCGCTTAACAACCGTTGCTGGGTGTTTCTGGCGGTAATTGTGGTTTTCACCGGTTCCAGTTTTGTGCTGGGTGACGCCTCGAACTTCACCAAAATAATGGTCGGGGTCACTAAACTGGCGATTTTTCCGTTTTTAGGTATCTGGGCAAATGACATACTGCGCTGGAGCCTGAAACGTAAGGGTTTTGAGCTGGATTCCATCGTTACCGGCAAGGACGAGACAGACGCGCACCGGCGCTATCTGGAACGGATAAGCCACCAGATATCATAAATCCTTAACAAATTCTTAATATAATCTTAACAGGATGGGTGTAGCCTTTCAGGCTAACGTTCACATTCGGGAGCAACTAATAATGGCTGACAATGAAAAAATAAAAGAGCTGGCGACCTCACCTCAAGGGCTGCAATACCTCGCGCATGAAATGGCTGTGGGGCTTCAAACCAGCTATGCGGATTGTGTCGGGATAAAATTTAACGGCGAGCGCACAAGCAAGGATGGCACGCTGCACCTTAACTTTTCGACCGAAACCGGGCGTGAGGTGGCAGGGGCGAAAGCCTATAACCTGACGCTGATGTTAAAGCCGGATGGCACGCAGGAAATTATCACCTCCTATACCAATGAAAAAGGCCAGCGCGTGCCGAATGATCATGTTTCAAAATTTCCGCTTAGCCCCTTCAGCGGCCATGCGATTGAGGACGCGCTGAGCCAGAAAAATGTATTGCATGGCGATTTACGGGACAGGTATCCGAACCTTCACTGGTCATTGCAAACGGGTCTGGATTCTTCAAAGAGGGCGGAACCGGATAAAATTCCTGAGGAACATTTCACTATGGTGACAATGAATATTTTTGCCGGGGCGGGTAATTCGCTGGAAAGGAACGGCGGGGAATTCCCTTACAGGCAGGACGAAAAAGGCGAAAAGAAATATGATGAATTCCATGGGCCTTATGCGGTGGCGTTCAATGCGCGTTCGGATAACCAGCGCCATAGCGACCTTGTGCGCCAGCTAAAGGCGGCGGGCGCGGATATGAATGACCCGTTGCCGCCGTTCGATGACCCAAGAACCGCCAGATATACCCCGGAAGCATATCTCGCCCAGCTTGAGGAGAACCTGCGTAAGGACGGGATTAACCCCGGCAGCGAATTGCTGGCTGATGAGTTTGCGGCGTTCAAGCTTGAAGTCCACGGCTTATACCAGCGGGCGCTGGAAACCCTTGGCAAGACGCAACAGGACATCCATGAAATCCAGCTTGGTATCGATGAGCGCATCCCTAAGGAGCGCGGCACGGTCACGCCGGTGGGCAGGCCGCAGAAAATTGAATTTTCAGGCCCTGCCGAAATTGATGAAACCGTTCCTCTTTCGGCAAGCAGTTTGCCGCAGCAACAGGCAGATAAGGGCGGTGAAGACAAGCTTCCGCCAAGATAATCTTGGAATTATCGCCTGATGTCATTATAAGGGCGTTATGCAGGTCACGATTATTGATTACGGTTCAGGGAACTTACGCTCCGCCGCCAAGGCGTTTGAGCATGTCGCCGGCAGCGCTTCGGTCAAGGTCACTTCAAACCCGGCAGATTTAAAATCCGCAAGCCATATAGTCCTGCCCGGCGTTGGTGCGTTTGGTGATTGCGCGGCTGGTTTGCGTGCGATTGATGGTATGGAAAATGAACTCAACGAGCAGGTCATCGCGGGCAAAAAACCATTCCTCGGCATTTGCGTTGGGATGCAGCTTTTGGCCGAAAAAGGTTTTGAGAACGGTGAATTCAACGGCCTCGGCTGGATAAAGGGCGAGGTGCGCCGCATCACCCCGGCGGGCGGGTTGCCGGTTCCGCATATGGGTTGGAACAATCTTGTCTTTACAAAAGAATCAAGGCTTTCTGCTTGTGTTGAGGGCGATGTTTATTTTGTCCACTCTTATGCGATGGTTTGCGCGGATGCGGCAAATGTTGCCGCTATCACCGATTATGGCGGTGCAGCAACGGCAATAGTTGAAAAGGACAACGTTTTTGGTGTACAATTCCATCCAGAGAAGAGTCAAAAAACCGGCTTGGCGATTCTTGGAAATTTCTTGCGAATATAAAGTGGGGGTTATGTCATTCTGTTTAGCTGAAAATACTGGTTCCAACGTTCATATCGAAAAACTTACCGAGTTCAAAGGTTCCGACCTTCCGGATCTCATCGAGGCGTTAAGCGCCACGGTGGAAGATGGCGGCGCGGGGTTTTCCCTCGGCTTCGGCTGGCTCAAGACGCCGATACCGGAGAAGCTCGAATCATATTACAAAGGCATCCTGCTGGTGCCGGAGCGCTCGCTTTATGTGGGCAGGCTTGACGGCGTGATCGCCGGTTCCATCCAGCTCATGCGGCCTTCGCCAAGCAACCAGGCGCAGTTTTTTTCAGGCAGCATCCGCGAGCATTTCGTTGCCCCCTGGGCGCGTGGCCACGGTTTGGCAAATATGTTGCTGGCAGCGGCGGAAAAAGAAGCGCGCGAAAACGGCCTGAAAATCCTGAAGCTTGAAGTGCGTGCAACCCAGGATGCAGCAATTTCAATGTATGAAAGCGCAGGCTTCCGGAAGTGGGGCGAGCTTGATAAATACGAGATGGTAGACAGCGAATACGTGCCGGGCAGCTTCTATTACAAGGATTTGGAATAGCCGGTGGCTGGTAGTCTGTGGTCTGTAGCACGCGCCGTCACCCCGTGCTTGTCACGGGGTCTGGTTCATGTGGCAACATCAGAGCGTGCTTCGCTAACCGGATCGCGCAACAAGTGCGCGATGACGATTCTCTGCCATATGGGGAACAAAACGAGGTTAGTAAACCGAGCCAGCCCTGAGCGCGAGCGAATGCGAGCAGCCCATC